>SFCA01000259.1:0-39690 GCA_007095475.1 Microcystis aeruginosa Ma_QC_C_20070703_M131 | reverse complement strand
TCCATTTTTTTGCTCACCTCCACCTTGATTCCTTCTTTCAAAACTATACCTATCAATCGTTTCCCCTTTTTTTAAGTTTCTTCTCTTTTTGTTAAGAAAGATCCGACTAATGGATAGCCCGATGTCGGGGGGTTGGGGGGGTTGCCTTTTGCATGAGTGCCTCTGCTGATATGTAGCTTATACTCAACGGATTTATTATGATTGGTACTCAACAGGAATTATCTGGATTTGCAAAATATTTAAATGATCAGTACTCCAGGAATATAATACTAAATCCCCAATTTTTTTGAACAGAAAAAGTAAGGGCGAAGCATTCGGATAGGAAATCTACGGTTTCAGCGATAGGTTATCGCTCGAATGCTTCGCCCCTACGGGACCCTTGACTTGTGGGGAAAGGTAGAAATTAAGAGGCAAATAATCCCGATATTAATAAAAACATCAGCCAGATTAAAAACAGGAAAATTAATCAATCTAAAATCGAGAAAATCCACCACATAACCAAACAAAAAGCGATCGATACCATTACCGAAAGCTCCTGCTAAAATAAAACCGTAGGCTAATTGTTCCCAACGACTTAAATGCGATCCAAAGTAAGCAAAAGACATTAATGCCAAACTAACCAATAAGGATAGCCATTTTAGCCAACCAACACCGCCACGAAAAGCACTAAAAGCCGCCCCAGTATTAATCACATAGGTAAAATGAAAAACCCCCGGAATAATCGGGAAAGTATCACCAATTTGCTCAAAACTCTGCACGGTTATATACTTAGTTACTTGGTCTAAAATTAGACCGATAACCGCCACTATCCAAAACCAGCGATTCTTTTTTAACATTGGCTGTGGCATCAATAAAATAATAATTTACGGAAGAAAAAAGCAATAATTACCACCACACAAATTACTACTAATTGCCCTAAAAATGGCCAGACTGAATAATTCATAAATAGGGTGGGCAAACTATCGGGAAAGGTGATTTGACTGGCTTGGGGCTGAAAAATCGACAATCCCAGCATATATAATAAACCGCACAGATGAATCACTAACAAACCGGCAAAAGCACTTAAAGCTAGGGTTTCTATCTTAGCCCGCCAGCGAAAAGCCAACCAACCACACAGCCATGCCCCCGGCATAAAGCCTAAAATATAGCCAAAACTGGGTTCTTTCAGATAACCCATTCCCCCACCCTGGGCAAACACGGGCAACCAAGTTAAACCGAGAAAAATATAGGCCACCTGGGCAAGAAGCCCGGCATTTTTGCCCCCCAGACAGCCCGTTAACAATACTGCCCCAATTTGGTAAGTTATGCCTAGTTTTTGCGAAGATAGACCCGCAGGCGACCAACTAGCTAGGCTTACTGGAACAAACGTACTAAAAATTGTCAGCAACAAACCAATCAAGGCCCAGAGTAACTCATTGGGAACCGATGCGGAAGCGCGCCGCGGCGGAGATTCTCGTCCTCGACGTGATTTAGGTTGCCTGTTGGGGTTGGTATTCACCGGGGATGGGGGCTTCTCCTCCTATTAAACTAAGATCAGCCAACATCGCCTGATCCTGTTGGGGCGGTTGTCCTAGAGTGGTCAAATAATGCCCAATCAGCATAGCATTAATTCCCGATTTTAGCCCCAGATTTTGCAATTCTCCCATGACTGCCTCTCGTCCCCCGGCATAACGGAGGATTTGTTGGGGTAAGATAAACCGGAAAATAGCGATCGCTTTTAGGGCAGTAAAAGGGTCCAGTTTGGGTAAATGACCTAGAGGGGTGCCACTTCTGGGGTTTAATAGGTTAATCGGCACTGATTCCACTTCTAATTCCGCCAGAGAAAAAGCTAAATCAATGCGATCGGTCCAACTTTCCCCCATACCGATAATTCCCCCCGTACAAGCTTGAATTCCCGCCGCTTTCAGGTTTTTTACCGTTTCTACCCGATCCTGCCAACTGTGGGTGGAGACCACGTTAGGATAAAAATTCTCGGCAGCTTCCAGATTGTGATTATAACGGGTAACTCCGGCTTCTTTTAAGGCTTGCGCTTGGGCAAGGGTTAACTCTCCCAGAGCGCAACAGGGTTTAATCTTGGCTGTTTCGATGATTTCTTGAACCGTGGCCAGTATTTCCTCGAATTCCTGCGATTTAGGGCTATTGTACTTTAATCCCCGACCTTGACTAACTAAACAGAAGCGTTTGGCCCCCGCTTCGGCTGCCGCTTTCGCATGGCTGACGATTTCCTCGCGACTTTTTAAACCGTAGATAGGCGAATCTTGACCGGGATGGTGGGCGGATTGGGAACAAAAACTACAATTTTCCGAACAACTTCCCGATTTTATGTTGATAATGCTACATAAATCCACCGTATTACCACAACAGGCCTGACGAATGCGATCGGCAGCCTCACATAAGCTGAAAATATTTTCCTGACCTTCGATCGCAGTTAAAGCTAGGGCCTCTTGCTTACTGAGTCGATCGCCGGCGATAATCTGATTAGCCCTAGTCTGTAACCAGTTTTTTAAGGCTTCTCCCTCCACGGGGATAGATTGAGTAGCGGTGTGTGTAGAGACTTGTACCACGTCGTTTATGCTCTGACTAAGTTAAGCTCATCTTATCATTGTTCAGTTACCGAGGAAAGATTAATAAAAAACTTTAGAAAAAAATACCCTTTTGTGCTAGACTACCCGCAAAAGTTATCTTGTCTCCGATTTTATGAAAGTTATTCCGACGGAAATTCCTGATGTTTTAATTATTGAACCGCAAGTTTACGGAGACGATCGAGGTTTTTTCTTGGAGAGTTTTAATCAGAAAGATTTTCGAGAAAAAACTGGAGTCAATACCACTTTTGTCCAGGATAATCACTCTATGTCCCTAAAAAATGTCCTGCGAGGATTGCACTATCAAATCCCCAATCCCCAGGGTAAATTGGTGCGAGTGGTGAGCGGTAGTGTTTTTGATGTGGCCGTGGATGCGCGTCAAAGTTCCCCCACTTTTGGGCAATGGGTAGGCTGTGTTTTAAGTGCGGAAAATAAACGTATTTTCTGGATCCCCGAAGGTTTTGCCCATGGCTTTCTAGTCCTCTCCGATCGAGCAGAATTTCTCTACAAAACCACTAATTATTATTATCCTCAATACGAAAAAACTATTTTATGGAATGATGCCGATTTAGGGATTGACTGGCCCTTAGATACCCCGCCGATTCTCTCCCCTAAAGACCAAGCTGGACAACCCTTTAAATCCGTGGAAGTTTTCCCCTAAAGACGATGAAAAAAGTTTTACTAATTGGTGCTAAAGGTCAAGTGGGACAAGAGTTACAAGTAACTTTACCATTCTTGGGCGAAGTTATTAGTATCGGTCGAGAAGAACTAGATTTAACTAACTCGGAAAAAATCGGCCAGTTAATTAGGGAAATTCACCCCGATTATCTGGTTAATGCCGCTGCTTATACGGCAGTAGATAAAGCCGAAACCGAGCCAGATTTAGCCTATTCTATCAATGCTACAGCCCCAAAAATCATGGCGGAATCTGCCGAGAAAATTAAAGCTAAATTTCTCCATATTTCCACCGATTATGTCTTTGATGGTCGAAAAAATACCCCCTATCTAGAAACCGATCTAACTAATCCTTTAGGGGTTTATGGACAATCAAAGTTAAGGGGAGAAGAGGAGATTAAGACTGTTAATTCTCAGGCAATTATCCTACGGACTGCTTGGGTTTACGGCAGTTATGGCAAAAGTAATTTTGTCAAAACTATGCTGAGATTAGGCAAGGAAAGAGAGGAGTTAAAAGTAGTTGTTGATCAGGTGGGAAGTCCCGCTTGGGCCAAAGATATCGCCACGGCCATTACTCAGCTTTTAATTAATGCCGATAATCCCACAGGAATCTATAATTTTACTAATAGCGGTGTTGCCAGTTGGTTTGATTTAACTAAAGCGATTTTTGAGGAGGCAAAAATAAGCGGTATTCCCCTAAAAATTCAGAGAGTAATTCCCATTACTACTGCTGAATATCCTACCCCAGCAGTGCGTCCGGCCTATTCGGTTCTTTCCAGTCAAAAAATCTCGCAACAATTGGGTTATATTCCTCCCTATTGGCGAGATTCCCTCAAAGCTATGCTCAACCAACTATTTAATCTTTAAAACTATGAAAGCACTAATTTTATCTGGTGGTAAAGGTACGAGGTTACGTCCCCTAACTTATACTGGGGCAAAACAGTTAGTTCCCGTTGCCAATAAACCGATTTTATGGTATGGAATCGAGTCAATTGTGGCCGCAGGAATTACCGATATTGGCATTATTATCAGTCCCGAAACCGGAGAAGAAATTCGTCAGACTACGGGCAGTGGTGAACAGTTTGGCGCTAAGATAACTTATATTCGCCAAGAACAACCAGCTGGATTAGCTCACGCGGTTAAAACTGCCCAATCTTTCCTAGGAGATTCCCCCTTTATTATGTACTTGGGTGATAACCTAATCGAGGATGATTTATCGCCCTTTTTAGACTCTTTCCAAAAACAGTCCCTTGACGCTTTAATTCTCCTGCGAAAAGTGTCTAATCCTAGTGCTTTTGGGGTGGCAAAAGTAGATGAAACCGGCAAAGTTTTATACTTAGTCGAAAAACCCAAAGAACCTCCCTCAAATTTAGCTTTGGTAGGGATTTATTTTTTTGCCCCCACCATTCATCAAGCGATCGCATCTATTCAACCTTCGGCCCGGGGTGAGTTAGAAATTACCGACGCTATCCAAGAATTAATCAATCAAAATAAAGCAGTAGAAGCCAATAAACTACTGGGTTGGTGGTTAGATACGGGTAAAAAAGATGATTTATTAGAAGCCAATCGGATTATCCTCGATACCTCTCTAGAAATCGCTTTACTAGGAGAAATTGATCCTAATAGTCAGGTGATCGGACGGGTACAAATTGGTCAGGGTAGTAAAATTATTAATAGTACCATTCGCGGCCCTGTCATTATTGGAGAAAATTGTCACATTGAGAATTGTTTTATCGGTCCCTACAGCAGTATAGCTAATGGCACAAAATTAATTGATGCCGACATAGAACACAGTGTTATTCTCAAAGATGCCACGATTATTGGGATTCATCAGCGCATAGTTGATAGTGTTATCGGACGACGGGCAAAATTAGAAATTGCTCCCCAACGTCCAAAAGCTTTACGCTTTATGATTGGGGATGATTCCCATGTGGAATTAGTGTAGTTATCGGGGATTAACTGCCCCTTTAATTAATACCGGAAGATTGAGAATTTCCCCAGCTAATTCGCCGGCGGTTTCCCAGCTTTTCTGAGAAAGATTGACATTTTCAGGAGAAAAAAGCCCACCTAACTATGTTATAATCAAGAGTCTGACCTATTTTACCGTTCTAGAACTATGACGCAACAGTATCGCATTACCCTACTACCCGGCGATGGCATCGGGCCGGAAATCCTCGCTGTCACCGTAGAGATACTGAAAGTCATCGGTAAAAAATTTGACCTCCAGTTTGACTTCCAAACCGCTTTAATTGGAGGGGCAGCCATTGATGAAACCGGCAGTCCCCTCCCCGAAGCAACCCTGAGCGCCTGTAAAAATAGTGACGCTGTTCTCCTGGCTGCTATTGGGGGTTATAAATGGGATAATTTGCCCCGGCAGCAAAGGCCAGAAACGGGATTATTAGGCTTAAGATCCGGTTTAGGTCTTTTTGCTAATTTACGTCCTGCCACCATTTTTCCGCAATTAATCGACGCTTCTAGTCTCAAACGGGAGATTATCGAGGGAGTGGATATCATGGTCGTCCGGGAATTGACCGGGGGTGTCTATTTCGGTCAACCGAAGGGGATTTTTGAGACGGAAACGGGAGAAAAATGCGGTGTAAATACCATGGTTTACTTGGAATCGGAGGTGGACCGCATCGCTAAGGTGGCCTTTGAAATTGCCCAAAAACGCGGCAAGAAACTCTGTTCTGTCGATAAAGCTAATGTTCTCGATGTTTCCCAACTCTGGCGCGACCGGGTGACGAAAATCGCCGCTAATTATCCCGATGTGGAACTTTCCCATCTCTACGTCGATAACGCAGCCATGCAGTTAGTCCGGGCCCCCAAACAATTTGATACTATCGTCACGGGCAATTTATTCGGTGATATTCTCTCCGATGAAGCGGCCATGTTAACCGGTAGTATCGGAATGTTACCCTCCGCTAGTTTAGGGACTGCTGGGGTGGGAGTTTTTGAACCTGTCCACGGTTCGGCCCCAGATATCGCCGGCCAAGATAAAGCCAATCCGATCGCCCAGATTCTCAGTGCTGCTATGATGTTAAGATATGGGCTAAATCAGCCTTTAGCGGCAGCCGCGCTGGAAAAAGCCGTAGAAAAAGTCTTAGAGTTCGGTTATCGTACTGGAGATATTTTCTCGGAAGGTATGACCTTGGTGGGATGCCAAGCTATGGGCCAGGCCATCCTGAAAGTTTTAGAATCCTAACAAAAGTGCCAAATTCAGAAATCGTCATATACCATTGATTTAATAAATACGTCAATTTAATCGTGGGGAGACGAGAGATATGGTGGGCCTATCCGAGAAAACAGAACAACAGCGTGTCGATATGGAAATCCCAATTTTGTTAGATCCTACTGTCTTACGGGCAGCCAGACGCATTTATCGCATCTACTGTACCCTCAACAGCCGAGTTAGTAAACGTCCTTTCGGTGTCGCTATTAACCGCGACAATCATCGCGGCCAATTGATTTTTAACAATAAACCGATTCTACTCCCTGGGGAGTGTTTCGTCCCGATTAAGCAAATCGAATCGGAAGCCTATTAATTTTTGTGAAGATTTGCCCTAAATATCTTGCCAAACGTCAGCTAATACCCACTGGCGTAATTTTTTTGTCTAACATAGAAAGATGTTCGGGAATAATCTTAACTCTACCCTAATTCAAGACCCTAATCGCCTAGAAAATCGTCTTCGGGAAATTCCCCTCGAACCGGGGGTTTACTTCCTGCGCGACCAAAATGGCGAAATTCTCTACATCGGTAAATCCAAAAAACTCCGGTCTAGAGTCCGTTCCTATTTTCGTCCCAGTCAACCCCTCAGTCCCCGCATTGCTTTGATGGTGCGACAGGTGACAGAAATTGAATTTATCGTCACCGACACGGAAGCAGAATCTTTGGCCCTGGAAGCTAATCTAATTAAACAACATCAGCCCCATTTTAATACTCTCCTCAAGGACGATAAAAAATATCCATACATTTGTATTACTTGGTCGGAAACCTACCCGCGCATTTTTATCACCCGCAAACGTAGCATAAATAACCAAAAAGACCGTTATTATGGTCCCTACGTCGATACCAGGCTGCTGCGCTACACTTTACACCTAATTAAACGCACTTTTCCCCTGCGTCAACGTCCCCAACCTCTGTTTAAAGACCGTCCCTGTTTAAATTATGATATCGGTCGTTGTCCGGGGGTTTGTCAAAAATTAATTAGTCCCCAAGATTATCGAGAAACCTTGCAGAAAGTGGCGATGATTTTTCAGGGAAGGACGGGGGAATTATTAGACAAATTAGCGACAAAGATGCTCGCAGCGTCGGAAAACCTAGATTTTGAACAAGCGGCCACGATTAGGGATCAAATTCGCGGATTACAGGCCCTTAATACCGATCAAAAAGTCTCTTTACCTGATGATACCGTATCCCGGGACGCGATCGCTTTAGCTAAGGACGAGCAGCATTGTTGCATACAATTATTCCAAGTGCGTTCCGGTCGTTTGGTGGCACGTTTGGGATTTTTTGCCGATAGTCAGTCAGCAAACGAGGGAGAAATCCTGCAAAAAGTCCTGGAAGAACATTATTTATCGGTGGAAGGGGTGGAAATTCCCAGCGAAATCCTGTTACCCTGCGAATTACCGGAAGGTGAGGTGTTAGCGGGGTGGTTAAGGGAAAAAAAAGGTCGCAAAGTCGAGTTAACTGTCCCCCAACGGCAAAGTAAAGCGGATTTATTAGCTATGGTCGAGAAAAACGCTCTTTATGAGTTAGAAAAGACGAAAAGAAGCGCCGACCGAGATTTACAGTCTTTGCAGGATTTAGCGGTAATTCTCGATTTACCGGCACTACCCCACCGCATCGAGGGTTATGATATTTCTCATATTCAGGGTTCTAATGCAGTCGCGTCGGGAGTGGTGTTTATCGATGGGGTGGCCGCTAATCAACATTATCGTCACTATAAAATCAAAAATCCCGAGGTTAAAATCGGCCATTCCGATGATTTTGCCAGTTTAGCAGAAGTAATTCGCCGGCGTTTCCGTCGTTATGCCGAAAATCCCGATAATATTGCCGAAAGTGATGATTTTCCCGATTTGGTTATGATTGATGGGGGAAAGGGACAATTATCGGCCGTGGTGACAGTTTTAGGGGAGATGAATTTATTAGAACAGGTAAAAGTTGTTAGTTTAGCTAAACAGAGAGAGGAGATTTTTTTACCAGGAGAATCCTCTCCTTTAGAGACGGATAAGGAACAACCCGGAGTGCAATTATTGCGTCGAGTCAGGGATGAAGCGCACCGCTTTGCTGTTAGCTTTCACCGACAACAAAGGATGCAAAAAAGTCGCCGTTCTCGTTTGGATGAGATACCCGGTTTAGGTTTTAAGCGACAAAAAGATTTATTAGCTCATTTTCATTCTCTGGATTATATTCGCGAAGCTTCCCTAGAACAATTGCAACAGGTGACAGGAATTGGGGAACAATTAGCTAAGGAAATTTATAATTATTTTCATCCTAGGTAGGGATAAGCTGTTGAAGAATATCTAGGGTTTGACGGGGGGTTATGATGAGAATATCTTCAATAAAACTCTATGTTCTACAAGCGATCGCAGTACAACTGAAAACCTAGACTAACGCGGAGTAACTTCACTCAACGCTTCTTGCAGCACTTCATCACTTACACCATGACGCTTCAAACTAGCAACAAGAGCAGAAATTGTATCTCCCTCTAGACGCTCCAAATCCGCACGCAGCCCTTGTCCAATGTAAGCACGCATCAAAGGTTGATAACCTGAGAAACCAAGCAACGGTGCAACCCGCTTTAAATCTTCAATCACATCTTCGGGAATACGAATCGTGATTGTAATCATAGGGCGATTTCTCTCCAGTCGTTTTTTTAATGCCTCAACTTTCATAATACTCACGTTCCTTGCGTGTGGCTTTGCGAGCCGAAATGATCCGAATGATGTCGTTTTCAGGCTCAATATAAACGACGTACAGGAGATTCCACCGTCTATCTAACCCAATGATCGCATCTCGTGCCTCATCATTGCGACTTGCATCAACAACAACCAGCAGTGGATCGAAGAAGACTTCTGCTGCTTGCTGAAACGTAATACCGTCATGGTTGATCGGGTTAATCCTAGATTTCTCGTCATTCCAAACAAAAGTAATGCCACTGAGGACAAGACATCCATACTTGTAGTATAGGCAGGATGTATTTACATTGTCAATACTTTATTAACACACCCTACGAGAGCAGCAATTATTGTAGCTACGAGGTGAGGCTAAATCGGTGTCGAACTCGAAACTCTCCAGCTGGAAAAACCGTTTCCCTGTCGGATTTTCAAGGTAAAGTCGTAGTTTTATACTTCTATCCCAAAGATGATAAGTACCTAAGCAAAATTAATTACACATTTCGATAAAGCTTTTGCCTTTTGCCTCTTGCCTATCTTCACTAGGAAATTTATTTTGCATGACTACTTACCCCCGGCTGCACCAAGCAAGCGCAAAGCTTCCGGGATAACTACGAACAATACCAAGACAAGGAAATAGTAGTCTTCGGGGTGAGCAGGGATGACCAGGGTTCCCATGCACAATTTAAAGAAAAATACGGTTTACCCTTCCAATTGCTAGTAGATACCGATGGTGCTATCACCAAAGCTTATGATGTCGATGGTGGTGGCTATTCTAAGCGCGTCACCTATGTCATCGATGCAGAAGGCAAAATTAGCTATATGGATGACAAAGTGAATACCGCTAGTCACCCATCGGATATTCTCTGTGTTGTCGGTTAATTTTTCCTAAAATCTTTTCTGGGTGTGTTAGGGCAGCCTAATACACCCGCTATTTATCTCCCCTTTCCGCAGTTGGTGGTGAGTCTTTCCTCTAAAAAGGGTTGACAAGCTCAGGTGAGGACGGTGGAGCAGCAGGGTTATTTGTTGGGAGTTTGTGGTCATGAGTCAACTTTTTAATTATATTCCCCAGTTTTAACCGGCTAAACAGTAGGTTGTCTGAAATGCCAGGTTAATATTATAATTTTTTTATCTCAGTAAATGAATCGGCCATCAGACGCTTATGAGTTTAATTCAAGAAGGAATAAAAAAAGGCTTAATTAAGTTAGATGATGAGCAGAAATATATTACCTATATTAATCAAAATAAAAAGCGAAATTATAGCAATCCTGAAGAACAGGTACAAGCTGAGACTTTTTTAAAATTAGTTTTGACCTATGGTTATGCTCAAAAGCGGATTCGGTTATTTGTTCCCGTAGTAATGGGATCATCGACCAAAGAAGCGGATATTATTGTTTATAATGATGATGGGCATAAATCGCCTCATATCGTTGTTGAATGTAAAAAACAAGAGGTTTCAGAATTAGAATTTACTCAGGCAGTAGAGCAGGGTTTTAGTTATGCGGTGGCGGAAGGAGCGAAATATGTTTGGATAACTTCCGGGATTAAAGATGAATATTATCAAGTACCAACAGAAAAGCCAAAGGAAAGAATTACTATCACTGATATTCCACAATCGGGAGTGGAAACATTAGCGCGTTTTAAATATGCTAAAGGTGGTGGTATTTCTAATGGACAAAAGTTATTTGAATTAACAGTAGTTACAGAGGATGAGTTAACCCGTCGTTTTAAGCAGGCTCATCAATCGTTATGGGGAGGGGGAGAGTTGAATCCCTCAGAGGCTTTTGACGAGTTAGATAAGCTAATTTTTTGTAAAATTTGGGATGAAAAGAAAGCTCGCAAGGTAGGGGAACCCTACGATTTTCAGATCTTTAGTGTTGCACCTAAAGCTAATGAAAAAGAGGAGGAAAGAAAACAACGGGAAAATAAGCAATTAAGTGAGCGCATTAAGGCTTTATATGAAGAAGGCCGTCGAGCAGATGCAGAAGTTTTTAAGGATGATATTCGCTTAAGTCCAGAGAAGTTGCGGACGGTGGTGGGTTATTTGGAAAGTATTAATTTAGGCGAAACAGACTTAGATAGTAAGGGTCGAGCTTTTGAGACGTTTATGGGGTCATTTTTTCGCGGAGATTTTGGGCAGTATTTTACACCTCGACCAATTGTTAAGT
Organism: Microcystis aeruginosa Ma_QC_C_20070703_M131; assembly: GCA_007095475.1. GTDB lineage: Bacteria > Cyanobacteriota > Cyanobacteriia > Cyanobacteriales > Microcystaceae > Microcystis > Microcystis aeruginosa_I. The sequence goes on along the minus strand of SFCA01000259.1, from coordinate 28,370 downwards.
TTATTGTGGATGTGCTACCCATCCAGCACAATTCTTTAGTTTTAGACACATCTTGTGGAAGCGGTGGTTTTCTGCTTCATGCGTTAGAGAAGGTTCGTAGGGAAGCTGATGAATACTATCCCAATTATCAAACGGATCCGAAAGAATATAACAAACATTATCAGCATTGGCATAATTTTGCTCAGAGTAATTTGTTTGGCATTGAAATTAATGAACAGATTGCCCGGGTTGCCAAAATGAATATGATTATCCATGATGATGGTCATACCAATGTGATTGCAGCGGATGGTTTACGCGATAGTGAAGATTTAATTAAACGGACAGAAAATAAAGGCTTTACATATAATCGCTTTGATTTTGTTATTACTAATCCGCCTTTTGGTTCGGTTATTAAACAAACGGAACAGGCTTATATATCCCAATATAGCTTTGCGATGAAGGCGGTAGATTGGTTAAATCCTAAAAGTAGAACAACGGAGCGGGATAGCCAAAGTACAGAAGTTTTATTTCTTGAGCAATGTCATCGTTTTTTAAAGGAAGGTGGCTATTTAGCGATGGTGGTTCCTGATGGTATTTTGACTAATTCAAGTTTGCAGTATGTCAGGGAGGGAATCGAGGAAAAATATCGCATTGTGGCGGTGGTTTCGATGCCTCAGACGGCTTTTTCTGCAACGGGAGCGGGGGTTAAAAGTTCGGTTTTATTTTTGAAGAAGCATTCGCAAGCAGTAACGGAAAGTATTCAACAGGCTAAACTGGCTTTACAGGATCAAATTAAGCAAGGTAATGATTATTTAAAGTTATTGGATAAGATTGAAAATAATAAGAAGCGGCATTTAAAGGAGTTACGAGGTTTTGATAATGCTCAAAATTTGTCCGGTAAAGCGTTGACGGATTCGGAGCTTTATAAGGAGTGGAAAAAGTCGGTCACGGCGGAATATAATGACCAAATTGAGGCTTTAAAGGAGTCTTTGAGTGATAAGTATGGGGAAGAAAAGCAAAAGGTAATCGAAGATTATCCGATTTTTATGGCGATTGCCGAAGATATTGGTTATGATGCAACGGGTAAATCAACTAATAATAATGAGTTAGATTTTATTGGTCGGGAGCTTGCGCGGTTTATTGAGTCGATAGAGTCAGGTAAGGATGGTTTTTTTTTAGGTCTTGATGTGGATAAAACTAGAACTTTTCTTGTTAATTGTATTGACTTAAATGAAAGACTTGATCCACTATACTACAAATCAATTAAAGGTGAATTAATAGCTAATAAGACAAAATATGATGTCAAAAAGTTAGCTGATGTTGCTTTTTTAAGTAGAGGAAGATTTTCTTTTCGTCCTCGTAATGATCCAAGATTTTATAATGGTCAATATCCCTTTATACAAACTGGAGATGTTGTGACTGCAAGTGAAACACATGGAGATATTCAGTATAATCAAACCCTTAATGAAGAGGGATTAAAAGTCAGTAAACTGTTTCAGCCTAATATCATATTAATTACAATTGCCGCAAATATAGGCGATACAGCAATCTTAAGATATTCTGCTTGTTTCCCTGATAGTGTTGTAGCGATTAAACCTAAAAACAATAATTTATCTGTAGATTATCTGAATTATTATCTCAAGTATGTAAAGAGTTATTTAGTCGATCTTGCCCCTCAGTCTGCACAAAAAAATATTAATCTACAGCAATTGTCACCAACCCCTGTTGTGATACCTCCTAAAGAAATTCAAGATAAAATTGTTGTAAAAATGGATGATGCTTATGCGGCTAAAAAACAAAAAGAATTGGAAGCACAGCGATTACTAGATAGTATTGATGATTATCTGTTAGGGGAGTTGGGGATTGAGTTACCCGAACCCGAAGAAAACACTATTAAAAACCGAATTTTTATCCGTAATTTAAGCGAGGTATCAGGCGATAGGTTTGATCCTTACTACTATAAAAATATTTTTGAACTCTTAAAACAATCAGTTTTAAATGGAAAATACCCTATCAATAGATTAAGAGATTTATCTTCTGATATTCAGAATGGTGTAGAAATAAGAAATTATTCTAATAGAGGTTTTCGTTATTTAAGAGTTACAGATTTAGGAAAATATGATATTAACAATAACTCTCCTCGATATGTTGATGTCACTGAAATTCCATCTAGGATAATTTTAAATGAAAGATGTCTTTTAGTTTCTCGTTCAGGTTCATTAGGCTTGATTAGTAGAGTAGAGCCAGAAATACAAAATGCAATTTTAAGTTCTCATATTTTTAAAGTTGAGCTTGATATAAACATTATTGTTCCAGAATATGCTGAAGCATTTCTCCGTAGTAAAGTCGGTCAATTGGAGATTTTTAGGGAAAATAATGGAGGTGTTATTCCAGAAATCAATCAAATAGCTTTAGGAAAAATACTTATTCCATTCCCTCCTCTTGAAAAACAAATCGAAATTAGTGAGCATATCACGGCAATTCGTAATCAAGCCAAACAACTCCAACAACAAGCCAAAGACGACCTAGAAAAAGCTAAACAGGAAGTGGAAGCCATGATTTTAGGTGATGACTAAAAGCCTAATTTATCGGCTCTTCTAGGTTCTGTGTGATCAGTTTAACTTACATAGGATCGATCTTTGTGTCCTCTGTGTCTTTGTGGTTCGTTCCACTCCCTCGCCAACAGGACTGTATCTTAGAATCCATTTTACCCACCAAACCTAAGAGAGCCATATTTTTAATACAATCGACCGCGCCAACTTTGGGGACGGGTAAAAGCAGAGATAAAAATGCGGATAACTGCCAGCGGATCCGCGAGGGGAGATAGCCAAAATAATCCCGAAGATAGATTGACTTTTTCGCCCCGATAGTAGCTAGGAGAGACAGCCAATAAAAGGGCAAAACGAATCAATAACAGCAGCAGGTTTAAAGTCAAGACAATTTTTAAACTCAGGAAATCGTAGCCAAAAATCAAAGCTGTGAGCAGTAAAGGAGTGATAATTATCGGTAATCCCTGAGTAAGAGCTAATAAAGCTAAATCGCCCCATAATTGCCCCTGATAGGAGGCATCTTTGAGGTCAAGGGATCTGCCCCATTCGCGCCAAGTTTCCTTAAGTCCTTCGTACATCCGCACGCGAATCAACTTCGCCCCATCGAGAAATCCCACCCGATAGCCTTTCGTTGCCGCTAGACGGGCCAGGGTGACATCATCGCAAAAAGAACCTTTTGCCCCGCTATAACCGTCTAAAGCCGCTAAAACTGACCGCCGGCAGAGAAAACATTGACCATTGGCCATGACTCGTTGGGGATCTTGCCCGCGCACTCCGGCCGCATCAAAGCGATAGAGCAAAGTCATCAATAAAGCCGGCTGTAACCACCATTCTCCCGGATAGGAGAGGATAAATTGCGGCGACAGGGAAACTAAATCGTAACCTTCTGCGATCGCAGCTTTGACCAAACTAGCCACTAAATTTGCTTGGGGTTGGGTATCGGCATCAATGCCCAAAATCCAGTCACTTTTAGGAGAACTAAACAAAAAACCATTGTGTAACGCCCAGGGACGACCTACCCAATCGGGGGGCAAAGGATAATCGGTTTTCAAGCGAAAGCGGGGGTCTTTTGCCGCTATCTCTTTGACTTTTTCCCGCGTACCATCTTGGGAATTGCTATCGACAATCAGAATTTCTCGCACTTCGTAACTCTGTTGACTCAATCCCCGTAAACAACCGTCAATCCTGGCCACTTCGTTTAACGTCGGCACAATCACGCTTACTGTCCCTAACATCTCCGGGGTGGCAGGTTGGGGAGTCAGGGGAGGACGACGACGCGCCCCTTTTAGCAGACGGGAAAGAAGGATAAAAAAGGCAACAGCCTGAGACAGCAGTAGCCCCAGGCAGAATGCACCGAGAATTATCTCAGTTAACAACTTATTTGGCTCCTCTCACCGAAACAACGGGGATTTTTAGGGTTGTTACTTCGCTGGTTGCCACTGTTTGCCCGGAAGCAACAGCCTTGGCGCGATTGTAGAGGAGTGTTAAAGGCAGAATACCGGTGAGTAATCCTAAGAAAATCGGCGGATAAATACCGGCACCCATACTCATGACCGTAGCAAAGCCAAAATTACCCAAATACATCACAAAAGGCAGGGTTAAATCTTGACTTGGCAGTTTCACCGGTTGCACTTGCCAGATTAAAGTGGCTACCGTCATAAAAACACAGCCTGTACCGAACCAACCGGCAAAATTTTCATAGGGCATCCCAAAGAAGGCCCCCGGTTGTTCCCAAATCCAGAAGGGTATGGTAGTTTGACTCATGGCCGGATCTAGGACAAAATCCCAGGAAGTTAATAATACCGCCCCGATAGCGATCGATCCTAGATTTTGTAGCCATTGGGGTATAGCAAGAGTGGATAAACCAACACGAGCGATAATATAGGCACTAAAACCGAGATAAAACCAAGATAGGGGGATAGTAAAGGGGACTAAACCCGCAATTTTGTAACCTAAGCCTGAAAGATAACGATAATGACCGAAAGGAAAGCCGGTACTGGTTCCTAATAGTTCGCTACAAAGGGATAAACTGATAGCGGGAACCATGAATCCTAACCAGTGCCACACTCCTAGAGTCCGATAGGCATAAACAGCCACCGCTGCCATTCCTAACACCATATACACCACACCCCCCCCAGCCATTGACCAAGCAAAGAAGGTTTTGCCAAAATCTGGTAAATTGGCCACAAATTCGGCATGGGGCAAGACTAGCAACAATCCCGCTAGTCCAAAAGCCATCGATACAATATGACCGATGAGCAGAGCTTTTTCGATCGCAATTAGTCGTCTCATTAAATCTCTAGCACTACGAAGGGATAATCATTTTAAAGTTTACAAATCTTTATTAAAGGATTATTACGCAGATCGGTCACTTTCGGCAAAAAAGTTTCGGGGGGGTTAGGGATTTGCCTGTAGTAGTGATTTAGGAGTCAGTAGTCAGGAGAATCAAGAACGAATAATCAGCAATCAAATTGTCTATTTAGAGATTTTATGCTACTTTATACTTAGTTTTTTTATTTTTTTCAACCCCCAAAAATTAATTATCCGAGAGGCAATGACTAAAAATGCCTGACAATATGTATTAACAATCATGCTTTTAGCCTAAAAAAAGGGCATTCTCCGGTTAAGTCCTCTCGATCGCCTAGTAATTACAGCGGTTCTTAAAAAAACTCTCTCCACCAGACTCACTATATTTAACACAGTAGCCTAGTTATGTCGGCAGATTCTAGACATCGGCGCCTACTTGCCAATCGATACCAACTGGTCGAGTTGATCGGCAGCGGTGCCATGGGACAAGTATATCGAGCAGAAGATAAACTCTTAGGTGGCGTAACCGTCGCCGTGAAATTTCTCTCGCAAACTCTCCTCAACAAAAGAATGCGCGAGCGTTTCGAGCGAGAGGCGACTATTTCGGCACTTTTAGGCGAAAAAAGTATTCATATTGTTAAAGTTCGTGATTATGGTGTAGATGAAAAGGAAGTCCCCTTCTACGTCATGGAATTTTTGCAGGGGGAAAGCATGAGTGAAATCATCAAATATCACCCACTGCCTCTCTCGCGTTTCCTCAATCTCACCCGTCAGATTTGTTTCGGCTTGGAATGCGCCCATAAGGGTATTATCTTCCAAGGCGAGATCTGTCCGATTATTCACCGGGACATCAAACCAAGCAATATTATTGTGATTCAGGATTCGGGATTGGGGGAATTGGTGAAAATTCTCGATTTTGGCATCGCTAAACTCATCCAATCGGGAGAATCCCAAACCCAATCGTTTATGGGAACCTTAGCCTATTGTTCCCCGGAACAGATGGAAGGGAAAGAACTCGATCATCGTTCCGATATCTACAGTTTCGGGATTGTGATGTACGAGATGATCACGGGAGAAACGCCCCTTTTTCCTGATAATCACTCCTTTGGCGGTTGGTATGAGGTTCACCACTACGCTGAACCCCGTCCCTTTAATCCTAGATTGCAATTACCGCCAGAATTAGAACAGTTAATCCTACGCTGTTTAGCCAAAGCACCCAGCGATCGCCCAGAAAGTATTACAGATGTACTACAACTTCTCGAACGCCTGGAACCCTTGGTCAAAAATGAAATAGTCAAAAAAACCGACAATGACACCAGCAAAACCAAAACCCCTCATGATTTAGATCGAACCAGTGTTTCCGCTGCCCATGCTAGGGATATCTGTCTCAAGTCTCGTTGGCCCGAGGATAAACCCCGCCAAAAAATTGTCTTCCCACGCTGTCTCCGGGCTGACGACGGCGTTTTTGCCAGTTTATGGGCAATGTTGGAGCGAGAAGATATCGCCGTCCGGGTTGCTAGTGTCCGTTATAATCAATTCCTCTTTTTACCCACACCCCACCCGATGATTCTCTGGATTACTGTCCTCTATCATCGTCAATGGGGACCCCGCTGGTTGCCCTGTTATTTGGACTTAAAAACCCCCCAGGGTCAAAAAATGACCAAAACCCTCGCCGAAGCTGGTCAATACTGGATTTTATTTTTCCCCCTCGAAGGCGGCCTGATCTGTGAAAATGTGATCACCGCTAATATTCCCGCCAATCAAGGCCAAATTTTGCAGCAATGGCTGACCGATAGTCAATCGGCCTGGGTTGGCAACCCGCAAATTAGCAAGCGGATGCTAAAACAGAAACTCGATCAACTTAAACCCCAGATTCTGGCCAAATTAGAGTCGGAACTGGCCGGGCAGCCCTAAAAAATCAGGGGGGTATTAACTAACCCCTTTTTTATTGAACAAGGTGGAGGCAATGTTTGTAATAAGTTCGTAGTGGGGCCTACATAGTTCCTGAGTCTGACGAAAAATTTTTCTGAACTTCGGTTAGAATCGAGGAACTGTATGTGATTGCCGTATTTACTGCGATAAACCTATGACTAAACTGCTGCAACAGGTGATCGCCCAAATCCAACAACTTCCGCCCGAACAACAAGATGCAATCGCATCGCGGTTTCTGGATGAGTTGAAAGACGAGCAAAAATGGCAAGCTAGTTTTGCTGCCACAACAGATGAGCAATGGGAGCAGATGACTGCGATGGTGCGTCAGGAAATAGCAATGGGTGAAACTACTCTAGCCAGTGAAGTATTTCCGACACAAAAATGAAATCAAGTGTCACCAAAACGTTTCGTAAACAGCTTAATAATCTTCCTGCATCAGTTCAGGAACAAGCAGCCAAAGCTTATGCACTCTGGCAAGAAGATCCGTATCACCCCAGCCTTCAGTTTCAACAAGTCAGTCAAAAGCAACCGATCTACTCCGCTCGTGTCAGCCTTAACTATCGGGCTTTGGGTTTGTTAGAGTCTGAGCATATTTATTGGTACTGGATTGGCGCACATGATGAGTATGATGAGTTGCTGAAACGGATGTAATTTTGGGGTAATCGATGAATATGCCCCATAACAGCGCAGTCGAGCGGACAGCGGACGGGACTAATATTTGTGTATATTGCCAAAGCTATCTGCCGCTCTTCACTTTCGCTATTAGCCATCATCCATTCCCAATGCCTACTTCTGTATTATAAGTTGGGTACTATTTTTGTAGATAGTGCAGAAATCTACAGGAGATCAAGTAATGAGTGAATCAGAAAGCAACAAGGTGCGTTACAAACCATAACGCACCAAAATTTTTATTAATCTCTAACAAAGATTACAGGGGTCGATAGACGCGATAATCGATATTGGGGAAAATATTGTCGATTTCCTCGACTTTTTCCAGCCAACCGGCATCAATCTTCTCGGATTTCACATCTTCATAGATTTTATTTAACCGCAGCAGGTGGGAACGAGTGCGCCGGACAGCATAGGGAACCATCGTACCGGTTCGCATAATAAACGCCCAATCAGAAGATTGTGCTAATAATAACTCCCGGGCCGCCTGATTTAAAGCCCGTTCCTGCAATTCATCCTCCGCTTCATGATGACTTAATTCAATCATCCGTTCCGTGCCTTTGTGTAGGTGAGGATAGATCCAAGCGTTAGTTTCATTTAGCCAGTATTCGTGAAAACCCTTATAACCCCAACTGGATTGGGAAGGACGACAGACCTGCTGATGGGGGTTAGCCCGGAGATAATCGGCTAAATGGGTCATTTGGTAGATATTTTGGTCATACCAAGACTTACGGAACAGAAAATCAATAAACCAGGGTCCCTCATACCACCAGTGACCGAATAACTCGGCATCGTAGGGAGAAACCACCAGGGGAGGACGGCCCATAATTCCCGCTAAACTCTCCACTTGCCGCTCGCGATTATACATAAAATTGCCTGCGTGTTCGGCGGCCTTTTCTTTGGCCCAGTAGGGGTCATAAAGACCTTTTTCCGATAAACCACCGTCCCGGCTAGTAATTTTGTGGTATTTGATGCCTATATTCTTGCGTTGACCGTTGGGCATGATATAGGGCTTAATATACTCGTATTCCGCTTCCCAGCCCAAATCTTTATAGAATTCCCGATAAACTATATCCCCCGGATAACCGACTTGGGAAGACCAAACCTGTTGGGAAGATTCGTGGTCACGACCGAAAGCAGCCACCCCGGTTTCCGTGAAAATGGGCGCGTAACTGCCGTAACGGGGGCGCGGACGACCGTAGAGAATACCGTGGCCATCGACGAGGAAATAACGAATGCCCGCATCGGCTAACATTCTTTCTACCCCTTCGTAGTAGGCACATTCCGGCAACCAAATGCCCTTGGGACGACGACCGAAATTTTCTTCGTAGTGTTGACAGGCCACCTCAATTTGCGCCCAGACCGCTTGTGGGTACATTTTCATCAGGGGCATATAACCATGGGTCGCACCACAGGTGATAATTTCTAGGTTATTACTGTCGAGGAATTGTTTAAAGGCTTTGACCAGATCTCGATCGTATTTTTCCCAAGTTTGTCGGATACTTTGGAAGGATTCAGCGTAATATTCGGCTAAGTAGCGAATATGGCCATTATGTTGATTATGGTCGATTTCTTTAGCAATTAATTCTTCTAACTTACCTAAGTGTTCTTCATAGCGCTCTTGCAGTAACGGATCCCGCAGCATCGACACCAACGGCGGAGTCATGCTCATGGTCATTTTAAAATCGATACCGTCCCGCTTGAGACCTTCAAAAACTTGCAGGAGAGGGATGTAGGTTTCTGTGATTGCTTCGTATAACCATTCTTCTTCGAGGACGTAATCGCTTTCGGGATGGCGGACGAAAGGGAGATGTGCGTGGAGAACTAGGGCAACATAGCCAAAAGCCATAGGATTTCTTCTTAGAATTAAGGAATAAAACTTTAAGATTAGGTTGAGTAGATTTTATACTATCTTAAGCTTCTACAATAAAGAATATGATAAAAGTCGATCGATCATCGATCGATCTCGTCAATCCCTAGGTTTACTAATTTTCCGATGCTCCCATCTAACGAGCCACTGACTGCTTTAGGAAGAGAGACGACAACGCCTCTCTCGATTCAACTTTTGCTGTTTGTTGATGACCGTCCCAGTTCTCAAGAAATTATCCGTCAAATTCAGTCCTATCTCCAGTCTTTAAAGTCTGATTACCCGATTGACCTACAGATCATCGAAATTCGCCAGCAACCTCATTTAGTCGAACATTTTCGCCTTGTAGCTACCCCCGCCTTGGTCAAAATTGCCCCCGGCCCCCGCCATACCCTCGCAGGCAGTAATCTGGTGGAACAGTTTAAAAAATGGTTGGTACGCTGGCAAAAAGCGATTAAAGAGGAGGTCAAAAATCATCCCGCTGAGGATGCACAACTTCAAGAGGTGGAACATTCGGGCGAACTCATCCGCATCGCCGATGAGGTTTTTCGTCTCAAACAAGAAAAGGAAGAATTATTAGAACAATTAAAATTTAAAGACCAAATTTTGGCTATGTTAGCCCACGATTTACGCAGTCCTCTCACCGCCGCTTCCATCGCCGTGGAAACCCTAGAATTAGCCTATCATCAACCAGATACGGAGCGCAGTCTGCAATTACGAGAACAACTGCACCAACAGGCCCGCAAACAGTTCCGGATTATGAACCGTTTGATTACGGATATTCTGCAAGCTTCTAAGAGCATGGCGGCGCAATTCACTCTCCAACAGAGTAAATTTTATCTCCAATCCCTCTGTCAGGAAATTTTGTCTCAATTTACCGATACTTTTCAGGAAAAGACTTTAATTCTCCAAAGCGATATCCCCCAAGATCTGCCCCCCGTCTATGCTGATGAGGAGTTAATCCGACAGGTGATTATTAATCTCCTGGAGAATGGCATCAAATATACTCCCGCCGGCGGCGCAATTACCCTTTCTGTCCTTCATCGTACTACTCAAAAAGTACAGGTGAGCATCAGTGATACTGGCCCCGGCATCCCCGAAGAAAAACAAGAGCATATTTTTGAGGGTCATGTGCGTCTCAAACGGGATGAGGGTAAAGAAGGTTATGGCATCGGTTTATCGGTCTGTCGCAAGATTATTCGCGCCCACTACGGTCAAATTTGGGTGGATAGTGTCCCTGACCACGGCAGTAGTTTTCACTTCACCCTGCCAGTTTATCGCTAAAATGCTCCGCTAACCAATTATCAATGTCCCCTAAAACTAAGTCGGGGATTTCCCAGGGGAACAGATGGGCCGTATCGGGGTAACATTTCCACTGAGACAGTTTCAGTTTTTCGGCCGTTTCTTGGCTCGCAGCACTGGTAATATGGCGATCATTTGCCCCCGCCAGAACCAAGCAGGGAATTGTGATTTTGTCAAGAGATTTTAAACAATTGTAACCTTTTTTTAAAGCCCGATTTAGAGCGCGATTAGCAGCTGGAGAAGTGCCTAAGTAGGCGGGAACAGCATCTTGAGCGAGATATTGATAGGATAGTGCTTGATGTTGTGAAAAAAGGTACTGAAACAGGGAACGACGGGCAAAAGTATCAATATTCCAACGCCATCCCGGTTTGATCTGATTGAGAATTGCCGCCATCCCCGTCAAGATCAGATCCGTGGTAGTGATGGGAGGATGACTACCCCAAGGCCGCGCGGCCGAGGCCACGAGAATTAAACCAGGAAAGCGATCGGGATGCCGCAATACTAACTCCAGTGCGATTATACCCCCCAAAGACCAACCGAGAATTAAACATTGCTGGATTTTTTGGCGATCGAGCAGCCCGATTAAATCCTCTAGATGTTCTTCTAGCTGAAAATCCAGGCGATAACGACTTTTCCCGTAGCCGCGCAGATCCGGGGCCAGGGTTTGCCAGCGTTGGCAAAAATGATCGGTAAATACAGACATACTACCAGCCGAACCGGGATGACCGTGCAGACAGAGGATCGGATAGCCATTACCTTTGATCTTAACGTTGAGAGCGATCGACATGGAGCAGTTATCAGTTATCAGTTATCAGATTTGAGTTTTAAGTGAGCAGTATGTATTAAGCGAGCAGTATTAAATAGCAGTTTCCTACTGTCTTTTCACTGTTCACTGTTTACTGTTTACTGATCACTGATTATTGACCAGGATATATGAGCGATCGAGTCTCTGGTAAGTCATACTAGAGAATAGGAGAGAGTTGGTCTAGAGGTTGCGGGGTCATTTGATTAATGATTCCGAGGAAAGTCCGAACTCCCGAAAGACCACACTTGCTGGATAAGTGCGAAACGTTTAGGCATGAAATAGGGCTGAAATGCCTGAAATAACCGCCTAGTAAGGTCTTCAGTCCCCTGACTGAATCTAAGAGGTCAACCCTGACCAACCTTATAACTGTTTATATGTCCCGACGTTTAGTATCACCTGATACCAAAACTAGGCAAGGGGACTCAAGGTCAAAACACTTTGTAACAATTACTTACAATTGCTACAAAGGTGAGAGTAACGGCGATAGCCACCCCCGGATTCAGAAGTCACAACTCTGGGACTGAAGCGGGGAACGGAAGGCTCCGAGGTGTAACCTAACACCAGAATCGAGACCACTGCCAACCATCCATGATTAGGCGTGAGCCGAATGTCCGACCTGAACCATCGTAACAAGTGAGTAGTGTAATAGGTTGACACACTGCATTCAAAAGAATAAGGGGAAAAGTAAGAGATTTTTTCCATCACTTACACAGACCTTTAAAAGTACCCCGGTGGAGAGGACAAATCTAAAGATGGAACGCCCATATAAACGGAACGTGATAAACCCTTTTAGGCTCTGAGTATCGGTCGAAATACTCAGTAGTGATAAGTGTAAACGCAAGCCTTCAAGGGTGTGAGATGTAACCAAAAGCCAATGCCTGACAGTAATAATCAGGATATGCTAACGGGTTACGGTTTGATTGTAAGGATAGAGTCTAGTAGGAGTCTATATGACGAAATCGAGAGAAGGTAAAGGATTCGGGAAACCGAAAACCACTAAGACTACGAATGTATGGAAAACTATCAATTGGGCGAAAGTCCAAAGATACGTTTTCAAGCTCCAAAAGAGGATATACCAAGCGGCTAAATCGGGACAGGATGCAAAGGTTAGAAGGTTGCAACGTCTATTGGTGAAATCGTACTACGCTCGACTATTAGCAGTTCGCAAAGTAACCCAAGATAATCAAGGAAAGAAAACAGCAGGAGTCGATGGAATGATAGCAGTATCTCCAGAACAAAGGCTAAATCTAACCGAAGAAATCAAGGGAACACTGAAAGCAAAACCGCTAAGAAGGGTATGGATTCCTAAACCCGGCAAGGATGAAAAACGCCCCCTAGGAATACCAACTATCAAAGACAGAGCTAGACAAGCGTTGGTTAAATCGGCATTGGAACCAGAATGGGAATCAAAAATGGAAGGAACCAGCTATGGTTTCCGACCCGGAAGGTCTGCCCAAGACGCAATATCAAGGATATACACCAGCATTAATCGAGGTAACTACTTTGTATTAGATGCCGATATTGCCAAGTGTTTTGACCGAATTAATCACAACTTCCTATTGTCCAAAATTCATTGTCCAAGTTCTCTAAAAAAAGACATTAAACAATGGCTTAAAGCAGGAGTTTTGGATAACGGCGTATTTGAAAAAACAGAAACAGGGACACCACAAGGAGGGGTAATAAGTCCACTACTAGCCAACATCGCACTGGATGGAATGGCAAGATTAATTGAAGCTCAATTCCCCAAAAAGGGTAATAAGAATCAAGCTGTTTTAATAAGGTACGCCGATGACTTCGTAGTGATTTCACCATCACTCGAAATCATTGAACAGTGCAAGACTGCTATTTCCGAATGGTTAAAACCGATAGGATTAGAACTCAAACCAGAAAAAACTAGAGTGTGTCATACACTTAACCCCATTGAATATAATGGGAAAACGGAAGAACCCGGTTTTGATTTTCTAGGATTCAATATCAGACAATACCCAGCAGGAAAATACAAAGCAGGTGAAATAACAAAAGGAATACCCAAAACATTCCTAACCCACATTAAACCTAGCCAAAAAGCAGTTAAAGCCCACATAGAAGCGATTAAAGGTGTAATTAAAAAACATAAAACAGCACCTCAATCAGCCCTGATTAGTCAATTAAACCCAATCATTAGAGGTTGGGCTAACTACTACTCAGGAGTAGTATCTATGGATACCTTCACAAAACTAGACCACACAATCTGGTTAATGTTAAGGGCATGGACAATATCAAGATGCAGTAAAGCGAACTACAAAAAGCTGAGTAACTATTTCAGACCGGGTACAGTTAAACTCAGCAATGGGAAAGAAAGACAAGAATCTTGGCTATTTAAAACCAAAGATGGTCTTCACTTATGGAAACATAACTGGACACCAATCGTCAGACACACCCTAGTACGCCCCGACGCTACACCATACGACGGAAATTGGACTTACTGGGCGACCAGACGAGGACAAGCAATCGACACACCGACAAGAGTAGCTAAACTACTTAAGAAGCAACAAGGCAAGTGTAGCCGATGTGGACAATACTTCACCCCATCGGATTTAATTGAAGTTGACCACATTCTCCCTTTAAGCCTAGGCGGAAAGGATGAATATAAAAACCTTCAATTACTACACCGCCACTGTCACGATGATAAATCGGCAACCGATGGAAGCCTAGAATCATCTAGTTTGACATCATCTGTTAAACAGGATAACACAAGGTCAACCAAAAGAAGTCAAGCTGTATCCTTAACAAAGGAACAATCAAACTAGGAGCCGTGTGAGGTGAAAGTCTCATGCACGGTTCTGAATGGGAGGGGAGGTCGGTGACGACCTTCTCGACCCCTAATCGTCCAGTGCGCGCGAGCGTGAGGATAGTGCCACAGAAAAATACCGCCCCCTTTTTTCAGTGATCAGTAAACAGTGATCAGTAAACAGTAACGAAAGTAAATTCACTGATAACTAATAACTTTCCACTAATAACTTTCCACTGATAACTTTCCACTGATTGGGGGTAAGGGTGCAAAGGTGCGGTAAGAGCGCACCAGCAGTATCGAGAGGTACTGGCTCGGTAAACCCCGGTGGGGAGCAAGGTGGGGGGACAAAGGTTGGTCTTTTTCCTGTCCCGTTTTTAGGAACCGCTTGAGGTAATTGGTAACAATTATCCCAGATAGATAACCTCTATTCCAACAAAGGTAAAAGCAATTTTACTGCTGTTGGGAAATACAGAATTCGGCTTATGTCTGACTCTCTCCTTTATCAGTAATCAGTATTCAGGAGTCAGTAATCAGTATTCAGGAGTCAGTAATCAGTGATCAGCTACTGAAGGCAAAAGGCAAGAGGCTCCAAAAAAGAATCTGGCAAATCTCCTACCTAAAAAGAAGGGTAGAAACTAAGTACATCAAAGCTTTTAGCTTAACAAATTAGACTTGACATTCGGCCTTTGTTACCATTTCACTGTTTACTGTTTACTTTTTACTTTTTACTGATCATTGAAAAAAATCTCCCCACTTCATAATTCATAATTCATAATTTATAATTCATAATTTATAATTCCCGCTCCCATGTCCTTAAGTGATCCGCGTCGCCAAAAACAATTAAAAACCCTAGTGGAAAAGCTGGGTTTATCGGCTGATGTCCCCGTCAGGTGGGATTTATTAGATTTAGCTCTAACTCATCCCAGTGTTTCCCGTGATAAGAATTATGAACAATTGGAATTTGTGGGCGATTCTGTGGTAAGACTCGTGGCGGCGGAGGTATTGTTAGAAACCTATCCAGAGGCGCTCGTGGGGGAATTTGCTGCGCTGCGATCGATGATGGTTAGCGATCGCACTCTGGCGGAATTTGCGGATCGCTACGGTTTCGAGCGTTATTTGTTGGCATCAAGTAGTACGAGTATTGATCAAGCGGGGAGAATTTCGCGACTAGCAGATGCTTTTGAGGCGGTCTTGGGAGCATTATATCTTAGTACACAGACTATGGTTTTAGTGCGTTCTTGGTTAGATGAACCACTGCGGGAAAAAGCGGCCGAAATTCGTCGAGATCCGGCCCGACAGAATTATAAGGATGCCTTGCAGGAGTGGACACAAGCAAAATACAAAAAACTGCCGCAATATTTAGTTAAAGAAATCAATGGTTTAGATCAAGAGCGTTTTTGTGCGGAAGTGTGGTTAAATGAGCAGAAATTAGGAGTGGGAACTGGCAGAAGCAAAAAAGCAGCGGAACAGGCAGCGGCGAAATCGGCTTTTCTAGAAGTAGTTAAAGGCTAAATGCGGGCATTTTTGCCTAACGGACGAATTGCCAGAGGCGAATTTTAAAATCATAATTACCACTAGCCAAATACTGCCCATCGGGACTAAAAGCGAGGGATTCCACCCAGTCGGAATTATTATCAAACCAGGCTAACTGTTTACCCGTCGTCACATCCCATAAACGCACACCGTCATTACTGGCACTAGCGAGAATTTGTCCGTTAGGATGGAGTGCCAAGGAACGAATTCGGGCAGTATGACCGATGAGGGTAAATAATAACTTATTATTGCTCGTATCCCAGATTTTAATCGTGCGGTCTAAACTACCCGTAATTAAATTTTTACCGTCGGGAGTGTATAAAAGCTTGCTAACCGCTTGGGGATGGGCGGAAAATTTCGATAAAAATTTGCCCTCGCGGATGTCCCAAAAATGTACCTCACCGTTTTCATGACCACTAGCCAGGGTGACACCATCGGATTTCATTCCTAGGGAATAAACAAAATTACCCACCCAATTTAAACGATAGAGGGGACGGCGGGGGGGTTGCACTGTCCAGAGGCGAATTCCTTCCAAACCGCCACTAATTAAAGTTTTACCATCGGGAGTAAGGGTGAGGGCGAGGACAGTATTACCGTGTTCGAGGGCAATTCCTAAATACTTGCCTTCCGCCAGATTCCAAAAATTAATCGAACCATCTAAACCGCTACTAACTAATAATTTTTCGTTGGGAGTAATAGCTAAAGCTTTGACGCTGGTTCTTTGGGCGCGAGTTTGGGAAACTTTTTGCCCTGTTTTTACTGACCAAATTCTCAGGAGAGGATCCGTATCACTACCACCAGCGAGAACAAATTGGTTATCGGGGCTGAAAATCAGAGCATTAGGGGTGGATTGTTGCCCTTCTAAGGTTTTAGCGAGGGTAAGTCTGCCTAAACCTTCTACTAGGATAGTTTCTGGGGTTTTTTCGCCACTTTCAGCCGCGGGTTTAGGGGGGGCAATGGGACTTTGGGCCTGACTAAGCTGATGTTGCCCAATTGTCAGCGTGGTTAGGACAGTGACCACAATTGCTGCGACAAGTTTCTCCCCACCCATAAATCGGAATTTCATAAATTTACTTGAATATTAACAAATGAACGGTGCTATAGATTCTAGCCTTTGAGGGGATTGATTGCCAAGCAAGGTGAGATTTTTGAGCTAAGACGGTCGATTTTTTTCGTTTTTCAGGGTTGGTAAAGCTACTTGACCCGATTGGGGCGGTAAATAATATCTCGCTGCTTCTTCTTTGTTGATTTGCTCGGTTTTTTGGCTCTGTTGCCACCTGGCGAAGATAGCGATTGCCATAATCGTTGCCCCTAAAGATAGCAGTGTCCATCTTTGTCCTAGAACCCCGATGATGACATCTACTGCCGCTACGGTAAAGATAAAGCTAGTTATTGGTTCTTGACGGTAAGCTTTCTTGAGAAAACGCGGCCAGAGGAGATTACTCATTTTATCTATTATTTCTACGGTTTCGATAATTCCAGCTTATCCTATCATCCTCAAAAATGTTGTCGATCAAGTCAGGGGGGTTTTCAGTCATCAGTCATCAGTATATCTCCTGCAAAAATCAAAAATCTTCCGTTAGGTAAGGATGATCCGAGAAATAAGGATAAAAAAGACAATAGATGACTTTCACCACCATAAAAACTGAGATTATGTCAAATTTATCTTAATTTTTAGATATTTTAACCCGATAGCGGCTTGATAACTGACTTTTGCAGGAGGTCTAGTAAACAGTGAACAGTAAACAGTAAGGCCGAATAATATTAGAGATTCTACTGCTGAACTCCCAATACTCACCGCCGGAGAATCCGATCCTTTAACAAATACAAAGAGACGATACCCCCTCAAAACCCGTTGATAGGATTATGGTAGTGACCAAAATCAACTTTTAAGAATCTATAATGGGCTTTATCGTCCATTATTATCTAAATAACGGACAAAAAGCTGGTTATATGCACTTTTTCTCGGTATTATCATGACCTATCCTCTCTACGTCGCTTTTATTTGGCATCAACACCAACCCCTCTACAAATCCTGTCAAACTCGCGCAGACGCTTCGGGACAATATCGCTTACCCTGGGTGCGACTGCATGGGGTGAAAGATTATCTCGATTTAATCCTGATTCTAGAACGTTACCCAAAATTACACCAAACCGTCAACCTTGTCCCCTCTTTAATCCTGCAATTAGAGGATTACGTCAACGGACTAGCTATAGACCCCTATCTTGCTCTCACCGTCACCCCAGAAGCGCAATTAACCCTGGCACAAAAACACTTTATCCTCGAACACTTTTTCGATGCTAACCATCGTACCCTGATCGATCCGCACCCCCGTTACGCCCAATTATACGCACAGTGTCAAGAAAACGGTCATAGTTGGTGTATTAGCCATTGGAATCTCCAAGATTATAGCGATCTCTTGGCTTGGCATAACCTCGCTTGGATCGATCCTATCTTTCACCGTGACCCAGAAATCGCTACTTGGTTAGAACAGGGAAAAAACTTCACTTTAAGCGATCGCCAGCGAATTATCTCCAAACAGCGTCAAATTCTGCGTCGCATCTTGCCGCAACATCGGTTAATGCAGGAAACTGGACAACTAGAAATCATTACCAGTCCCTACACCCATCCGATTTTACCCCTGCTGGCCAACTCGGAAGCCGGCCGGGTAGCGGTGCCGAATATGACCCTTCCTCGCCAATATTTCCACTATCCTGAAGATATTTACCGCCATCTCCGGAAAGCTTGGCAAATCTACATTGATCGCTTTGATAAACAACCTCGAGGACTTTGGCCCTCAGAACAATCCGTTAGTCCCGCGATTCTCCCTGCTGTCGCTAAACAGGGTTTTCAGTGGTTATGTTCCGATGAGGGGGTGTTAGGTTGGTCCCTGGGACATTACTTTCATCGCGACGAAAAAGGCAATATTAGCGAACCAGAATTGCTTTATCGTCCCTACCTTCTGGAAACTAGCAACGGCAATTTATCCATGGTTTTCCGCGATCATCGTCTCTCGGATCTGATCGGATTTAGCTATAGTGGCATGAAAGCAACCGAGGCCGCTACAGACTTAGTTAAACACCTAGAAGCGATCGCCGAACAACTGAAAACCAACGCAGAAACCACGACGCTAGAAAAACCCTGGTTAGTTACCATTGCGCTAGATGGCGAAAACTGTTGGGAAAACTATCATCAAGACGGTTTACCCTTCCTAGAGAACCTTTATCAACTTTTAAGCGACCACCAAGCGATCGAATTAGTCACCGTCTCGGAATATCTCGAGCGCTTTCCCGCTAATGCCAAAATACCCAGCCATCAACTTCATAGCGGCTCTTGGATCGATGCCAATTTTACCACTTGGATCGGCGATCCCGCTAAAAATAAAGCTTGGGAATATCTAATTTTAGCCCGTCAAACCCTCGCTAATCACCCGGAAGCGACGGAAGATAATAACCCCGACGCGTGGGAAGCATTGTATGCAGCGGAAGGTTCCGATTGGTTTTGGTGGTTTGGTTATGGTCATTCCTCCAATCATGACGCAATTTTTGACCAACTTTTCCGCGAACACCTGATCGCTCTTTATCAAGCTTTAAATGAGCCAATTCCCTCCTATTTGCTCGAACCGGTGGAAGAACACGGAGATAAACAAAGTAATCGTCCACTGGCTTTCATTCACCCCATTATCGACGGTTTTGGGGACGAACAGGATTGGGATAAAGCTGGACGGATCGAAATTGGTGGCGCCAGTGGTACAATGCACCGGACTTCCTTAGTACAAAGGCTCTTTTTCGGTTGGGATCACCTCAATTTTTATCTGCGTTTCGATTGGAAACCGGGGGCAGAATTAGGCAAAGATATCCCGCCTGAAGTGCATTTATACTGGTATTATGACGAAGTGCATCGTCTGCAAAGTCCAATTCCCCTAACAGATATTCCCCCTCGATCACCCCTCGATTACGGTTATCATCATCATCTAGGAATAAATTTAATCACGGAATTTACTTGGTTAGAAGTCGCTCAAGAATATTTTACTTGGCAGCGAGTTCCTAGTAATGCCAAAGCTTCTTTTAATCAATGTTTGGAAATTGCTGTCCCCTGGGAAGGATTACACATTGAACCCGATGCTCGTCTCCATTTAATCGCAGTTTTAGCTAATCAAGGTCAATACTATGATTTCCTCCCCGTTGAAGAATTAATCTTCCTGCAAAGACCTTAAATCAGTTATCAGTGATCAGTAATCAGTTTTTTGGTTATCAGCTATCAGCTAGAATCATACTAAATCCGTTGATTATAGGCTAGTTATGAGGAGAGGCACTCATGCAAAGGGTAGAATAAATAATCAGTTTTTAATAACCAGATTTAGTATCAGTTATCAGTAACCGCTTTCATCTCTAGTTAGTCTCAAAATATATTCTCTAATTATAGGGATTACTAAATAATAATATGGAAAAGAAACAGACAAATCCGATGGGCAAAGTTTTCACCCCTTTGACAATAATTAATCGTGCCGATGAATCAGCAGCTGCTAGAGGTTTTATCTCTCCTGCAGAAATTCGCTCTGTTACTTTACCAAAAGTTTTAGTTGATACGGGAGCAACAACCCTCTGTTTACCTGCTAATATTATTGACAGACTGGGGCTAGATTTACTTAAAGAAGTCGATGTTAGTGCCGCGACTCGATTGAGCAAAGCGAGAGTCTTTCAGGATGCTAAAATATTGCTTTGTGGTCGCGAGGGAACTTTTGAATGTTTAGAATTACCCTGTGGTCGCAATCCTTTAATTGGAGTAATCCCCCTAGAAGCACTGGGTTTAGAATTAGACCTACAAAACCAAACTTTGAAAGTTCTATCCTCCAAATCTCTAGATACTTATCTAACAATTCTCTAAAAATTGATAACCTTCATGGATCGATCACCCTTATTTTCTCAATTTAAGTAGGGAGACACAATTATTTGTAGGATGGGTTAGCAGTAGCGTAACATGAGCGGGCGTTGGGTTTCATGCTGCAACCCAACCTACACTATACTCGTTGTCAAACAGCCAAGTTATGGTTCACAATTAGGCTATTTTATGGGTAAATTCACAAAGTGTCACAACCGCTAGTGAAACTTGACCAACCTTTTTCTAGCATAAAAAAGAGGGTTCTACCGAACCTGTTATGTAAAAATAACAGGTTCTTCGGTTTGTCTTATGCAATGGACGGGGTTATAAAGAATGAAACCCTTATATAGACAGACATTGCCGCAATTTTTGTCAATTGTTTGCGATGTTTTTGACTCAGCTTTGCTAAGGTTCAAGCACTAAAAAAAACCAGACTATTCTCTGCTTATTGTCCATAACGTCACCTTTTCGTTCAATAATCATTTCTTAGTTGTTGCCAAAATCTCAACCCTTTTCCCCGTTCCCCGTTCCCTTTTTCAATCATCAGTTTAGCATACTAAGTTCGGTAGAGCCAGTAAAGAGAAATAAAAAAGAGGTGATTGAGATGTTTTTAAGCTACCTAGGATTTATCGGATTTTGTGTGATTTTTGGAGCCTTAGTCTTACTAGCTTTTGGGGTTTTACAATGGTTGCACATCCCGTCAGGAAATTTAATCGATTGGTTGATTGGGATCGCCAGTTTTTGGTGGTTGTTAGTGATTGTGACTGTTCCTTGGAACATTTATTTTGATGCCCAGGAAGTCATCGCAGAAGCGGCAATTTCTCAAGAAAAAAATATTCCCGTAGATCGGAAACAAGTTGATTATGTTAAGACAGTAGCGCGTTGGTCAATTCGGCTCGCAATCGCCTTACATTTGCTGTC
Organism: Microcystis aeruginosa Ma_QC_C_20070703_M131; assembly: GCA_007095475.1. Taxonomy (GTDB): domain Bacteria; phylum Cyanobacteriota; class Cyanobacteriia; order Cyanobacteriales; family Microcystaceae; genus Microcystis; species Microcystis aeruginosa_I. The sequence goes on along the minus strand of SFCA01000259.1, from coordinate 6,851 downwards.
AGGAATTGGACTTTATACCTTAGCAGCAACGGGAATTAGTGCAGTAGGATATGTGAGTTCTGGTGCAACTTTATTATTGACAGCTTTACGTCCGGCGATTCGGGCTTATCAATATTTAGCCGTGCGTTTGTCAATGATTCGACAACAGATTGAGTATCCCAGAGAGGATGTAGTAGAGTTGCGCAATCGCGTCTCTATTTTAGAGGATAATCTGGCAATAATCAGGGAAAAACTGGATACCGAAGCAAATATACAGCAAGAAGAAGTCCAAATAACTCGCCAAGAATTAGCCCGACTGAAAGCCTTACTAGAAAAATTGGAGGCGAAAAATCAGGTTGAACATGAAACCTTATCTCAGGAAGCACAAAATGCGATCGCACAACTGACAGAAGACAGTCAATTTCTCAATCATGTACGAGAGATTATTCGCTTTTTCAAGACAGCTTAAATAAGATTAATTTCTTAAGAGATGTCACCAAGGCTGAAACCCTTACTGTTCCCTATTCCCTTGTCTCCACAGTTAACTTTAACTTTATCTGATTACTTATGTCCTTTCAAGAGAAGCGAATCATCCCAATAGAAATCGTCAATCCCAACTCGCCAGCCGAACTTTTACTAGCTCTCAATCAATGGCTAGAATTAGAGTTGATTGCCGACAAAAGACTAGAATTAGCAATAAATGCGAGAGAAAATTCAATTCAAGAAACCCTCGCTCTGACAATAACCACCAGCGTCCCTTTATCTAACTTTTTAGAAGGTTTGGGGCAATGGCAGGAGCGAGGCTGGCTGACTGCTTCTCAAATCCGGGTTGTTATAAGAGTGAGAGCTTCCCATCCCTCTCTACTACAAGGTTTAGAACAATGGCTCCAATTAGGATTACTTGAGGAGTCTCAAGTCAAGCAACTGTGTCGGGAAAACCTCTCCTGTGTCATGCCTATACTGACAACTGCCCCTACCAGAGAGCCGCTGCCAGACCCCATCTCCTCCCAGCAAACTCCCCCACCCGCGCTACCTTCTCGACGGCCAGAAGCTCCCCGTAGAATCCCGCCACAGCCGCCAACATCTCCTCGACGGCAGGAAACTCCCAGCCAGTTTGGACAAATGTTACAGTCTCTGATGGCAGAATTGAGCGTCCTCTGGCTGCTGCTGTTGGGAGTCTTCATGGTGGTCATCTCCTCTGGTGTCCTCGCCGCCAACTTTTGGGAAAAATTCTCAAGCGCCGGACAGTATGGGGTTTTGTGGCTTTATACTTTAGCTTTTTGGGGAGCCAGTTTTTGGAGTAGCCAACAGCCGCGCCTGCGCCTGACCAGTCAGGCTTTGCGCCTGGTTACTCTGTTGCTAGTACCGATGAATTTTCTGGCCATGGATAGCTTGGGCTTGTGGCGCAACCCTCTAGACTGGTTGATTGTGGTAGTGGCTGCCCTTTCCCTTACCGCCGTAACAGTTCAACTATTCCGGGGGAGGTACGGGGGAACTGGCCCGGCAGGATTTTCTCAAAGTCTGCCGAATCATTTGGGATTGAGCTATCTGCATTGGGGATGGGCAATTGGGGGGTTTCCCTTGCTGGCAACTTACTTGGGAGTGGTGGGAACAACTCTGATGGCCCTTTCCCGCTTTCCTGAAAAAGCTAGACAAGAAGGAGAATCAAGCAGAGAGAGATTAGCCCCTTTTAGCTTAAATGAGGCAATTGTCGTCTATGGGCTAGTTATCCTGCTGGTGCGGGCAATTTTTATCGCTCAGGTAGAGATTAGCCAATTGGGGCTGGCTGTGGGGATTTGCGGCTGGTTAGCCAGTTGGCAGACCAGACAATCTGTTTCCTGGTGGCAGCGTATCGGCGGTAGCTTGCTGCTGCTAGGTTGGTTACTGTCGGTGGGTGAAACACCTTGGCAAGCCCTAGCAGTGAGTGGTTTATCACTCCTGTTTTTTGCCCGACGCATCGGTTACTCCTGGCGGAAGTTCGACTTGGCAGCAGCCTTGCTGATTGGGTTGCAGGGGTTGTGGCTGGCTTGGCGCTTACTTCCAGACACTTTCAGGCAAGGGGCAATCACCTTGGGGACTGGTTTAACTGGCGCTGAAGCTACCCCTTGGGCGTTACTAAGCTTAGTTCTCTTTCCTTACCTAGTCTTAATCCTATTCCTGACAGATTGGTTCTCCCAATTGGGCAAGCGGGAATTAGCCTCTTTTACCGGCTCGATAGCCTTGTTCTGGGGAACAACCTTGACCTTTTGCTCCTTAGTCAATCCTGCCTTGAGGACGCTCAACTTGGCAGCTTCAACCCTGGCGTTAGTAATTTTCAGCCAACGGCAAGTCAAACTAGCTTCCCTTCAAGAGATTTCCCGCCGTTTTCTCTCCCTGGCCTATCTCACTCACCTAGCTGGCTTGCTCACCCTAATTTTGGCGATTGACTGGGGATGGCCAAGGCTGAGTTGGGCAGTTTGGGGCGTGATTTTAATCATGCTGGCGGTGCTGGAATTGGCATTCAGCGTGAAACAGCCCTTTCCTCCTACTTCCTTGCTCCATCTCCTACACCACACAACTTGGAAGCTGGGACTAATCTTGGCAGGGCTATCCTATGGCTTGTTTGTCCTCAATCAGGGGGCAGTTTTCGCCCAGTTGACCTCTGTGTTGGAGCGCCCGCTTATGGGGCTAGAGTGGGGCTTAGTCTGGGGTTTGGCTCCCCTGGCCCTGACTGGGGTGGGAACTTGGAATCTGGCTCGGCGGGAAGTTGCCAGTTGGTTGAGTATAGACGCTTTAGCCCTGTGGCAGTGGCTTATCTTAACAGCCCGACCCCCGCAAGGGTTGGAACCAGGAATTGCCTCAATTAGCTTAGGGATAGCTACAGGATTGATGTTCGTCAATAGCCGTAACTTAGAGCAGGTAGCAGCAGCAGCGATTACCGTAGGTTTTGGCTTGAGTTGGCTGGCACTGTCTTTGTGGGATGGCAGTTTTGGTTGGGCATTGCGGCAAGAAGCAAGCTGGCTGTTGGCAGGGGTAATTACTGCGACAAGCTTGTGGATTCTCCGCCAATGCTTAAGGGCATTACCGAATAATTTGGCGAGAATTTATGCCCAGGTTAGCGATGGTTGGGCAACTTGCCTCTCGCTCCTGATGTTATTGACGCTTTCTGGCAATGTCCTTAATTCTCCAGACGGTAGAGAAGCGATCGCCACTTGGCTGCTGATGGGGGCGACAGCTTATCGCAGTTGGCAACCCTCGCGCCAACCTAACCTAGTCATTTGGTTGAGCATCTCAGTCCTGCTAGTTGCCCAAATTCCCACCTGGGTAGGGGAAGAAACTCGTCTCGTCACCCTGGCGATCGCCACTGGGTTGATGTTCTTTCAGACTCATCGCCTACAAAAATTAGCAGCGGCTGCCATCACGGTAGGCTTGTGCTTGGGCTTGAGCGTTGCCTTACTAGAGAGATTGCCTCTCCCTGGATTAGATTGGCTGTTGGCGGGGGCAATCGCCCTTATCCCCCTCTCCCTCTGGCTGTTGCGCTATTGGTTGAGCCAGCGTACTTCTGCACTTGCTCTCCTCTATGCCCGCGCCTGCGATGGCTGGGCAATTGCCCTCTGTAGTCTGGAGTTAGTCGCCCTGACTCTCCATTCTCTAGCCGTTTACTCGGATTGGATGGCTGCCTCGAGCCTTCCTGTCCTAGCGGCTGCCCTGACTTTAGGGGCGATCGCCTATCGAAGCTACCTCGAGCCGAGTAACTGGGGCATCTACGGGGTAGGCTGGAGCTTGGAACTGTTCACCATCGAAGTTCTCAACCTGACTAAGCAGTCTTTAATTGCCCTAGCGATCGCCAATATTCTCTTGGGATTGCTTACCCAACTGTTGGGAGATTGGTGGCACAGAGATCACAGGCGGGAAATGCTCAATAGCTGGAATATCCTACCCTTGCTCTATGGGGCCCTAGGAGCGGCTCTGCGTTGGGGATTTTTCAGTAGTTGGACTGGCTTGAGTTCTCTGGGACTGGTACTGATTGCCATCGGAGTTGGGCGGCGCTCTCCGGCCAGGAAGCCCTTGTTGTACCTGGGAATTGGCGGGATCTCCATCTCAGCCTACGAGCTATTGTTTTATCAAATTGCCGACCTGTCCCAAGGCGATCAATTTTTGGCAATGGCAGCCCTGGCCGCCAGCTTGGTTTACGGCTATCGATTGCTCTCTCCCTGGTTGGCTGGCTACTTGTATCTGACGGCCTCAGAATTGAAGTTGGTTGCCCACCTGCACTGGGCTTTGGGCAGTTGCCTGTTACTAGGGGCTTTATTCTATCCCGTTGCAGTCAATCAACTGTTGGGATTGGCAACCGGTATCTTTTTGACTCGTTATGCTATCTGGCAAGGGCGCAACCATCCTGACCAGGCGATCGCTGAAATCTGGGTCTATCTGGGTATTCTAGAAGCGACTGGGATTGGGGCCTATGCTGTCAATACTATTCCTCCGATGGAATTCTTCTCTCAATACCTAGTTTCTTGGTTGGGAGTAATCGCCTCTGGGGTGGCTGTTTTCACCTATCTGCTCCCTTGGCGGCTTTGGGGCTGGCCACCTCGTCCTTGGCAATTCCTCGCTCTTGTTCTTCCAGGACTCGCCCTTGGGGGCAGTTTAGACAAGCTCAATCCCCTAAGTTTGCTGGTGGTGGCTGGATTCTATGCTTGGCTGGCTTGGCTGCGGCAGCAACCCCGGTGGCGCTATCTTACCCTCTTGTTAGTGAATTGGGCGATCGCCCTTGGGCTGGCGGATTTCTCTCTGGCAACTCCCTTCGCCTACAGCAGTCTTGTCGGATTGTCTATCCTCTGTCTTGTCTGGATAGAACCTACCTGTCAGGGGAGGCAAGGCAAATCCTTGCGCCACCTGCTTCGCCTCTTGGGAACAGGCATTATTGCTAGTGCGGCTCTCTGGTTTCATCATCAGACGGGAATCCTGCCTGGCATCCTCAGTTTAGTGGCAATTTTTGCCGGATTAGCCTTACGAATTCGCGCCTTCCTCTATCTTGGCACTTTTACTTTTGTGGCTAATGCTTTCTATCAGTTGGTAATTTTGATTTCCCTTTATCCTCTGCTTAAATGGATTATCGGATTGCTGGTGGGGGTTAGCTTGCTCTCAATTGCTGGCAATTTTGAAACTCGCCGTACTCAATTAACTAGCTTGCTGCAAAATTGGCTCAGAGACTTACAGGAGTGGGAGTAATGCTTGATCCTTTGATAATGTCCTCTATGTAGGGCTGGCTCAATAATGGTAAAACCCTTTTATCTTTGAGTACACAAACTGGTACAAAAAAAAGAGGACAACAAAGCCTGAAACGACCGACGACCGGCTACTGACGACCGACTCCTAACCCCACCAACAAACTTTTTGCCGCAAACCCTATATAGTCCCATGATCTAGCTTTTTCAGGGCGCTGAGAGCATGGAGACGGACGATTGCTTCCCCATCGGCTGCTAAAGTCAGCAAAATACTTTTATTATCCCGCTCTAATTCTCCTAAAGCGATCGCTAGAGACTGTTTAACTCCCGTATCACCGAGGATCGCCGGACGGGAGTGATAAAAATTACCGAGAATTTCCCCTGCTTGTCGGCGTAATTTCTGGCAGGGTTGCCGGCCGAGAATAGCGATAATTTCCCGACAAATCAAGACATTTTCGCTATATAAAGCCTTTTCTAAGTAATTTAAAGCTTCCTCATCCTCGATCCAGCCCAATGCTCGCACTACAGTTAATTTTAAACTATCGGGAGTTAAGGAAGATTGCAGCAGTGGATTTAAAGCTTTGGCTGAGGTTGCTGTGCCGATACGACCGAGAGCGATCGCAGTTTCTTGACAGATCTCGAGGTGGATATCGAATAACAGCGGTTGCAGATGGTTAACTAAATCTGCTTGGGGATAACTTGGCGCTAGGTAACTACTAGCTTTAATTGCTTCCCGTCGCACCTCGATGGCCGGATCCCGTAAAGCATCGAGGATCATCGCAGTAATCTGGGGATGGTGAAAACTGCTTAAAGCTTCGATCGCCATGGACCGAATGGCACTAGATTGATCCTTAACTACGGTTAAAAGCGGTTCGATAATTTCCGGCCGGCGAATTTGTGATAAAGCTTGTACGGCTAAAAAACGCCTGTTCGAGTCGGACAGTAATTGTTCTAAACTGGAGATGGCAGAACTGCCGATATTAGCTAAAGCGGCCGCAGCCATTTGGCTGAGTTCCTCCTCCTCCGATCTTTGCAATAATTGACTGAGAGCGAGAATACAGGCTCGATCGTCAAATTGACTGAGAATTCTCGCCAGAAACCAGCGCATTTCCCCATCTTGTTCTTCGGATTCTAACAGGGCAATTAAAGGAGCGATCGCCGATTGACCGATTTGAGGAAATAGTTTCGCTATTTCCCATCGCTGTTGAAAATCACATTTTTGTAAAGCTTCTAGGGCTAAATCGAGGATTTCATCGTTAATAATCGATTCAACAGCATCTTTTTGGTTTAAAAGTCGCTGTATGCTGGCGTTTACTGTCTCCCAGTCCTTTTTATTCAACGCTATCTGAGCTTTTTCTAGCAGAGCTTGCATCGTGAGAAATGGCCTCGATTTTCGTGCTACCTATCCCAAGAATGTCAGACTTTCTCGCTTTTGTCTTCTCTTCTATGCAAGAAACCGATAATAAATCTCCAAATTGTGCATCAGACTTCAGTTTATCCTTAATTCTATCGGGATAACCGAACAGAAAAGTATATGCTAGGCTACATTAGACCTCTTGCATAATTTTTTTATGGTATAATGGAGGGTTTTGCTTTTTTCTCAATTCTTAGATTGAAGTGGAAAAAAGAATAAAATGTGATCTTAGGTCAGGAAATCATCTATAA
>SFCA01000258.1:0-37264 GCA_007095475.1 Microcystis aeruginosa Ma_QC_C_20070703_M131 | reverse complement strand
GAGTTAAGTAGAAAAAAAGGACGGCAAAGAGTGGAGTCAGAAAAAAACCGAATTAAAAAGGGGAATTTGGCATGATTTTCAGATTAATTAATATTCTACCTTATCCTTGCTACATAAGCATAAGCTCCTCAGACTACCACTACTATCGAATCACTACCCTGAATTGTAAGTTATAAATATTATAATCTCATTTCTCTTTGTGATCAAGTTGAAGATTTTCTAGTCAGCAATTCTCAATCATGCCTAAAAGCCTGAAGACTCGTAAAATGAACTTGTTAATCCCGTTGAATTTTACCCCGTATTACGCGAACTAAAACCTGAAACCCTTGCTACAGGGCAAATTTAGAATTGCTGTTTTCTCGTTTTTGACGGCTATAAGTATTAATACTCATTGCATAAGTGAGATGCTCCCCATTGCTATCAGGAGTAACTACCCAAATTAAAAGTTTATCATCTTCATGTAATGAGTATTCGACAATGGTTGTATTTTTGACTCTTGCTATCTTTTTAAAGTCATCAATAGTCATTCTGGGTTCATTTTTTAACTTTTTTAACTGTTCTTGTCTTTGTTCTTCTGAAAGAGCGGAATCAGCCCAATTACGGAGCAGATTGAGAGAACGTCCCAAATCAGATATTTCTAGTGCTTTTTCATATTTATTTTGCTTGATTAAAACATTTTCATAATCCTTAAGACGAGATAAAGACTCAAAAGGAAGATTTTCAAATGATTGATCAAATTTGCGTTCAGCTTCATGAAGACGACCGATTCCAGCTAACATTGCCCCTTCTTTGGCTAATGATGAATCTGAATCATATCTAAATGTTCTCATGAGATATTTCGCATATTTATCCTTCATAAAGTTAAAGTCATTTAAAGCGGACTTATAATCATCAACAGAATTAGTATGACTAGCCAACATCAAATTGAGATCATTAATTACTGCAACTAATTCCCCAATAGTTAAGACATGAATTCCCCAGCGTAAAGGGTAGCCAGTTTCTTTTATTGAGTTTGATTGAGTCTTAAGCCCATTTTTTAAACTCTTGATTAACTTTCGATTTTCTTTAATGCCTTCTTTCTTCATTACCTTATAAAGTGATTTAATCACTGATATATCCGTTTCTGGATAATAGACCATCATATTAGTTGGGTCTTCTACTAATGGATTATTTTTGTATTGTGCGGCAAATTCTTTGTTAAATACTTTAAAGTAATCGCCACAATATTTTACAATTTCTTCATCTCTTGTTATCAAATCGGCAAGCCTAATATTATAATCACATAATCGTTCGTTGGCTTCTTGAATTAAATCACTTATCATTCGTTTGCCTTGATAATGCTGAGGGTCTGGATAACTATCCTTGGAATATTTTTTATATACAGATAATTTATACTCTGCGCGTTTAATTCCTTCTTCAATAAGCTTAATAGTCTCAGGATTATTCGTATCTATTGTTTGAACTGCACTGCTTCCTTCCGCAAAAATAGGCAATGGTTTCTTCACAATCGCTTGCATTTCCTTTGTCGTCTGTGCCAACGTCAAAGAACATCCAAATGGCAATGATATAGCGATACAAATAGAAACAAAGACAAGGCTTGTCAATTTATGGAGTTTCATAATTTGCCACAGAAAATTTTCAAATATATTTGAATGAGTAATAAAATTCAGAATTATTTTTACCAAGCAGGTTTTTCCGAACTTTTTTCGGTATTCTTTTGAGATTGCGGTGAAGGAATAATTGAAGAAATATCATAAAAAACTCGTTTTCCTTCCGCAAAAGTCTTAGGTGGTTTTTCTCCCCTTAAAACAGGAGGCTCTTGACTAGGTAATTCGTGGCGATTTAATAGCTCTTTTAGAACATCATCAGGGTTATCTTTCGATTCTAAAGTAATTAATAAATCCTCCTCATGGCAAACTGAATTTTCTGATTTAACAGCACAGATTACAGGCAGTTCCTTATTGGGAACCCAGGTTTCTAATGTGGCAACTAAACGTTTTAAGCCATCACGATGATAAATTCTTTGGAATCGCCGAGAAACTTCCTCACACCTTTTTAGCGGTGGCCAATTATCACCAAAATAATTATTATCTAGCTTCCAAAGAATAATTGGAATCGATTCATCACCGGTTGCAATTGTTGCAGGAAAACTTTTCCCATTGTATTCACTTTCTCCACAGGAAAACGTAACTTTTGACGCTGGAGACTCCGAGTGAACTTGACGAGGAGAAACGTTTGTTGTCGGAGTTTCTGGTTTGGGAGAAGGATCAGGCGATGGCTTAAGTACAGATATTAGTCCAGTCACCGCAACAATAACTGGTGCAGCCGCAGTCAGAATAGCCACAACACCAGCACCAACATTATTTTTGTTATCGCTCATTAATTGATTACCTCTTTAGAAAAGATTCTTTTGGGGTGATCACCTCTTTTATTGTATATCTCTTATCCACTATTGGCAAAAATTTAAAGGAATTTTAATTCTATGGGTTATCGTATCTTTATTGGTGACACCCCCACCCATTTCTACTACCCAAAATTTCAGCCCACCTTTGCTATCTTTCGACTTTTCAACCACAAATTGAACCTCTAATTCAATTTCACCCACTTGAAAGCGAATCTGCTCACCCTCAGAGGCTAAAATAGATTTACTCAGTTCAACCCGCAATGCTTCTAAGGTTTCTCGAAGTCCAACTTTATTGATGTCCATAATTCTCTAGTTATTTTTGAAAGATGCAAACCAAAACCCTTTCAATTCTATCGTTTTTCTGAGACTTTAGGGCGGACGGATTGCCTTTCTCAAATGACATAATAGCCTAACCCGATCGCTAAGGTAAGCGCGGGTTGGGAAAAGACATCGACCTAATATTATCTCAAGACTAAAATGACAAATTGAATTAGCATCGAGCTATTTTGCTAATACAAGGTGTCAAGATCAAACTAAGGGGCTAAACGTTGCCTTTGCCAAGTACCATCTTCTTGACGACAATAACAGAGACGATCATGAAGACGACTGGGGCGACCTTGCCAGAACTCGATTAAACTAGGAATTAGGCGAAATCCGCCCCAATGAGGAGGACGGGGAACTTCACGACCCGCATATTCTTCTTTTAGTTCTGTCAGGCGTTTTTCGAGTATATCTCGCCCAGAAATCACTTCACTTTGATTGGAGGCCCAGGCCCCTAAACGAGATTCCCAGGGACGGACAAAAAAGTAGTTATCCGATTCCTCCTCGCTGATTTTTTCTACAGTTCCCTCGATCCTAATTTGCCGTTGCAATTCTCCCCACCAAAACACTAGGGCTGCATTGGGATTGGCGATTAATTCCTGTCCTTTGGCGCTTTGGTAGTTGGTAAAGAGAACAAAACCGCGAGGATCGAAGTCTTTTAACAGTACCATGCGGGCCCGGGGTTTACCCTCTGGGGAAATAGTGGCTAAAGTCATAGCGTTGGGTTCTAATCTTCCCGAAGATACCGCCCGTTCTAGCCATTGTTTAAATACAATGAAAGGATCGGCAGATGTTTCTGACTCTAGCAATTCTTCGAGATTGTAGTCCAAGCGCAGGTCAGCGATCGATATGTCCATGGTTTTACTTGCTAAATTCTATCCTTTGAGATCCTACAAGATTCTACAATCATGACTATCACCTCGGCCAGTGATGCGATCGCCTCTCTTTTAGAAATGGCGGAACAGGGAGAAATTGACCCCTGGGATGTGCAGGTTATTGATGTGATCGATCGCTTTTTGGCAGAATTGGGGTTATTAAATGATCTAGATTTAGCCATGGCCCAGGCTAATTTACCCCAATCAGGACAGGCTTTTTTATGGGCTTCTATGTTAGTTTTATTTAAGGCTGATACCCTAGAAAGATTGTCTTTGGAACAGCAAGAAGAAAGTCTGATTGATGAGGAAATTAGCGAGTTAGAACGGGAATTAAGAACTTTACCCCGTTATCTAGAAAATCATATTCGCCGTCGTACTGCTGCCCCACCACCGCGCAAAAGACGGGTAACTTTACAGGAGTTAATCACTCAATTACAACAGATCGCCCTAGAGATTGAAGCTTTACCGAAACTGCCTGTAGTTGTCCCGAAACCCCGGCCCCAATCCCGACGGGAAGCGGTACAAATTATCACGGAATTAGCCCACCAAGAAAACCTGACGGAATTGGCAGCGGAACTGGACTTTTTTTTGCAAAGAAAGTTTTTTCAATTAGAGAAAAAGGAGATAGAGTTTGAGTATTTATTAGATTTATGGCAAGCGGAAAAGCCTTCTAGTCACTCGGCAACACAGGAAAAGGTGGCGATTTTTTGGGCTTTACTTTTACTGGCTTCTCAATCAAAAGTGGAGTTAAAACAAGAGGATTTTTATCAGGATTTAACCATTGCTTTAATTAGGGTTTGCTGAAAAAGTTTTTTCTAGAGGCAGGGTGTGGGGTTTTACCGATTATTTTCATCTGGTCAGTTACCTAATTTTCAGAACGTAGAACGTAGGTTGGTTTGAAGCATGAAACCCAACGCCTTTTCCTAGGAAATAAAGTCATAATCCTTTCGCATCGCTTCTAGTTGAGTTTTGATCTGAAACCAACTATTAGGCAATAAATCTTTGATAGGGGGAATAGTATCGATTTGAGAGGCGATTTCTTGCACAAGTTACCCGATTCTCGCACCGGTTTTACAGGAAGTGGCGATTAGCTTGGTGATTTGGGGATATGCGGTAGAATTGCCTCCGTAGGTTTCAATCAAAAATACTCCGAAAATTGTATTGACAAGTATAAAGGTTTTTTGTTAATATTCATTCAAACTTTGATCACAAAATTTCTATTTTCGATTTTTTCAGGATAAAATATCTTTTCAAAACAAGGATTTTTAAAGAAAATACAAGCTTTACGCTTGTCAAAGGTCATAATTCAGGCTAAATATTATGGAAACTAGAAAAATTTTAATTGCCACTAAAACTTATCCATCTATTAGCACTAAATATCAAGAGACAGTCTGTACGGCGGGAATATTGTTAAGTGAAGAGGAAAATCCGCTACAGTGGATTAGAATTTATCCCATCAGATATCGTTATTTAGATTTTGATAAACGTTACCCTCGCTGGGCAATTGTTAGTGCTAAAATTAAAAGAAATGATCAAGATTACCGTCCAGAAAGCTTTAAAATTGATGACAATTCCTTGGAAATTATTAGAAAAATAGATACAACTAATAATTGGCAAGAAAGAAAATCCCTGGTTCTATCTTTACAATTTAGATCTATCGCCGATATTCAAGCACAGGGAAAATCCCTAGGGATTATTAAACCCAAGTCAATTGAAAGATTTTTTTCTAAGAAAACTTCTAGAGAATGGAATCAAAAACAACAGACTGTCCTCAATCAACTAGATTTGTTTGAGCCTAATATAGACTTAGAAAAAATTCCTTATAAATTTTTTTATCAATTCACGGATGAAGATAATGTACCGCATAAATACTCAATTAGTGATTGGGAAATTATGGAACTTTATCGCAAGTGCCGTGATCGATCTCAATTGTCAGGACTAGAAGCTGAACAGTATGCTTTAGAAAAAGTTAGACAAAAACTAGAAGATGATTTTCTTGAAAGTAAAGATTTATATTTTATTGTGGGAAATCTCAAAAATCATGCTAAGTCTTTTATGATTATTGGTTTGTTTTATCCTCCCCTAGTAAAGTTCAATCAAATGGAGTTATTTTAGAATCATGAAAAATCCACCTACAAAGCAATCATTTATCCTAACCTTTGGCTACGGAAATCGTTCAAGCTATGATAGTCTTTTAGCATATATTAACGAATTTGAGGTTGATTTTCTGATCGATGTTCGCGAAAAACCCCGCGCATGGAGTCGCAAATGGTATGGTGATCAACTTGAAAAATTGTGTCATCAACAAGGAATAGAGTATTTGTCAGAAAAAACTTTAGGAAATATTTCAGGGACAAGTCATTGGGTTTCCCCTGAACCGGAAAAAGTTGATCAAGTTTTACAAGATATTGCTAAAAAAGCTCAGTCAAAAACGGTTTTGCTATTATGTGCAGAAATGGATTATCATCGTTGTCATCGGGTTGAAGTGGCTGAGAAGTTACAAGAGCTAACTCATCAGCCGATCAATCATCTTCAGTAACATTTATGAGTTGTTGTTGGTTGTTCCTGCTTGAATACAAACATCTAAAGTTTCATTATTTTTATCAGCTAACGTTTGCCAATCCTTGAAAAATTGCATAGGAACTGCTACCGATTCACTCGAACCAACTCCAATGAATTGACCACTAGCAACAAATGGACTTCCTCCCATTGTAGCTACATAACTATAAACATTACAGCCATCTTTTCCTAAAACTGATTCCATATTAGTTTGATCCGCAACAGCAGTCATTCCTTTACCAAAAAAGAATGTTCCCATTTGGGTAAAAGCATCTTTACTAATAGCGGAAGGTCTTTGATCCGCTAACCACCAAGCTAAACCATATTGTCTTGTTGTTTTAATTCCGTCTATTAATTTTTCTTGTAATTCTTTTTGTTTTTCATCTTTAGGTGATTGAGGGATAAAACGATTAGCTTCATCGACATAAACAATTGCATTTGCATATTTTTGTCGACTTTTATATAGATTAAGTGCGCGACTTCGGAAACGTTTGTATAAAGTTCCAAGTATAAAAACATTAACTGAAGTATTATAGCTATCAATATCAAGAAAGTAAATTTTTCCTTCAATTAAAACATGATCTACAATATCTATAAGTTTTTCTCCTTCAGTAAATCTTTTTAATACACGATTCCATAAAGAGGTTATTTTTGTTAGATTATCTTCTTGTGATTTTTTAAGCTTTTCAATTCTAACATCAAGTTTTTTGCCAGTTTCAGCATATACAAACTCTAAACTATCATTAAACTTCTCCAAAAATTTTTCTTGACTAATAGCCTTGTCTCCTTCAACAATAAGCTTTTCATCTTCATCGGTAAATTTCTCTAAAGTTAATTCTAAAAGCAATCTCCATTTATCAGGAGCAATAGAAGGTGCAACAAGTCTTTGAAAATTTTCAATTGAAAGAAGTTCTTGAAGTTGATCTGTATTTTCTAATCTTAAATCTTCAATATGTATAACTTGAACATTACGACCATTAGCTTCTAAAAAATTCCGTAAATTCAAATCACGTCCTGATGGTCTAATAAAATCTCCCTTGCCATCAGGTATAAACGCTCCCATTGTTCTCGTTGATAATAAATATAATGCCAGCATAATTTTGGCAGCATGAGTTTTCCCACTACCTGATCTTCCCAAAAATATTGCATGGCGAGCTTCACCCCAACCATTATCATCAGCAGGATTAAAACTTTTACAAATAATAGGGACATTAATAGCTTCACCCACTAATGACCCTGGATATCTCAAATATCTTTCTGATACAGGAGCAAAACTATTAAAAATTATTTGAGGATTTTTTTGTTCTTCTTCAGACATCAAAGAATTATCATCTAAACTAACAATTTGTGAACCACTAGGAGGATTCGCTCTTAAGGGTGCAGCACTTCCATTTACTTGTTGAGCGATAGGTTTAGCGATCGCTTCTTCATAATCTCCAATTGATGATAAATAGGGAATAGAACCTCTTGCTGCAATAACAGGACCAAAACTGCCATCTTCATGAACGGTATTACGTCTATCTACTGAAATGATTTGACATAAAACAGAAATATTGCTATTTCCTGCATTAAATCTTAAAAACCCTAATCGACCTAATAATTCATTGCCTAAGGAACTAGAACGAACAATACCATAAAATTGACGGTTACGAGTTGAGCCAATGCTAATGTATTCTACCATGATAAAAAATCCTCTTAGTGTTTTAGGTGCGGAATCGGCGAACTAATTGAGTGGCCAAATTACTATTAAAGTCTTGGATGTTAGCCACCCCTACTGTTTGATAAAGATTTGGCAAACGTCCTGTGTGACGCTTAACAACTTGATCAACTAAAAACTGCTCTAACGGTTCATAAATTGTTGGAACAATCATGCTATCTCTAACAGTAGCTAACATTTGATGGAAAAGTCTGCTGCCATTTCTTAAAAGCTCCCGATTAAATTCAATTCTTTTTACTGGCGACCAAGCATGAGGTTTATAGTAAGTAGAGCAAATACAATTTACATCTCCTGTACTGGTAAAAGTAGCATTATAAATCTCTTTAATAGCATTTTGGCTTTCAAAAATACTATCTGTATGTACATTTAATTTACCTAAACCACTTTCCGATAAAGGAATTGGTTTAGTATATTCACCTGCTTGTAGAACGCCTAAAAGGAAAACCTTATCCAATAAATTTAAAGAATTTGAGCCATACTGATTGCAATAGAATCGTGAAACCCCACCTTTAGAAATGGCAATATTGCGAGAATTTTGAAGAATACCAATAAAATGACCATTTCGAGAAAGCATTGGCTGTAAAAATTTTAACAAACTTTGTTGATCATCGTCGCTATTATTTCGTCGGTAGTTAACTAAAACTCGATTAACATTTTCTAATAAAGAAACCCAAGAGTTATCTACAATACAAAAGCTTTCTCTTTCATTTGCATCATAAATATCTCTTACCTCCATTGCATTACGAACTCCGTACATTAAAGCCGTTGCTTCTTCTTCTTCAAATGCTAGTCTTTCCATTGAAATTCTAACATCATAGTTTTGACGTAAAGAGTATAGGACAGAAACAACAAAACACTGTGTTCCTAGTCCAATATTTAAAACATTATTCCCACCATCAACCGCTACCATTGATCCTAAACCTTGAACAGTCTGTGATTGCTGAATAATATTTTCAGATAGCATTCGATTACGAGAACTTTGTAATCCTTCAGCTATTTCTGGCGTATCTAATTGCCGTAAATTTTCTACATAGTCTTGGATATCTGACTCCAAAACTTCTGCAAATTGGCTGGAGATTGGGATAGGTTCACGATAAAGATTAGAGTTTGAAGCGTACATTTACACAATTACTCCTTATTCATTTGAAAAACTAAAAGATCGCGATCTGTATTAACCATTTTACGGTTTTCTCTCGCCCATTTCATTACACTAGATGAAATTTGTTGATTAGAAATAGGAGCCTGAATTCGACTCACTAAATTCCAATTATTATCAAGAAAACTAGAAACAACCTTAAAGATTGTGTGATTTTCCCAATCATAAACATTCTGGATCAAAATGGACAAATAACCATCAGGTGATAGTGCTTGCCGACAGTGATCACCAATGGTAACTAAAGCGTTAATAAACTCCGTTTCATTCATTTGAGATAAACAGTGAGGATGTTTACTGTATAAATTTTTGGCAATCGCACCATAGGGAGGATCTAAAAAAATTAATTTCGCTCCATGAGCTTCTTCTGGAACGCCTAAAAGAGCATCATTAATTAAAATATCAGAACGAACAGACGCTAAATCATAACCTAAACATCGTCTATCTAAGAATTGAGCAGCGTCTAAAGTTGAACCACCTCCGGCCATTAAATCTACCACAAGATCATCAGGTTCAGTAAAATAATGAATTAAATTAGCTGCTATTTGCCCCGGAATACGCCCAGGGTATTTAATTCCAAATCGAGGATCGCAATGAGAAAAGTACCAAAATGTTCCACATCTCAACCACGAAAATTTTTGAGGATCACCATTACCTGTAATAGCTAAACGTATATCTGTACTATTCCATTTCTTTTCTAATGCTTGATTGAGCCAGTAGTGAGCCTCAGTAGGAGCTTTTCGCATTGCTTCTATATGATGGCTTACACTAAGCTGATGAAAACGTTCTTTTGGGGGATAAAATTTAGCTGTTCTCGCTAATAACTGTAATCGTGACTCAGAAATACCACAAGCATCAGACAATGCTTTTAAATGGTAATTGGGATGATTTCCCCATTCAGTTTCAACTTTACAAGCTAAGTCAGCTAGATCCCAAAGCGATTTTTTCCCTGATAATCCAGCATAGGAACAGGCTAATGTAAGGGTTTTGGGCCATTTTTTAGTTTGTGATCGATCCGACTTATTAGAGATAAAGTTAGTAAGTTGCATAGTGCATTTATTGTTTTGTTGCTTCCATTAAATATTGTAAAAACACTCTAATTTACAGCACACAGATAAATCTTATTTTATACCATACATTTGTGAGTTATCCTAACATAAAAAAATATATATAGTGCGCCTAGTTGATTTGTGAACGGCTAGGCTCTAGAAGTCAGGTATCACAAGACGCCAAACGGAGGGGGTTTACATTTCATGTAGGTGCGCTATATTTAGAGTATATATCATAAAATACAAGTTGAGAAACTCACTGGATTCATAATTTTAGACTACGACAGTGTGTTGATCGTTATCTACCGTATATTTACGGTATCTTTAGATGGTGTATCTATGTCAACTGACCGATAAAGTAATGTTATCATAAACTTAAACAGACTGTCATTCATTTTTGACTCAAGTGTTTTCAATCAACTTAATTAACCTTATTCAACAGTTCAACAGTCACACTCTTGCCTAAATTACGAGGTTGCCCCACGTCTCAACCGCAGGGAACGGTGATATGGGAGGAAAGTAATTGTCGGGGAATTACTGACAGCAATTCTGTCAGTAATTCGAGGAATGTCTCTCATCTTTTTTTCTCAAACCATGTTTGTAATAATTCCCCGGATTCCTTGGCTAAAATTCCCGCAATTACCGGTAAACGATGGTTAGAAAAAGGACTATCAATAAAATTAGCCACAGTGCGGATAACTCCTGTTTTGGGATCGTCAGCACCGTACACTAATAATCCTAATCTAGCCTGAATAATTGCCCCGGCACACATGGGACAGGGTTCGAGGGTGACGTAGAGGGTACAATCATTTAAGTGCCAATTGCCTAAAACTTGACTAGCGGCACGAATCGCCAGAATTTCAGCGTGAGCGGTGGGATCATGGTGTTTTTCCTTGCAATTAGCCCCTTGAGCGATTAAATGTCCCTGTTTATCCACGATAACCGCTCCCACCGGCACATCACCCCGATCCCCCGCAGTTGCTGCTAAATTTAAAGCTAACTGCATCCATTGCCGATGTTTCTCATAGGCTTTTTCGTCAATAGACTTTAGATAGTCCCACATTTAGCCAGTAAATTATCTAATTTTTTCTCACCATCCAAAGCATACAAATCATCACAACCACCGATATGTTCATTATTAATAAAAATCTGTGGTACACTGCGTTTACCGTTGGACCGTTCCGCCATGGCTTGACGAGCGCTTTCATCCCCATCAATCTTGTATTCGGTGTATTTTACCCCTTTCCAACCCAGCAACCATTTAGCACGAATACAGTAGGGACAAGTTGCCCACGTGTAAATTTCCACATTGGCCTTGATATTCTCGTTATAACGCCCAAAAAGCGAGTTAAATAGATTTAGCATCTTGTGACTACAGAAATATTTATCTCTATTTTATGGATCGCGCTACCAAAAAAGCCCAATTACGCAAACAACTAATTACCCAAAGACGATCGCTTCCTAAGCATATTTGGCAAGAAAATAGTCAGCAACTTTGCAAAAATTTACAATCTTTACCCCTCTTTCACCACGCTAAAACCATTCTCGCTTACTTCAGTTATCGTCAGGAGCCGGATTTAAGTTCCTTATTTTCCCAACACCATCGCTGGGGTTTTCCCCGTTGTGACGCAGATAGCCTGACTTGGCACTGTTGGACTGCCGACGATCCCCTAGAATTAAATCGTTATGGCATCTATGAACCAACAGCGATCGCTCCTCTCATTTTACCTGCCGAAGTGGACTTACTGTTAATTCCCGCCGTCGCTTGCGATCGCCAAGGTTATCGCTTAGGTTACGGGGGAGGTTATTTTGATCGTCTCCTACATTCCCCCGAATGGCAAGCTATCCCCTCGATCGGGATTGTCTTTGACTTTGCCTATCTCGATACCCTTCCCCTCGATACTTGGGACCAAAAATTACAGGCAATCTGTACCGAATCGAGAACCGAAATTTTTTAACAATTATTTCCTTTTGTGCGATCGGTTTAACTTATATAGGAGCGATCGATCTTTGTGTCCTTTGTGTCTTTGTGGTTCGTTCTGGTCGTTCGCTGGCACTGTATCTTAGAATACATTTTACCCAGCGACTACTCATATATTAAGTTTTATTGAATCCGATCGACCCTGAAGATAGCTTTGCTAGGATGAAGTTCGCATCAAGAGATGTTTATAGTAATCACCAGAAAAAGTCAACAGGGAAGCAATGAAACACTTTCACGAACCATGGATTCAAGAATGGTGTCAAGAAAACGGCTGGACAGAGCTATTTCTCGAACGCTACAGTAATTATTGGGCATTCCCTCCCAATGCCGTGATGCCAGAACCAATTCCCACCAAAGTGTTACAAAAAATTAAGCGCCAAAAAGGTCTATCTCCTGCCGAAAAACTTTGGTTAGGAATGGCGATCGGATTGACTGTGACAGCTTTAATTATCGCTGTCATCCTCGCTTGTCCTATGCCTATAGTTCTCGCTTTCGCTTTTGATGCTGTCACCGCAGCGCGATTGGAAGTGGAATATTAACCCAGCAAAAATTGAGCAGCAAAAACCTAAACAGGGGGAGATTTTTCCGAAAGTCTTCCCCTTTGCCGCTTTTTTCTGGACAGGGACGATCGATCTGTCTTGAATCAGTAATCGGTGATTAGTGGTCAGTAGGAGAATAGAATATTAAGTGAGCAGTATTCAATGGCAGTTTTCTGCTGTCTTTTCACTGATTACTGTTTACTGTTTACTGATCACTGAAAAGTCCCCATGTCCGAATCTCGTCGCTTACAGTTTACCCCCGATCTGGAAATTTGCCGTATTTTGAACGGAATGTGGCAAGTTTCAGGCGCCCATGGTTCGATCGCACCCCAAAAAGCGATCTCTAGTATGTTCTCCTATCTAGATGCCGGTTTCACCACTTGGGATCTGGCCGATCATTACGGTCCGGCTGAAGATTTTATCGGTGAATTTCGTCGTCAATTAGTCGCTCAAAGGGGCATTGATGCTTTAAATAATCTGCAAGCTTTCACTAAATGGGTTCCCCGTCCGGGTAAAATGACTAAGGAAATAGTCGCAAAAAATATCGCTATTTCCCTGCGTCGCATGGATGTGGATAGTCTCGATTTATTGCAGTTTCACTGGTGGGATTATCGCGATAAAAATTATCTAGATGCCTTATATTTTTTAGGAGAATTACAACAGGAAGGCAAAATTAAACACCTGGCCTTGACTAATTTCGACACGGAACATTTAAAAATTATTCTCAGCGCCGGGATTAAAATAGTCTCCAATCAAGTCCAGTTTTCCCTGATCGATCGCCGTCCCCTCGTCAAAATGGCGCAATTTTGCCAAGAACATAACATCTATCTACTGGCCTATGGTACTCTAGCAGGAGGCTTATTAGGGGCAAAATATCTCGGTCATCCTGAACCCAATCCCATGAGTCTCAATACCGCTAGTTTACGGAAATATAAAAACATGATCGATGCTTGGGGAAACTGGCAATTATTCCAAGAATTATTAACCGTTCTTAAAGCGATCGCTGATTCCTATCATGTCACCATTCCTAATGTGGCAGTGCGTTACGTTCTCGAACAAAAAGCCGTAGCTGGAGCAATTATCGGGGTGCGTTTGGGTGTTGCTGAACATATCCAAGAAAATGCCCGTATTTTCGATTTTCAATTATCTCCCCAAGACTATCAAAAAATTGATCATGTCTTGCAAAAATCCCGGGATTTATTGCAGTTAATCGGTGATTGCGGTGATGAGTACCGTCGTTAACTGAAAAGGTGAATAGTTCTATCCCTATTCAATCCCTATCTAGAGGAAAAGTTGTATATACTTCTCATCAAGATTAATCTAGGCATAGCTTGTCTAACTACCCCGAACAACTGATAACTGATTACTGACAACTGATAACTGATAACTGATGACTGATCACTGATAACTGATAACTGAACACTGATCACTGAACACTGAACACTGATCACTGATAACTGAAAAGAGGCTAATGATGAGATTTGAACAACCAATCCCCGATGATCCCGCTAATCAATGGCGCTATCAATTAGATCAATTTGTACAAGAAAATCAACAGGAATTAGCTGGTTTAATGTGGGGTTTACTCTCAGAATGGGGAGAAGATGCTCAAGAAACCCTAGGCATCGATCTTAAACCTCAGCCTCATTTTGTCTGTTGTTCTAGGGAGTCCCTAGAGAAATTAAATCGCAAGGTTAATTGTAAAATTCAAGAGATGCTTGGGATTATTTATCGCTATAATCCCAGCGAAGAAGTGGCTATAGTCGCTATCGGTGATGGTCAGGTAAAATTGATTTATTTTCAACCCGATCTTTCCCCTCCTGAATGTTTTGATCGCCTCGAAGTCGATCTTGATACCCTCATTCAACAGTTAGAGTCCAAAATGCTGACGGAAATCCAATCTTTCCCAATTTGATGCCGATTGCCAGCGCAAAAAGTTGGCAGGTTGTCCCACCGATAAACCCGCTAATCCGATCGCTTTTCTGGGGGATTCTGTGCCTAGAAGAATCGCTGTTTCTAAATCACATATTCCCCAGTTAACTAAATTGGCGACTCCTTGTAATAAGGGTAAGGTTGTTCCCGCTAAAGTACCGTCAAAAAGTCTTGCTGTTCCCTGTTTAACTTCAATTTCTCTCTCGTCCCAAGGATAGACACCATCCCCTAAACCGATCGGCGCTAAAGCATCACTAACTAAGAAAATTCCTCGATGATAATTACTGGCTTTTAGTAATAATTCTATCATGGTTGGATGGATGTGTTGACCATCGGCAATTAACCCACAATAGACATCGGGATTGATAATTGCTTCCCCTAATAACCCCGGTTGACGATGATGTAAAGGAGGCATGGCATTGAAGGCATGAGTAACCATTTTTGCTCCCTGGAAAAAGGCTTTTTTGGCTATTTCTTGACTCGCTTGCGAATGTCCTAAGCTGACGGTAATCCCTCGATCGCTTAGGTATTTAATTACCGTACCGCTACTATCTAATTCTGGGGCTAAGGTGATAATTTTTACGATCGATAAGTAGTCCCCAAAGATTTGATCTATTGTTTCTATACTTGGGGTTAAAAGATATTGTCCCGGATGCGCCCCCCTTTTTTCATAGTTTAAAAATGGTCCCTCTAAATGTACTCCTAAAACCTGGGCGCTCGCTCGATTTTCCCGTTGCTGTTTTTCGATATATTTGGCAATTACTGAGAGGGATTTTTGAAATTTCTCCACAGACGTGGTGACTAGGGTGGGAAGATAACCATCAATTCCTTGATTCCCCAGATAATCGCTAATCTTATCTAACGTTTCTATATCTGTTATTTCTAAGTCGGGAAATGCTAATCCTAATCCTCCGTTGATCTGTAAATCTACTCCTCCCAACGATAGCCAATCCCCTTCCATATCGATAATCTTTTCCCCTTTTTTCTTTCCCCCCATCTCCGTGATTCTCTCGATCTTTCCAGCAGCATTTATCTCTATTTGTTGTCGCTCCTGATAGGCGGGAATTCTAGCGTTAATTAGGGTTATCATAGCAGCAGAAAACTAATTTTTTTTTATTATAATCTCAAAAAAAAACTTTTTTTTTGATCATGCTTGACAAGTGTGCATTTTTTTGAGATACTTTTTTATATAATGGAAATCTATGCGTTTAATCATGTGTGCTTATGTCCGATTATATAGAAACTGATCATAAAGAAATAATACCATAACCTGTCCGCTCTCTGTCCAGAGATTGCAAAAATACTTTACAAAACAATTACAGTCTTTCTGCCGCAGTTCTTAGGAGGGAGTGACTGTCAAAGGCAAAGGCTTGTCCTATAATAAAATTAAGACCTTATAAAAACTACTTTTTTAGCGATAAAAGAGTAGCAATGTCAGGGATTAGGGAGGGGTGTGTGTTTTTTAGAAAAATGGGGAAACAGACTCAAGAACCGCGTCGTATTATTATCGGAGATGTGCATGGCAATTTTCAGGCACTTTTGCGACTATTAAACCGAGTTGCTCCCGATAGTGAGGATGAGGTTTATTTTCTGGGAGATTTAATTGATCGAGGACAGCAGAGCTTGGAAGTGGTGGATTTTGTCATCAAAAATAACTACCAATGTCTCCTAGGTAATCATGAATATATGCTCTTAAAAGCTTTGGCAGGAAAAGAAGTTTCTGAAAAATGGTTAAACGGTTGGATCGAGAGTGGCGGGGCGGCGACACTACTAAGTTATAATAATAATATACCAGTCGAGCATATCAATTGGTTCCAATCCCTACCCGCTTATTTAGACCTAGGAGATATTTGGTTAGTTCACGCAGGAGTACACCCAGAATATCCCCTTGAACAGCAAACAAACGAGCAGTTTTGTTGGATTAGAAACGAATTTCATACCATGACCCAACCCTATTTCAAGGATAAACTAATTATCACAGGTCATACTTTAACCTTTACCTTTCCCGATGTCAAACCGGGGCAACTAGCTCGCGGCAGCGGTTGGCTAGACATTGAAACTGGGGTTTATCATCCTCAAAGTGGTTGGTTAACTGCTTTAGATTGGACAAATCAATTAGTTTATCAAGTGCGGGATCAAGATAAAAATTGTCGCACGATCCCTTTAGAAAAAGCGGTGGTTAATCTAGACCTTGACAAGATTACTCGCTACCCTTCCCAGAAAAGCTCATCTAAACCGCTGAATCTTTAATGGTGATCAGAAAAGAGAGGCCATAAAACCGGAAGGATCGGTTAAAATAGTTGATAATCTGATTAATACCCTTTGCTAATGACCCTTGAACTCTTATACCAAGCTTTCATCGAAACAATTCAACATCCTGACCCGGAAATAAATCTAGCTCAGGCAGCCCTACAAATAGCCAATTTTGAATATCCCCGTCTCAAGATTGATCACTATTTAAATAGAATAAATTTAATGGCTGACGAGGTCAAAAAACGTTTACCAGATAGATTATATCCCTTAAAAATAGTCAAGGTTATCAATCAATATTTGTTTGAAGATTTACAATTTACTGGTAATACCCAAGAATACTATGACCCCCGCAATAGCTACTTAAATGACGTAATTGATCGCCGCACGGGTATCCCACTCACTCTCTCGATTATCTATTTAGAGATTGCCAAACAGATCGATTTTCCCATGGTAGGAATTGGTATGCCAGGCCATTTTATTATCCGTCCAGATTTCGAGGAAGTGGAAATTTTTGTCGATCCCTTTCACGGTGGTGAAATCTTATTTAAACAGGACTGTCAAGAAAGATTAAGTCAAGTTTATCAACAGCCAGTTAAATTAGAAGAACATTTTCTCAATATTGCTACCAATCAGCAAATTTTATTACGTTTGCTGACTAATTTAAAATATATTTACCTGAATCGTCAACAATGGTCTCAGACAATTCGGACAATAGATCTACTACTTTTGCTCATTCCTAATCATCCCCTAGAGCTACGCGATCGAGGTTTAGTTTACTATCAAATTGGACAACTCAGCCAAGCACAACGGGATTTAGGCTTCTATCTCGCTCTCCTACCCAACGCTCAAGATGCGGAATCCATTCGGCAATTATTGCAAAAAATTAACTCTTAAGTCCTCATGAGTCATACCAAATCCGTTTTTAATAGTGTGATTAACTCACAAGTTATGGATTGTTCCTCCCCGCTCCCTTCTCCATTTACTAAGACAACTAAATAATTGTTTAATCGGTAATTCTTGAGGAAATCTAAAAACAGAACTCGATCGGACAAAAGGGTGAGATAATAAAAACATAGTTCAGAGAGTAGAGGATATCAAGACAAGCTTTACAGTCGTAAAATCCACAATTCTGGCTAGTTGGAGGCTGATAACTGACTTTCAGAAAAGCGGATTCAATTTAGTAGAAAAAATCGCACTAATCTGTCAATCTACTGAAAAAAAGAGAGAAAACTTATGTTTTGTGAACAATGCGAACAAACCGCTAGTGGTAATGGTTGCCATCAGTGGGGAGCCTGTGGAAAAAGTCCCGAAGTCAACGCTGTTCAAGACTTATTAGTTTATTGTCTGCGGGGATTAGCATCGGTGGTTTTAAAAGCCAAAGAAGCGGCGATATCTACTCGCAAAGCCGATATTTTTACCTGTGAGGCGCTTTTCGCCACCATGACCAATGTTAACTTCGATCAACGGCGTTTTACCGATTATATTCAGCGTTGTTTAGAGATTCGGGAAAATTTAAAAGCACAATTGGGATCGCTGGACTGGTCTGCACTTGCTAACTATCAGCCTAATTTTAATGAGAGTCTAGTCAGCCAAGGTCAAGAAGTATCCTTAGAACTAATTGAAAAAGTACAAGACCTCGATATTTTTTCCCTAAAGTTAACCGCTATCTACGGAGTTAAAGGTCTGGCTTCCTATACTTTCCACGCTCAGGAATTAGGTCAAGAGGATGACTCAGTTTATCAGGTTATCCAAGAGACTTTAGTGGCGATTGACCGGGGAGATTTAAACCTGAATGATTGGGTGGCAATCTGTCTAAAAGTCGGGGCAGCAAACCTGCGAGCCATGGAATTATTAGATCAAGGTCATACCGAAACCTACGGTCATCCCATACCGACAAATGTTCCCTTAAATCCGCGTCTAGGTAAAGCCATTTTAGTCTCCGGCCATGATATTAAACAATTAGCGGCTTTACTGGCACAAACTGCCAATACTGGGATAACAGTCTATACCCACGGAGAATTATTACCCGCCCACGGTTATCCAAAACTCAAAGAAAAATATCCCCATCTCTACGGTCATTATGGCACCGCCTGGCAAAATCAAACTAAAGAATTTGCTAAGTTTCCGGGGGCAATAGTTTTAACTACTAATTGTCTCATGCCCCCCCACGAAAACTATGAAAGTAAACTCTTTACCCTCGGACCTGTGGGTTATGCCCATATTAACCGCTTAGAAACAGTGGACGGTGCGATCGATTTTAGTCCCGTGATTGCTAAAGCGCAATCATTGCCCGGATTTACTGAAATAAGCGAACCTCGGCAGGTAATGGTAGGATTTGCCCACAATACCGTTCTTAGTGTCGCTGATACGGTGGTTGATGCCCTTAAACAGGGTAAAATCCGTCACTTCTTCCTAGTTGGCGGCTGCGATGGCGCAAAACCCGATCGCAATTACTACACCGAATTCGTGGAACAAGTTCCCGAAGATTGCATCGTTTTAACCCTTGCCTGTGGAAAATTCCGCTTTTTCGACAAACAATTAGGTACTATCGAAGGATTACCCCGGCTGATGGACGTGGGACAATGTAACGATGCCTATAGTGCCATCAAAATCGCCCTAGGATTAGCCAACGCTTTTAACGTTAGCGTCAATGAGATTCCCCTCTCCCTAATTATTTCTTGGTACGAACAAAAAGCGATCGCTGTACTGCTCACCCTGCTGCATCTAGGTATGCAAAATATCCGTCTGGGACCAACTTTACCGGCATTTATCTCCCCCAACGTCCTGAAATTCCTCTCCGATACCTATCACCTGCAGCCGATTACTACCCCCGCAAAAGACTTAGCCGATTGTCTAAGTTAAAACTTTCTGTAAAAATCCCACCCTTGGCCACAAACTGTGGCCTATGGGAAGGAGAGGGATATTATCCTCAAGGAGAATAATTTTTATGTCCGTAATCACTTTAAGCATTGATGGCAAAGATGTAGCGATCGAAGCGGGTTCGAGAGTTCTGGCGGCAGCTAGTCAGGTAGGAATAAAAATTCCCGCTCTCTGTCATCTCGATGGGGTTTCCGAAGTGGCCGCCTGTCGCTTATGTTTGGTAGAAATTGAAGGTATTAATAAATTATTACCCGCCTGTGTAACGGAAGTGGCGGAAGGAATGGTGGTTCATACCGATACCCCAAAACTGAAAGAATATCGCCGCATGACGGTGGAATTATTATTCGCTGAAGGCAATCACGTTTGTGCGGTTTGTGTGGCTAATGGTAACTGTGAATTACAAGATTTAGCCATCGAAGTGGGTATGGATCATAGTCGTTTTCCCTACCGTTTTCCCAAGCGAGAAGTGGATATTTCCCATCCTCTTTTCGGTATCGATCATAATCGTTGTGTTCTCTGTACCCGTTGTGTGCGAGTCTGTGATGAAATTGAAGGGGCGCACGTTTGGGATCTGGCTTATCGCGGCGAAAAAGATAAAATTATCGCGGGAATGGATCAGCCTTGGGGCAGCGTTTCTGCCTGTACTTCCTGCGGCAAATGTGTTGCCGCTTGTCCAACGGGGGCTATATTCCGCAAGGGTTCCGCCGTTTCTGAAAAAGAGGAAGATCGATCGAAGTTGGAATTTTTAGTTAACGCCAGGACTGAACACCAATGGACGCGTTAGCAAAAAATGGTAGATTCTCAAAACGCTCGTTGGGGACATCTAGGTATTTATGCTAAGTATCTGCGGGAGGAAATGGCTCTGTATGACGAGATTATGGGGATGAATGAAGATATTCCCTTGATTTCCGATTACTGCGGTATTTCTGATCGGGAAACTCAACGAGCAAAGGACTACGCTTTCGGTAGCGGTGTCAGTCAGTATGAATTTTGGCCTAGTATTGATATGGCAAAGGCGTGGTTGAGGATGGCGCGAGGACAGGGAACGGCGATTGATCGCGTCTTTCTACAACACGAAATCTTAGAATCGGATTTAGTGATCAATCAGGGTATGAATCAGCCTTCTGCTCACGAAATCGCTCAAGCTCAATATGGTTGGTCTGTCATACTGCGTCAAGGGAATCAATAATGTTATGAATGATACAAATCTCGAACAGATCTTTCTGCAAGCCTTGGATCGCTGTCTATCCCTGGTGGATTATCAATCTCAACCAACCAATTTAGCTTGGTCTGCGATCAAACTTTTCGCCGAAGTTGGGCGATTTCCCCAGATGCTTCGTCAATTCTGTGATCAATACCGAGAGCGTGTGGCGGCGGCAGATCGGGCGATCGAGGATTACGCCAGTAGTGTGGATAATTGGACAGTCAAGGGGACTATTTTCGGGGCGCAGGATCAATGTAATATCTTGCATTTTTTTCTCAATGTCCACACGAAAAATTTTAAGTTTTTTAGAGGTGAAAATTGGACACCACAGCTAATCTGTGAATTTTTGCAAGAATGGAAGGGGATCGATCTTTTTTCTTTAATTGCAGATAATCAGGAACTTGTCGAGACAGGCAAAAACCCACCCCTCGGTAAACAGCCGCTTTTCTATTAGCTAGTAATCACTATTGCCCAAACCTAACAAACAAGGAATTAAAATTATGTCTAAAATTCGCTTCGCTACTGTCTGGTTAGCCGGTTGTTCGGGATGCCATATGTCCTTCCTCGATTTGGACGAGTGGCTGTTAGAATTAGCCGAAAAAGTTGACGTGGTGTATAGTCCCGTCGGCTGCGATCTGAAAACCTATCCGGAAAATGTCGATGTCTGTTTAGTGGAAGGAGCGATCGCTAATCAGGATAATTTAGAACTAATTCATCTAGTCCGTCAAAATACCAAAACCGTCGTTTCTTTTGGTGATTGCGCCGTGACTGCTAATGTTCCCGCTATGCGGAATATGTTAGGAACTGCCGATCCCGTGCTAAAAAGAGCTTATTTAGAGTTAGGAGATAACACACCTCAACTACCAGAAGAACCCGGTATCGTTCCCGAATTATTAGATCAAGTGCTGCCCGTCCATCAAGTCATTCCCATCGATATTTTTATGCCTGGTTGTCCCCCCGATGCGGACAGAATTCGTGAGACACTGATCCCGATTTTAAAAGGGGAATTACCCGTGATGGCAGGGCGAGAAATGATTAAATTTGGCTAATTGAATGGCCTCGTCGACATCATGGTGTAAAGTGTTCGTAAATGTGACATTTTGGGCGCAGACGATGCGCCCCTTATATAGCGGAAAAAATCGACGTAACTGCTATAACTCGGTTTATTAACGAAGAAAATAAACTATAGCGATAATAATACTCAGAATTACCACAGTCTGGCGCAGATAACTAGGAGAGATAATTCTGGCTAGTTTTCCCCCCAATAAACCCCCAATTAAAGAGCCAATTGCTATCACTATCGCCGCCGACCAATATACCTGATGAGAAAAGAGAAAAAACCAAGATGCGGCCACGTTAACCACCAAAGAAAGCAACTGTTTTAAAGCATTTAATCTCGTGAGATTATCCTTGAGAAATAAGCCCAAAATTGCTAACTCAATCACCCCTAAACCCGCTCCAAAATAACCACCATAAATTGAAGCGAGAGCGATGGGTAAAACCGCCAAAATTTCTGGTATATGACCATTTTCGTCCCCCTGTCGCCGCTGCAACCAAGAGCGTAAAGTATCTTGAAAAGCCAATAAAGCCGCCGCTAAAAGAATCAGAAAAGGAATCAGGCGCTCAAATACTTTATCACTACTATTTAACAGCAAAAAACCACCGATAATGCCGCCAATAACTGCCGATGGTAGTAATAATCGAATCCGTTTTTGTTGCCCGTGCAGGTCTTTTTTTTGGGCGAGGGTTGCCCCCAGATAACCGGGACATAAAGCGACGGTGTTAGTCACATTTGCCATTACCGGTGGGATACCCACCGCCATCAGCGTCGGAAAAGTAATCAGACTACCGCCACCGGCAAGAGCATTAATTAAGCCGGCAGCCACAGCAGCGAGTGCCAAGAAGCCATACTGAATAGGCGTGAGCATTTAGGCGTTAGGGATAGTAATTAGGGCTAAATCAATTTTTTCCTCGTCAACTTGCTTAATTTCGGCTCTAATTCTTGGGCCAAAGTATCTTTCGATTTTTTCCTGTTTTGCCAGCCACTTTTCTAGGGGTAAAAGGGGCGATTCAAATTCTAGGGTGAGACAATAGGCGGAATCAACAGCAGTTTCACGAATTCCCACTAAAGTCGGTCTTTCCTCGTCCGTGGGGCTTAATCCCAGCTTTTCTAGGGCTTCATCCAGATGCACTTCCTGTCCGTAGCGATAGCGGGTGACATCGTTGCGAAGTTTGGTTTGGGTGATAGTAGCCTGTTGTTGGCGCAATTGCAAGATTTCGGGGCTAGTGGGTTGACTGAAGGGTATAGGTTTGATTTCTGAAGCTTTTAGGGCTAAACCTCCCAATAATAACGGTAATCCGTAGAAAAACCCCGCTAAATTTACCGTGGCGTTACCTTGAGCATAACCGATGATCCCGATAACCGTTAAAATACTGCCTAAAATTAAGCCAAAGTATGATAGTCTAATTTTTCTGAGCATGAAATAATTTTTTTCTTGGGTACGCTAATCCTTTAGAGATTATACAACTCAAGAGAATCTTTTTTGCAGATGGGCAGTGGGAAGATTTTTCAGTTATCAGTAAACAGTCATTAGTGAAAAGAAAACGACGAACTTGCCACTTAACAAGTAAGTAATCTCAATTAATTGTTAGATAGTGGGACAGGCTTCTGGTTTTTTGTATTTTATCTTTAATTGTAACCAGCTACTTAGTTGATGATAGGTGGTGCGTTACGACGGATTGTTAGCTTCAAGTCAAAA
Source organism: Microcystis aeruginosa Ma_QC_C_20070703_M131 (assembly GCA_007095475.1). Lineage (GTDB taxonomy): Bacteria > Cyanobacteriota > Cyanobacteriia > Cyanobacteriales > Microcystaceae > Microcystis > Microcystis aeruginosa_I. The sequence continues at coordinate 13,638 of SFCA01000258.1, read as the reverse complement.
CAGGAATTTTTGCCGTCTAACGCACCCTACCTTTTACTGTATTTTATCCTTAATTGTAACCGGCTACTTACTGATAGCTGCCTTTTGCCTATTGCCGACGTGCGCGCAATTTCTCAATTAATTGAGATAATTTCTGGTCAGAAGCGGCAGTAATAAAGTCTAATTTAAACTTTTGTCCCTGACTGAGATATTCTGCATAACTAGACCGAAGAAAAGGACGAAACTTTTCATTATCAGCAATATAAACTTCAAAAAAAGAGACCAATAAAGCCCCCGCATAATCCTCGATTAAATTTTGATCGGGTAAAGTGATATCGACCACAGACTCCAGGGTTTTTTGCATTCCTGCATCCAATTCCGTAAAATTTACATGAGCTTGTCCCTCCACCATGGCCAGATATTTATCCGGCGTTTTTAACCAAGTAAAAGGAATGGCCTGTTCAAAAATCGGATTAGCTGCTGGGTCATAACTTCCTGAACCCAAGAGGACAGGAATCGAGATTTTACTTAAACCTTTTTCCCCAAAAATACTGCGGTTAACGGGATTAGCCGCAAAGACAGCCGTGACTCGTTCATCGCGAAAATTATAGACCTTTCTAGGCAATTCTAGGGCGCGACATTCCAGTAAAATAGCGATATTAATCCCGGAGTAAGGACGATTACAATCTTGGGCGAGATTATCAAAATCAATTTGTGCGCCAGCAACAGCTAGAGATGTATAACCCCCAAAGGAATGACCCGCTACTCCCACATTAGTTAGGTTAAGTTTACCTTGAAATTGACTAGCATTTCGTCTGGCTAATTCATCGATGACAAAGCTAATATCTTTGGGTCGATTAATAAACTCATTGCCATCAAAAATATTGCGATAATACCCCCCTAACATTCCTTGTAGGTATTGGGTATCACTGCCGGGGTGTTGCGGTGCCGCTACTAAAAATCCGTAGGAAGCCAGATGTTCAATTGCTTGGGCATAATCTTCCGGTCGCGAGGCTAATCCGTGGGAAAAAATAATTACAGGTGTTTTGCCTTCTCGGAAAGTTTGCGGGATATAAACATTCACATATAAACTGCGATTGCGACTGCTATCGGTTAGGTTCCAAACTTCTTTTTTTACCTGAAAGCTACCGCGCTGACGCAAATCGGGTAAACTGGCATAATTAATCGCTGGTTTAACGGCAGCGGCTTCCTCGGCTGTCCAGAGGCGCATATCTTTGATAAATATTTCCGCCACATAAACCGCATAATCGATGGTTTTAGCTAATCCGAGGATTTCTTCCCCCTGTAACTGTATATTATTGGGGAATTTTTTCAGGACGTTTAAAAGGGTTAATCCTCCCGGCTCAAAAGCGGCACTAACAATCGCACCCCGCAGGGCATATTTACCATTAATTCCCCCTTCAATGGTGATGCCTTTGCCCAAACGAGAGAGCATATCAGCACCCATCACACTATTAAAAAAACGAGATAGTAAAACAGGATCGATGTCAATTTTTGTTAATAAAGCTTCACGAAACTGCTCTCTTGCTTCGGGAGTTGCTCTGGCCAGAAATCTTCTTAAATTAGCATCGATCTTTCCTTCTTTAGCAAAGGTTTCTAGGGATGCTACCGATACGGAAAAGACGAGGGGAGTATAGACAAATTCAATTTCTTCGGCGGCTTTTAGGGGCAAAGCGGTCATACCCGCGGCGAAAAGACCTAGGAGAAAAGCTCGCAGCCGACGGGTGGGATTTTTTCTGGGAAAACGACCTGGTAAACTATGGCTAATCATGCAGTTTTTGGCTAGGGTGGATGACAACAAGTGAACTACTCTCAAGGTCATTGAGAGCTTCCTATTTCACGGGGGATTGCCTCAAGACGGACTTACGCCCAGCTTTTGGTCTTACATCCCCTCTATAGGCAGTATCGCACTTTTCCTAACGACAATACCCTTCGGCTTCTCTCAGGGCAAGCTTCGGCTTTGCTCAGTACAAGTATCCGTAAGGCCTCATTTTTGATATTTATCGCCGCATTAATGTCCCGGTCATGAGTTGTCTGACAATGTTCACAAGTCCATATTCTAACATCAAGGGACAAACTACCCACTTGATTGAGACAAACACGACAAGTTTTAGAACTAGGGAAAAATCTATCAACTTCCATATAGGTTTTTCCTTCCCATTCTGCCTTGTATTTGGGCATTGTACAAAACATCCCCCAACCACAATCACTAATAGCCTCAGCTAAATTATGATGGCGTTCCATGGCTTTAACCTTGAGGTTTTCTACCGCAATAACTTGGTTTTCGTTAACTATCTTACGGGATAGCTTGTGGAGAAAATCCTCACGACATCTTGAGATTTTAGAGTGAACTTTAGCTAATTTACCTCTAGCTTTTTGACGGTTGTTACTTCCCTTCTTTTTACGGGATAGCTTCTGTTGTTTCCTTTTTAGATTACGTTGATGTTTAGCTCAATGTCTAGGATTGTCATATTTACTGCCATTACTGGTAATAGCAAAATGATTCAGTCCTAAATCCATTCAGATGGCTTTACCTTCTATCCCGCCGCCTTCGTTACCCCCCTGATTAAAGGTATCTGGGGGGGATTGCCCATCATCAACGTCTCGACTTCGCGGTTCGGCGGTTCGGCTGAGCTCACCGTCGAAGCCTGAGCGAAGTGGCCTCTGAGCTATGCCGAAGAGCTGAAGGGTTGACCAAAATAGAAGCGTAGTATTTACCATCGGGATTTCTTGACACGGTTTCTTCGCCGAACGATAGGTTTCTTGGCATAAATTCTGGGAAAATTCCAAAACCAACGACAACAGCCCAAGCTTTTCGCTCAGGCTATTTCTGGCTCGGTATTGACGAATGCTGACACTAAATTAAAATGCCATCTTCGGCGAATAGTCCCGCAGTTTCGGCAAATTCGCCCGCGTTTAGCCTTTGAATATAGCGATAGATAATTGGTTCCGTGATACCGGCGATCGAGATTTCAGGAAAGGAAACTGGCGCAGAGATATAGTTAAGAGTCTTTTGTCAAGTGTTTCTTAACCTAATGTAACATTATCCCTGCTCAAAATGTAATCACGCTGCGGATAGAATCCCCTTGTCGCATCAGGTCAAAAGCCTCGTTAATTCTTGCCAGAGGTAGAACGTGGGTGATTAAATCATCAATGTTAATCTTGCCCTCCATGTACCAATCGACTATTTTTGGTACATCTGTACGACCTCTCGCTCCACCAAAAGCCGTACCTTTCCAGACCCGTCCGGTGACTAATTGAAAAGGACGGGTACTAATTTCTTGGCCGGCCCCGGCTACACCGATAATAGTGGCAACACCCCAACCTTTATGGCAACATTCCAAAGCTTGACGCATAATCTGGACATTGCCGATACACTCAAAACTATAATCGGCCCCACCCTTAGTTAAATCCACCAGATAGGCCACTAAATCCCCCTCGATTTCTTGGGGATTAACAAAATGAGTCATCCCGAATTTGGTCGCTAAAGCTTGTTTCTGGGGATTGATATCGACCCCGACAATCATATCGGCCCCCACCAAACGGGCCCCTTGAATAACGTTTAAACCGATACCTCCCAGACCAAAAACCACCACTTTTGCCCCCGGTTCCACTTTAGCGGTATTAATCACCGCACCGATACCTGTAGTGACTCCGCAGCCGATATAACAGACTTTTTCAAAGGGAGCATCGGGGCGAATCTTGGCTAGGGAAATCTCCGGCAGCACGGTATAGTTAGAAAAAGTCGAGGTTCCCATGTAGTGATAAAGAGGCTGACCATCGAGGGAAAAACGACTGGTTCCATCCGGCATTACTCCCCGACCTTGGGTAAGACGAATCGCTTGACAGAGATTGGTTTTAAAGCTGAGACAGTATTCGCACTGACGACATTCGGGAATGTATAGGGGAATAACATGATCCCCCACTTTTAGGCTAGTGACACCTTCTCCCACTTCTACCACGATTCCGGCCCCTTCATGGCCTAAAATTGAGGGAAATAAGCCTTCAGGATCGGCCCCAGAGAGAGTATAGGCATCGGTGTGACAAACTCCCGTGGCTTTGATTTCTACTAACACTTCCCCCGCTTGCGGTGCTGCTAATTGTACCGTTTCAATAGTTAGGGGTTTTCCCGCTTCTAGGGCAACTGCCGCTCGAACATCCATAGGCTAAAAGCAATAAGTTTTTCCCAGTATAATACCGTTAAACTGCTGAAGAGTTGTAATAGAACAATTCTCAACTTATCTCTATGCCAGTCCTCACCATCCGCGAAGAAGGAATTAACGATGGTGGCTTTACTGCTAGTCTCAATTTTGATAGCGGTAACAGCTACCCAATTACGGTTACTGACCCCTTTACTAACCAAGAAGAAAAACAACTAGAATGGTACTTTGAGGAATGGTTAGTATTTCCGACGCTAGACACGGATAAAGCGCAAAAAGCCGCCAACAGCGTCCAAAACTATGGCGAAAATTTATTTAAACAGGTTTTCCAGAGTAATTTAAATGCTTATGGGGAATATCGAGACTTGCGAAAGCAGTTAAGTCAACTGCAAATTATCATCGAAAGTCAGTCGCCAGAATTTCAAGCTTTACATTGGGAAGCGCTGAAAGATCCTGATTTACCGCGTCCCTTTTCTATAGATTGTATCATCTCCCGCCAGCGTCGAGGGGCTACAGTTGTCCCGGTGCAAATGGCCACTTATCCTACTATCAATCTTCTGGTGGTGATTGCGCGTCCTAATGAGGAATCTGATGTTAACTATCGCACGATTTCCCGTCCTTTGGTAGAACTGGTAAATAGTAGTGAAATACCGGTAAAAATTGATATTTTGCGTCCCGGAACTTATGAATCACTAACCAGACATCTGGATGAGAAGGGAGAAGGATACTATCATGTTATTCATTTCGATGTTCATGGCGGATTAATGGAATATGAACAGTACCAAAGACAGGTTCACGGGGACTCTTGGCGCTATCAAAGGGGATGGGGACTGGAGGATTTAGCAGAATATGAGGGAGTAAAAGCTTTTCTGTTTCTGGAAGGAGAAGAAAAAGGTCAAGCGACTCCGGTAGAAGCGACGGAATTAGCGAATTTACTCACCGGGAAAAATATCCCTATTTGTATTCTCAATGCTTGTCAGTCAGCAAAGCAAATTTCCCAGGAATCAGAAGACTATCGGGAAACCAGTTTAGGAAGTCGTTTGATGACTGCGGGAATGCAAGCAGTGGTGGCGATGGGATATTCGGTGACGGTTTCTGCAGCTAAGTTGATGATGAAACCAATTTATCAGCAATTATTGAGGGGAGAGGTCAATAATTAAGAACCCAATGCGATCACACTATCTGGTAAAGATCAAGTATAATAATAAATATAAAGACCAAATTATTCATCTACCGTTAACTTAATGAAAGCCAAATGAACTTATTAAAACAATCGGACATTCAAGAAAATCCCACAACACTTTACGAACAAGATCTTCAGTTGTGGATTGAGCAAACTATTCATCAATTACAGAATCGACAGTTTGAACAACTGGATATAGAAAACTTAATTGAGGAGTTAAAAGATTTGGGTAAGTCAGAGAAACGCGCCTTAGAGATCAACTTAATGGTCTTGTTGATTCACTTACTCAAATTAAAGATACAGCATGATGCTCCTGAGACAATGAAAGCAAGTTGGTATAATTCAGTAGATGAGCATCGCCAGCGCGTTCAAGATGATTTACTTAAGACTCCCTCTCTTAAATCTTATCTCTTAATCTCCATCACACAAGCCTATTCCAGCGCTCGTAAAGTCGCCATCAAACAGGGTAAACGCGCTCAATTTGGTATTCGTATTCCCCAAGAAAGTGAGTATCCCCTCGCTTGTCCTTTCACACCTGAACAGATTCTAAATGAGGACTTTTACGGGTAAAAACGAAAGTAAACATTATCGATAATAAAACCATGAAACCAGAATATGACCTTGCCAACATGAAAAATCGCCCGAATGACCTAACCCCCCTTCCCTGGGAAATAAGGGGGGAATAAAGTTTTTAACACCTAACTACTTATATCTCAATAAATCTCTTGGATAAATCATAGCAAAGTGAACCTTTCATGTACTCTAAATTAAGGAGAAGACGATGGCTAATCTGGATGATGTAGGAAGAGCGAAAGCAGCTGATAAAAACCTGAACGATGCTAACCGAAGCGATGTGCAGGTAAACAAAACAAGACCATATCCTTAACTGTTCTCTCTGATTTAGAGCAGTTAACCCTGTCAGTAACGGATATTTTGCTTGGTTAAAAATTTAGGTAAATTCAATTAAAAATAGCAAATTACCATTAACGTAAGTGTTAATTAAGGAGGTAAATATGGTTCAAATTTTACAAGCAAAAGAAGTCACTCTCAGAGATTTAATTAATCATTTTCAACTACAGTTTATAGAAGATGAGCATTTTTTTGGGGAATGGCAAGAAGACTTAGAAGCAATCTCTGAACAGGAAAAAGAATTGTTAGATAAAATCAAAACAGGTTATTTTAACTTATTGAATTATCCTCCCTTTTTAGAAACTTCGGTGAGGATGACGGTTTTAGACCCATTATTATTTATTGGTAACTTTTATCTATTTCCCTTTCACATTAAAGCAGAAGAGTCTGTTGAAATTATTACAGAAGAGCAAGATTTAATAATTAAAGGAAGGTTAGATACTTTAATTCTAAAAGAGCAATTATGGGTAATGATTATTGAATCAAAACGGGTTATTTATTCCGTTGAAGCAGGTTTACCGCAATTATTAGCTTATTTAATGGCCAATCCTCATCCCAACCGTCCTAATTATGGAATGTTGACCAATGGTTCCGAGTTTTTATTTGTTAAATTATTATGGGACGGTAAACCTTTATACGGAACCTCTCGTTTATTCGCCATGAGAAATCCGGGGGATTTATATGAGGTTCTCAAAATCCTTAAACATCTCTGTCAACTAATTTGAGTATCAAGATAATCAGTACCTACAAAATCATTACTCTCCTATTTCCCTCTGTTGTATAATTTGCTCTGAAAGGAACAAATCAGAGGCATAAATAAAAATTATCAGGATTTTTTCGGCTTTTCTTGACTATTTCAGCCTTATTTGTCCTAACAAGCTCAAGAATACGAGAGTTTTTCTCTAGAATTGCCCGGCCTGAGAGGGGAATGATAAAGTTAGATAAGAAAATTAAAGATGGTGTGATTAAAGTGAAATTTGCTGCTAGTACCTATTTTTCCCTGCTGCGTCATTGTGCCGTTCCTTTGCTGTCGATCGCCACTTTTACGCCAATTCTCTTAACTTATTTAGCCAAGGAAAAACCAGAAACCCCGCAACCCCAGGCAAATCTAGAGACTGCTGCCTCCCCTGCTCCTATTATCCCATCTCCGATCGTACCCTTAACCGCGCCATCGCCGAAACTAGCGCCCTCTCCCCAATCTTCCCCCTCCGCGCCGAAAAAAATAGCACCATCGGCCCATACTGCCCCTAATACTGCCCCTAATACTGCCCCTAATACTGCCCCCGCTGCCGCGGTTAAACCAGTGACTAGACAACCCTTAGCGGTTCCCGCTAATTATACGCCGCCGGTCCTAGAAATTCGCGTGGCGATTAAAAGGGATGTGGCCAGTGTTTTGATTGGAGTTAACGGGCCGGCGGTGATCACCGATCGCCAAGGTCGTGGTTTAAAAACGATTGCCACTAACGAGGGTTTACCGGTCATTCCAGGTGCCAATGGCTTAAAAATGGGCGATTTATCGCTGCCAGAGGTGATTTTTGTGCAGCCCACCAGTGCCGATGGTTTAGTTTATGTGGATGATAGTTGGTATCGGGGCAAAATCCTCCTTGTCGCCCAAGGCGATCGCTTGTTAGTGGTCAATCAGGTTAATTTAGAGGCCTATCTCTATAGTGTGGTGGGTAGTGAAATGCACTCCACTGCGCCAATGCACGCTTTAAAGGCACAAGCGATCGCCGCTCGTTCCTACGCCCTAGTACATATAATCCGCCCCGCTAATGCTTGGTTTCATCTGGGCAATAGCCAACGCTGGCAGGTATATAAGGGCATTCGCTCGGAGTATCAATCGACTCACCAAGCGGTTAATGCCACTGCCGGGCAGATTCTCAGCTATAAAGGGGGTGTAGTCGAGTCTCTTTATGCTGCCACCGATGAAATTGTCGCTTGGGCCCACGGTGGTCGCGGCATGAGTCAAACTGGGGCTTATAAATTAGCGGAAAAAGGCCTAGATTATCAACAAATTCTCGGTAATTATTATCCCGGAGTTGGTTTAGCCCGTCTAGTTCTACAAAATTAGATTGATTGGCTTTCTCGATCGCTGGTGCTAGGCTGTTGACTATAGCAGGGAGAAATAGTTGAGCATTTGTACTAAAATTCCCAACAGCTTGCCGACCTGTTTCTTCTAGTTGATAACTGATCACTGATAACTGATCACTGATAACTGAAATGCCGACCATAGCAGATTTCTAGTAACCGTATTACAATAAACTTTCAAAATGCTATAGCAGTAAATCTCTCTATGAATAGCCCCTTTCTCGACTACCTCAACGGTCCCAAGCATCCCGTCCTCGTCTTTGATGGGGCGATGGGAACTTCCCTACAAAGCCAAAATCTGACGGCCGAGGACTTTGGTGGGGCAGAATACGAAGGTTGTAACGAGTATCTTGTCCATACTAAACCTAGCGCCGTAGCCAAAGTCCACGAAGCCTTTTTAGCCGTGGGTGCGGATGTGATTGAAACCGACACCTTCGGGGGAACCTCGATAGTTTTAGCCGAGTACGATTTAGCCGATCAAGCCTATTATCTCAACAAAACCGCCGCCGAACTGGCCAAGGCTTGCGCTAATAAATACTCTACCCCCGAAAAACCCCGTTTTGTGGCGGGTTCCATGGGGCCGGGGACAAAACTGCCCACTTTGGGTCATATAGACTTTGATACGCTCAAAAATGCCTATGTGGAACAGGTAGAGGGTCTGTACGATGGCGGGGCAGATTTATTATTAGTAGAAACCTGTCAGGATGTCCTGCAAATTAAAGCGGCTTTAAATGCTATTGAAGAAGTATTTCAGCAAAAAGGTCAACGATTGCCCCTCATGGTTTCAGTGACGATGGAAACCATGGGAACGATGTTAGTAGGAACGGAAATTAACGCCGTTGTCTCTATTTTACAACCCTATAAAATCGATATTTTGGGACTTAACTGCGCCACCGGTCCCGATTTGATGAAACCCCATATTAAATATCTCTCGGAAAATTCCCCTTTTATTGTTTCTTGTATTCCTAACGCTGGTTTACCAGAAAATGTCGGCGGTCAAGCGCATTATCGCCTCACTCCCGTAGAATTAAAAATGGCTTTAATGCACTTTATCGAAGATTTGGGAGTACAAATTATCGGCGGTTGTTGTGGTACTCGTCCCGACCATATTCAAGCTTTAGCGGAACTAAGTCGGGGTTTAACTCCGAAATCTCGTCATTATCATTATGAACCCTCCGCCGCTTCTATCTACAGTACCCAACCCTATATTCAAGATAATTCTTTCCTGATTGTCGGGGAAAAATTAAACGCCAGTGGTTCTAAAAAATGTCGGGAACTGCTCAATGTTGAAGACTGGGATAGTTTAGTATCGATGGCGAAAGCGCAGGTAAAAGAAGGAGCGCATATTCTCGATGTCAACGTCGATTATGTGGGCCGGGATGGGGTGCGCGATATGCACCAATTAGCCTCTCGTTTAGTTAATAATGTCACCCTACCTTTAATGTTAGATTCCACCGAATGGGAAAAAATGGAAGCGGGGTTAAAAGTAGCGGGGGGTAAATGTATCCTCAACTCCACTAACTACGAAGACGGGGAACCGCGTTTTTATCAAGTCTTGGATTTAGCGAAAAAATACGGTGCGGGGGTAGTAATTGGAACCATTGATGAAGAAGGAATGGGACGTACTGCCGAGAAAAAATTCCAGATAGCTAAACGGGCCTATTATGGGGCGATAGAATACGGAATTCCTCCCTACGAAATCTTTTTTGATCCTCTAGCTTTACCGATTTCTACCGGTATCGAAGAAGACCGAGAAAATGGCAAGGCTACTATCGAAGCAATGCGTCGAATTCGCCAAGAACTGCCCGAATGTCATATTCTTTTAGGTGTGTCTAATATCTCTTTTGGGTTGAATCCGGCAGCGCGTCAGGTATTAAATTCCGTCTTCCTCAACGAAGCGATGCAGGTGGGGATGGATGGGGCAATCGTCAGCGCCAATAAGATTCTTCCTCTGGCAAAAATTGAACCAGAATATCAGCAAATTTGTCGGGATTTAATCTATGATAATCGTCGTTTTGATGGCGATATATGTGTTTATGATCCCCTGACCAAATTAACCGAATTATTTGCGGGGAAAACTACTAAAAAAGACCCCTCTAGTAATGCTAATTTACCCGTGGAGGAACGCTTAAAACAGCATATTATTGATGGGGAAAGATTGGGACTGGAAGACGCTTTGAAGCAAGCTTTACAGGACTATCCACCCCTCGATATTATTAATATTTTCCTCCTGGATGGGATGAAGGTAGTGGGTGAGTTATTTGGTTCAGGACAAATGCAGTTACCTTTTGTTCTCCAATCTGCCCAAACTATGAAAGCGGCCGTTGCCTTTTTAGAACCCTTTATGGAGAAAAAAGAGGGGGATAATAATGCCAAAGGGACTTTTATTATCGCAACGGTTAAAGGGGATGTTCACGATATTGGTAAAAACTTAGTTGATATTATCTTGACCAATAACGGCTATAGGGTGATTAATTTGGGCATTAAACAACCTGTAGAAAATATCATCGAAGCCTACAAAGAACATAAGGCCGATTGTATCGCCATGAGCGGTTTATTGGTGAAATCGACGGCTTTTATGAAGGAAAATCTAGAGGTTTTTAACGAAAAAGGAATCACCGTTCCCGTTATCCTTGGCGGGGCAGCTTTAACTCCCAAATTTGTCCATGATGACTGTCAAAAAACCTACAAGGGACAGGTTATCTATGGAAAAGATGCCTTCTCTGACCTGCATTTTATGGATAAATTAATGCCCGCTAAAGCTGGCGGTCAATGGGATGATAGTAAAGGCTTTTTAGCGGAGTTTGCCGAGGCAGAAAAAACCCTGGTTGTCGCCGAAGAATTAAAGGTTAATCCCGATACTATTTTTACCGATGGCAGCGTCAACCAAGAATTAGTTATTGATAGCCGTCGTTCGGAAGCGGTGGCAGTTGATATTCCCCGACCAACACCGCCCTTCTGGGGTACTAAAATATTAACCGCAGCAGAAATTCCCATCGAGGAGGTTTTCTGGTATTTAGACCTACAAGCTTTATTTGTCGGTCAATGGCAATTCCGCAAACCACAAAGCCAATCGAAGCAAGAATACGACCAGTTTTTACAGGAAAAAGTTCATCCAATTCTAGCAGCATGGAAAGAGAAAATTGTCAAGGAAAATTTACTAAACCCCACATTAATTTATGGTTATTTTCCCTGTCAGTCGTCTGGTAATTCCCTCTTAATTTACGATCCCGAATCGATACAAGCGGGCGAAAAACCCGAAAATCTGCAACCGATCGCCATTTTTGAGTTTCCGCGCCAGAAATCCGGTCGTCGTCTCTGTATTGCTGACTTTTTCGCCCCGCAGGAATCCGGGATTATCGACGTTTTCCCGATGCAAGCGGTGACGGTGGGAGAAATCGCCACGGAATACGCTAAATCTCTCTTTGATGCCAACGAATATACCGAATACCTCTATTATCACGGCATGGCTGTCCAAACCGCCGAAGCCATGGCCGAATGGACTCACACCCGCATCCGTCGCGAGTTAGGTTTCGCCGAGTTCGATCCCGATAATATCCGCGATATACTGCAACAGCGTTACCAGGGTTCTCGCTATAGTTTCGGCTATCCCGCTTGTCCCAATATTCAGGACCAATACAAGCAACTAGCTCTGTTAGGATGCGATCGCATTGGGATGTCTATGGACGAAAGCGAACAATTGTACCCAGAACAATCCACCACCGCCATTATCACCTATCACCCCACCGCTAAATACTTTAGTACCTAATCAGTGACCAGTGACCAGTAATCAGTGATCAGATGTGAGTTTTTATCGGTAAAACCCTACATCCCACACCCTACCTCCAGGAAAAACTTTTTGCCGCAAACCCTAATTAGGGCAGCCATTCCAGTAAAATTCCCAGGGAGCTATCTTTACGAGCGCGGGAATTTTGGGCTTGAATATCGGCAGCTAAACGTAAATTAGAGGTAATCGCATAACCAACCGAAAGAGTAGTCAATCCCACCTCGTTATCACCACCGGGAGAGATAAAACTCTGACTGACGGTGATATCTGCCGCTCCCGTGCGAGAAAGGGCTAATTTGAGCTTTAATCCTAAGTTAAGCCCATCGGTGCTGTAATTTCCTGTTTGAATGTAACGATAGCCCACCATCGGAGCTAGATTGACATAATCGCCCAAAGGGAGGAAATAGTATTGTAAATTTGCTCCTATTGCCGTCCTTTTGCCGTTAAAAGCCGTCTGATAATCGCCGCTTAGGGTTAAACTGGTTTGACCGAAAAACACATCTTCTACCCCCAAAATCACGCCACTGGAATTATCGCTAGAAGGAAACTCTGCATATCCTAAACGGATACGAGTGCGAAAACTAGGATCGCGGCGAATATCTTCGGCGATATCGGGTATTTTTTCTAACCAACGCTCTAAAACCGGGCTTTCTTGCCGAATTTTCGGGTCTAGGTCTAACTCCGTTTCTGCCCACACCGGACCAATCGCCCCCCATAATAAACCAAGAGCGATCGCATTTACAGAACAGCAAGAAAGCTTAAACATGATCTGCATTATATTAGTCTTGCTGAGTCAGCCGTTTTTGTAGTACGTTAACCACTGTACTTGATGGCCACAATTAAAAACGAAAGGAAAAAGGCAGTAAATCCGAGAGATTAAAACAATAATTTTGCTGGGTTCCACAGATAATAATCTCCGCTTGCGGCGCTAATTCGGCTATCCATTGACGACAGGCTCCGCAGGGAGTTAACTGACTAATATCATCCTTCCCATCGATACAGGCTATAGCGATCGCCCGTACTTCTCGATCGCCCGCCGCGATTATTTGCGCTAAAGTTGCCCTTTCCGCACACAAACTCAAGCCATAACTAGCGTTCTCTACATTAGTACCAGCATAAATCTTTTTATCTGTCAAGACCGCCGCCCCCACTCGAAAACGGGAATAGGGAGAATAGGAAAGTTTCGCCACTTCCCGAGCAGTGTCACAGAGTTGTTGTCTTTCTTGTTCAGATAGGGTCATCGGCTGCCGATAGCAGGGAGTGGGGAATTGGGGAATTGGGGAAGTGGGGTGTGGGGTGTGGAGTGTGGGGTGTAGGGTGTGGGGAGTTTTCTCAGTGAACTGATAACTGATAACTGACTCCTAACCCAATGGTAGATGTGGGATTGTTGCGGGAGTTCTATTTTCCGACAAAGATAAGCAAAAATTATTTATTGACTGCAAAAACTTGAGAATATTTAAATTAACATTCCGCAATATTTATAAATTCTTAAGAATTAATTGAGAAAGATT
>SFCA01000257.1:0-2798 GCA_007095475.1 Microcystis aeruginosa Ma_QC_C_20070703_M131 | reverse complement strand
GGAATCGGAGACGGCGTTTTGGTCTGAGATTTAATTTAATCGCTGGCATTTACAACTATGAACTTGCTTTAGGCTATCATCAAGTAGCTGAATAGGACTTTTGCAGGAGGTCTATTTTTTTGCTTACCTCCACCTTAATTCCTTCTTTCAAAACTATACCTATCAATCGTTTACCCTTTTTTTAAGTTTCTTCTCTTTTTGTTAAGAAAGATCCGACTAATGGATAGCTTGATAAGGGGGGTGTCTGACAACTTTTAACACCTACCTACTTACTAAATTTGGTTATTAAAAACTGATTATTTATTCTCCCTTTTGCATGAGTGCCTATCCTGATATGTAGCCTATACTCAACGGATTTAGTATTAGGTATAGACCTCGACCTAATATTATCTCAGGCAACTAGACTCACTTTCTGCACTTCTTAACATTCAATTGATAATTTTTACTAATCTATTGCTGAGAAACCTTTGCCAATCAGGATTATAGCTACAATGATGGATTTTTTATTAAGGTGAAGAATTGTAAATTTTTTTCTCAGAAAAAATCAATTATTGAAAATGTTCTTAATAGTAGTTTATACAATGAAGGTTTTTTGTCAAAACATCTTGGGGAATGTAAAAATATATAAAAGTATATGAAGATGTGCGGAATGTCGGCCCTGTCTGTGGAGATTTTAGATAGATAGTTTGATATTCAACAAGAGGAAAATGGCATGAACACAAATCACAACCAGAGTTATGGCCGGTTGAAATGGAAAGCGGTGTCGGCGCGGGAGGCCCAGCACCTGAACGAGCAGGGAGTTTCATCGTCAATCCCCCAGGGGCCGAAATTCCTTAAAGAGCTACCCCCCGATAGCGCGGTGTACGAGCCGAAGCAGCCGATCACAAAGAAACTTAAAAAGCTCATCGACGATTACGCCTATGGGGGAGCCTTCCAGAGCGCGATCTGGACAGTAAGTCAACAGCGCATCCCCGAACTCGATCGGATACACAACCTCTACCAATTTTACTATTACATCGATGCCCTGGTAACGTGGATCCCCGGGTTGCGGGTCTGGGAATGGCAGGGCGACATTTACCATGAACGCACAGATTATCTGCACCTGACGCAGTTCTATTACTACTTCAACCAACCCGAACTCGTCTCCCTGCAAAGCCCCATCGCTCCCTTTACCGGCGAGGATCTAACACCGCTATCCCTCTGGCTTCGGGAATTTGCGGTCGAATGGGGCGAATTTCTCGACACACCCGAATCGGCCAACCATCTCGTAACCTATAAGTTCGGGCCGGAATATACCTACCAGGACTACAATGGGGGCGAAAACGGGATCAAGAACTACAAGACATTCAACGAGTGGTTTTCCAGAACTTTCAAGGATATCAATCGACAGCGCCCAGTCGCCCAGCCAGACGATCCTCGGATTATTGTCTTCCCAGCCGAGTCCACTTTCGTCGGCCAATGGACTATCACCACTCGGGTGGGCGAGCCGATGCCCGCAGAGTCCTCAATCGTGGTCAAGCACGTCGAATGGCCTATCCCAGAACTGTTAAAGGGTTCCGAGTATGCCCAGGATTTCGAGGGCGGCATTCTCGTCCACAGCTTTCTCAATGTCTTTGACTATCACCGGCAGCACGCCCCGGCAGCGGGCAGGATAATTGAGGCTAAATTTATCCCAGGACAGGTTTACCTGGATGTCCAACTTGACCTACTCGATGCTGAGGGACGTGCCGATGAAAACTCATCCTTGGCCAACGTGGCCATGCCGCACCGTTATCTGGATGCACAGGATGCCACAGACTATCAGTTTGTGCAGTGCCGTGGGCTTTTTGTCCTGGAAACCGCTATCGGCAAGATCGCCGTGCTGCCCATTGGAATGGCACAAGTATCCTCCGTTGTCTTCGTCAAACCAGGGACGCAGGAACTTATCCGTCTTACCCAACAGGAAAAGAAGGGGCGATCTTATGATGAGCAGGTGGCACTGATCAACGAGAAGGTGCGCCAGGAGGTGGTGGGAAAAACGGTGTCGAAGGGCGAGATGATCTCGACTTTCCTCTTCGGCGGCTCCGACATCGTGATGGTATTCGAGCGTCAGTCCAACGTCAACATCACGGCTACGGTAAATGTTCACTATCCGGTGCGGAGTCAGTACGCCTATTCAAATATCGCCAAACTGCTGTCGTTTTGATCGTGCTTCGCTGTTCTATACTGGCGGAACCTGTCATCTCTAGGGTTCCTTCCAGCCGACATTTTAGGTAAAGTTCCAATATGAAAGATCAAGCCAATTCCCTGTATGAATCGGACTTCTACGGGTGGACAGAGCTACAAGCGAAAGCTCTAGCCAACCGACAGGTAGAAGCTCTGGACTGGCAAAACTTACGGGAGGAAATCATTTCCTTGGGTAAACAAGAATATCGAGAACTGGTGAGCAGTCTAACCGTTTTGGTAGGACATCTTCTCAAATGGGAATATCAGCCAGATAAACGTTCTCGCAGCTGGTTTTTGACAATTAGAGAACAGAGACGAGGGATCAGACGGCATCTAGAGGGCAATCCTAGTTTAAAATCCCGGATACCGACGGCTTTATCCGATGCTTTCGAGGCCGGAGTGGATTTGGCTTTGCGAGACACGGATTTACCGATACGGACTTTTCCCTCTCACTGTCCCTTCACCTTCGAGGACATCATCGGAAATTTTGGGTCTGAAACCCCGCCGTTCTAGGTTGGCTTTACGTTAGAATTAAAAGGCCAGTCTCGAAAACCAAGTGGACGGCGCAGCACCTTGAAAACTCGGCTTAGGGG
>SFCA01000256.1:0-9415 GCA_007095475.1 Microcystis aeruginosa Ma_QC_C_20070703_M131 | reverse complement strand
GGCTTGCGGTGTCAGTCTGTAGAGCGACCATAAGACCAGAACAGAGTAAATCTGTTAAGGCAGGTGCGAAAAATCCTTCGGGAAAGAAGCAGAAACCCAAATCGTGAGGTTTGGGAATCACCGTCCGTTTACGGCGGTGAGGATGTCAATAAACATATAGTGCCTAACCTCTAACCCTCCCGATTCCGAGCGCGTTAATCGCCACAGTCGCGGTCGGTAGGGTTGGTCTAAATTGATGATACTGGCCTGTTCGGCAAAAAGAGCGATGCTGTCTTCTCGAAATAAAGGCAACGGACGCAACCATAAACGCAGGTGAACGTACCACACCGGTTCTGCTTGCGCTTGCCGTTGATTTTCAAATTCACCCGCGAGATACCGACCAAAAGTGATTAATTCAGGGGTCATAGCTCAAAAAATTCTCCTTATTGCCTCAAAATTAATCCTAACACCCATAGAAATCACTTTTTTGACAAAAATGACCTTCAGGCTACCGGAACCCGCTTAAACCCGGCTATTCCCCCTTTAGTGTACCAATATTCCCAGCTACCGCCAGCAGCACTAGACCAATCCTTGAGGTCAAATTCACCGCTGCCGGAGGGAGTTCCCGCGATGCGATAGACTTTCACCGCTTGACCGTTATTATTCCAGATTAAAGGCCGATCCGGCTCCATCTGTTCGGGTAGAGTCCCGTTAGTTTGCAGAAAATAGGCATCTTGTCCTTTATCGGTGCCGTTGCCATAGACTTTGGCGATACCATGGTCATCGATCGCCAGAAAAGCACCTTCTTCTAAACCGATAGCGTAGGCGGGCAGTTGATTGTGATTATCGTGTACATTGCGGGCTAAAAAACCAAAAAGGCGACCATATCTTGTTTCGGGATGATCTTGATTGAGTCGATCCAAATGGGTATCTGTCACGACTTTTTTGAGAAAAGGAACCCGAATAAAATCACTCCGATAGAAGTCTTTGGTGTTGAAGTGAAAGGGATTATTTAATATTTCTGAACTCAGTACTCCTTCGTGAGTAGGCGCATAGTAAAAATCCCCCAGAATAGCCATTCCTGCGCTGGTTCCCGCCACGGGAACTTTTTTGTCGTTGATCAGATAATTGATCGCTGTTTCCACCTTTGTGCTTTCCCACAAATCCTCGTACTGATTTTGATCACCACCGGCAAAAAAAAGGATATCGGCATTACGAATATATTCGATAACATCAGGATTATTCGCCCCTTCACGACTATCAATTGATAGTTCCGCCGCCGAGCCGATCAGGGAGGGATAATTGTCGCAAATCCAATCGGCTTGACCACCAAGATCGCCAAAGCGCAACACTAAGTAATTGCCGCCTTTAGCTCGATTTAATAACCATGTGGTCGCTTGATCTTCTCCTAACTTACCTCCTTCCGCTCCCCCGATTAATAAAATACCCGATCGATGTTTTACCGACTGAAAATTGGCTTGTCCACAACGACAAGAATAATGGAAATCTCGATTATGATTGTCGAACATAGTCTTATACCCTCGCCCCTTAGCTTACTGCTTCTATCCTAGCTTCAACTAGGACAAAATCAGAGTTTTCTACCATAAAAGTTAACAACAAAGCCGATCTATAGCTGAAATCGGTAGCGGCAAAACTCCCTAGTTTACATTCTGTTAAAAATCGTCCTATAATAATTTAAGGCTAGAAACTGGCAATTATTACTGTTGAAGTTGAAAATCGGCGGGCGATATGTTAAACAGACGTTCTTTTTTGCAAGGATTAGGTACAATCGCCTTGGCAGGAGGTTTAAGTGGCTGCGCTTCCAGAAGCGGCGACCCGAGCATTTTTCTCCTATCCGGTTCGATTCCGCCGCGATTACTAACAGACTTTCGGAAAACTATTGCCGAAAAAACAGTCAATTTTCAGTCGGAAAGGCAGCTGAAAGAGCTATTAAAATTGTTGGAAAAATGGTTGAAAAATCAGGAGCAACCAGCCTCACAATTTCCGATTCCTATCCCTTTTACGGAACAAAAACCAGCGATCGGTAATTTAGTCACCCTAGGAGATGCTTGGCTGGGAAAAGCGATTACCAACGGTTTAATTCAACCCCTAGATACTTCTCAACTCTCTAATTGGTCAAAACTGCCCCCCCGTTGGCAAGAAAACATGACTCGCAATGCCCAAGGACAACCGCAAACAGAGGGGAAAGTCTGGGCTGCGCCCTACCGTTGGGGAATGACAGTAATTGCCTATAATGAGGAAAAATTCGCTCAATTTGACTGGCGACCACAGGATTGGTCTGATCTATGGCGACCGGAATTAACTGGTAAAATTGCCCTAATTGATAATCGTCGCGAAGTCATCGGTTTAACCCTAAAAAAATTGGGTTATTCTTATAATTCTAGTGATTTAAAACAAGTGACGGCACTAAAAGACCAGCTATTCGCTTTACAGAAACAGGTAAAATTTTATAGTTCTCAACATTATTTACAACCCCTGATACTCGGTGATGTCTGGCTGTCTGTGGGTTGGTCTAATGATATTTTACCAGTTGGCGATCGCTATAATAAAATTAAAGTTGTTGTCCCCAAATCCGGTACTTCTCTCTGGTCAGATGTTTGGGTAAAACCAGTTTTAACTACTCCTAATTCTCTTGTCCAGCAATGGATTGATTTTTGTTGGCAACCAGAATCCGCCACTAAAATTTCTTTATTTACCTCCGGATTATCACCCCTAGTTCTCACTCAAAATCCCGACCAAATTCCCCCAGATATTAAAAATAATCCTTTACTTGTCAATCCAGAAGCGATCAAAAAAAGCGATTTTCTAAACCCTTTATCACCAGCAACCGAGCAAGAATACGAGCAATTGTGGCAAGCAATGCGACAGTCAGTATAGTCAGGAGATACTAAACAAAATTCTGTGAGTCGGAAACTTAACACTGATAACTCATAAATTATACTTTCCTGAAAACCATTTGTATATAAGGTCTAAAATGCTCGCATTAATTACAAGACTAATAAATTCAGAATATCTGTTTGCTTGTAAATTTGATGATGATCCTCCGAGCATTGCTTGTATATGGTTATTAACTTCTGGAGCAATTAAAGTTATATAAGCGGCGACAACAAGGATAAATCCTAACAGATAGCGATTAGACTGATTCATCAATATTGAGGTGAAAATTACATTTACCTAACTGATTCTAGCTGATAACTGATCACTGATAACTGCTCACTGATTAAGCGGCTTGACTTTGGGTTTCTTGGGCGAGAAAAGTAAGGATAGAAGCTTTCTCAATTAATCCCAAAACCCTGCCGTTTTCTTCTACCACTGTCACTTGAGATAAATTTTCTCCTTCCAAAATTTTTACCACATCTAAGAGGGAAGTATTAGACAAAACCAGTTTGAGACTTTCGCTAGTTTGCAATAACTGGCCGATATTTACCTCTGTCCATTGGGAAGTGGGAATCGTTTTCAGAGCCTCTACATTAATCACCCCCAATAGTTTACCTTCGCTATCGGTAACTAGGAATTTAGACCATTGTTGTTTACCGATAACATAATTATTAGCAAACTCGCGCAGGGTTAAATTAATGGGAACTACAGGACTATTAGGAGAGATAACATCTTTAGCGGTGTAGCGACTTAGGAAATCTTGAACCTTAGCTGATTGAGCGGAAAAGCCAGCATTTTGTAGGAGGAAAATGCCAATTAATAGCGTCCAAAAACTGCCAAATTGACTGATTCCGAGAATTGATAGCGCACCGATGACAATCGCTAACCAACCAAAAAATTGACCGAAACGACTAGCGAATAAAACCCCTTTATTAGGATTGCCTGTTACTTGCCAAACGATAGCTTTAAGGATATTACCACCATCTAAAGGTAAACCGGGGATCAGGTTAAATAGCCCTAGGGCGAGGTTGATATAGGCCAGGAGAGAAAGAATCGCCGCCAGGGGCGCGCTTAAACTAATATTGGAACCAATAATTAGGAAGATACCGAAGAGCAGTAAACTAACTAAAGGGCCAGCAATTGCTACTAGAAAAGCTTCTAGAGGAGTTTTCGATTCTCTGCCGAGAGTTGCCAAACCACCGAATAAAAAGAGGGTAATTGATTTGACTTCAATACCTTGGGCGATAGCAACAAAACTATGACCTAATTCGTGGGCAACCACGGAGGCAAATAGGAGAATAGCGGCAAAAAATCCCAAGAGCCAGGGCATAATTCCCGTTAACTGGGGAAACTGACTTAAATCTCCCCCATAGGTTAAGGTAATTAACCCCAGAACAAAGAACCAAGAAGGATTAATATAAAAGGGAATTCCAAAGAGATTCCCGACTCTAATGTTGCCATTCATTTTGTATCTTCTCCAATTATGGGGGACTAACGCCAAGAAAATTAGGTTATCAATTACGCCATTCACTTCTGTTAACAATTGTAACAAAAATGAAAATCTCCCCAGCATTCCTTCAGGGAGTAAAAACCGTCATCGCCGTGGTTCGGTTATTTTCGTAGGAGAATTAAATCAATGATTAATTATTTACGGGGACAAGCGATCGAGGTGATCAAAACCCCCAATAACCGACTGATCTTGATTTTAGACGTAAACCAGATCGGTTACGAAATCCACATTCCCTCTCGATTAGCCCTAGACATCGGCAAAGATAACAATGATAGTTGTCAGATTTTTACTCACCTACTCCTTCGCGAGGAGCAGCCTTTATTGTACGGTTTTGGCACTGCCCCAGAGCGAGATTTGTTTCGTCAACTGCTTTCCGTCAACGGAGTTGGAGCGCAATTAGCCCTAGCTTTAATCGATACCTTGGGGATTGAGGAACTTGTGGTGGCGATAGTGACAGGAAATACCAAAATTTTGAGCAAAACCCCTGGAGTTGGCTTAAAAACAGCAGAAAGAATCGCTTTAGAGTTAAAAACTAAATTGGCAGCATGGCGACCGCTAAAAGAAGCGACAACGACAACCACGGCAATACTACCAGCAGCGGCAATCCTCGAAGATGTGCAGATGACCCTTTTAGCTTTAGGATACAGCCAAGAGGAGATCGAGCGAGCTATGGCAGTCCTCAGTCAAGATGCTTTATTTAGTAAAAATACTCAGCCAGAAGACTGGATTAAGGGGGCAATTAATTGGCTAGGTTAAATCAGTCGTCGGTCGTCGGTCGTCAGAAGATTAGTTTTATTGATTCTCCCCACACCCCACACCCTACACCCTACACCCCGCTCCCCACTTCCCCACTCCGGCGCTCCTTTCTCAGGGCAAATGTTAAAAAGTATTACGAAAATAGTGAGAAGGTGAACCAGATGCCGCAAAATAGTTGCGTTAGGTCGCTCTAGCTAGGGAAGTCTTGAGACGCTAAGGCGGAAACGAGATAACTTGAGCGTAGTGACCACAACTGCTATAAAATGTCAGATTAAGTTTATTAATCTCACTTAGTTGGGAGGAATCCATCAATGAGTATCGTCACGAAATCGATCGTGAATGCTGATGCTGAAGCTCGTTACCTCAGCCCCGGCGAACTGGACAGAATTAAAGCCTTCGTTACCAGTGGTGCCGCTCGTTTACGCATCGCTGAAACCCTGACCGGCGCTCGCGAAACCATCGTCAAACAAGCTGGCGATCGCTTATTCCAAAAACGTCCTGACATCGTTTCCCCCGGTGGCAACGCTTACGGCGAAGAAATGACCGCCACCTGTCTGCGTGACATGGACTACTACCTACGTTTAATCACCTACGGAGTAGTTGCTGGTGATGTCACCCCGATTGAAGAAATCGGTTTGGTCGGTGTGCGTGAAATGTACAAATCTTTAGGAACCGACATCGGTGCCGTAGCTCAAAGCGTTCGCGAAATGAAAGAAGTTGCTACTGGTCTTATGTCTTCTGACGATGCTTCTGAAGCTTCTTCCTACTTCGATTACGTGATCGGCTCTATGTCGTAGAATAACTCCTTTGTGAATTGTTCTAGACACACCCCCCGTAAACCTCTTAAGATTAAGCAAAACCCAAGGAAGAACCACCATGCAAGACGCAATTACTTCTGTTATCAACTCTGCTGACGTTCAAGGCAAATACCTTGACGCTTCTGCTCTCGGCAAACTGAAAGGCTACTTCGCCACCGGTGAACTGCGCGTGCGCGCCGCTAGTGTCATTAGCGCCAACGCTGCTGGTATCGTTAAGGAAGCTGTGGCTAAGTCCCTGTTATACTCTGACGTAACCCGTCCAGGTGGCAATATGTACACCACCCGTCGTTACGCCGCTTGTATCCGTGACCTCGACTACTATCTCCGTTATGCTACCTACGCTATGTTAGCTGGAGATCCTTCTATCCTCGACGAGCGCGTTCTCAACGGACTGAAAGAAACCTACAACTCTTTAGGTGTACCCATCTCCTCCACCGTTCAAGCTATCCAAGCGATGAAAGAAGTCACCGCTAGTTTAGTTGGTGCTGATGCGGGTAAAGAAATGGGGATTTACTTCGACTACATTAGCTCTGGCTTAAGCTAGAAGTAACGAACTCGGACGAAATAGGTTCGGGAAGCCGAGGATGAGTGCTAGGTCTTTAAAGGCTGAATCTGTCCAAGATAGGTTTTGACGAGCTAGTATTGATCCTTGACTCCCGACCTTTGTTATTTTAGGAAAAAGCCTTCGTTAGTTTGAGCGACAAGTTTTTCAGCGATTAGGAGAAATCAATCCATGCGGATGTTCAAAATCACCGCTTGTGTTCCAAGTCAAAGCCGCATTCGGACACAACGGGAATTACAAAATACCTATTTCACCAAACTCGTTCCCTACGATAATTGGTTTCGTGAGCAACAACGCATCATGAAAATGGGCGGCAAAATTGTCAAAGTGCAGTTAGCTACCGGCAAACCAGGAACTAATACAGGTTTACTGTAATTGGCTGCCACTAGAACTGAAAAAAAAGAGGTCTGGAAAGACCTCTTTTTGCTTTAGGGATTTTTTTCAAACTGCAAAGCGGCAGAGTTGAGACAATAGCGTTTTCCCGTTGGGGGTGGACCATCATTAAAAACGTGACCAAGATGTGCATCACAGGTGGCACAAACAATCTCTGTCCGCACCATGAAAAAACTAACATCTCGTTCGTACTTAATATTAGTCTCGTTAGCAGCGGTCGAGAAACTCGGCCAACCAGTACCCGAATCATACTTGCTGTCGGAAGTAAATAACTCCGTACCACAGCAGACACATTTGTAAACACCTTTTTCTTTATTATCGTGGTATTTACCCGTAAAAGCCCGTTCTGTTCCCTTTTTGCGAGTAACTTGGAACTGTTCGGGAGTTAGCTGGGCCTGCCATTCGGCCTCGGTTTTACGAACTTTTTCTACCATAGTCAGGACAACCGCCATTATGATTAAACTTCTCTTTTTAGTCTAACCTGAGTTCGAGATCTAGGGTTTTTTCACCGGAAATTTTGGGTCTGAAACCCCTTCCTAATGGTAAAAGTTAGGGTCATTAAAAAAAGCTGGCATTATCATTAAAGTAGTCCGAAGCCTGATCCTAATTTTATGTCCCAGAAAAATGAAATTCTTCCCCTGCTGTTGACGGTTATGGTGACATCGGCAGTTTTAGGAGGAATTGCTTGGTGGTTGCTCAACAAAACCTTTCCCAATCTCAATGATCGATCTAATTCATCTTCCTCAAATAATCAAATTTCCGAAACGTTAGCTGCGGTTAAAAATGTCCCAGAAGGATTATTTAACTACGGGGGAAGTACCACTTGGGCCCCGATTCGCAAGGAAGTGGACTTTATTATCCAGCAAGTCTGGCCGAAATTTCGCCTTGTCTATACCGATCCCACTGCGGGAACCCCCGGCACCGGCAGCGGTATTCGGATGTTAATCGAGAATCAATTGGCTTTTTCCCAAGCATCTCGATCGCTCAAAGATGAGGAAATACAACGCGCTCAACAACGGGGATTGACTTTAAAAGAGGTTCCCGTGGCTATCGATGGAATTGCGATCGCAGTTCATCCTGATTTACCGGTTTCCGGTCTAACAATTACCCAATTAAAAGATATTTATACAGGAAAAATTCGCAATTGGCGGCAAGTGGGCGGGCCTAATTTAGCCATTATTCCCTATTCCCGACGCAAGGAAGATGGGGGAACCGTGGAATTTTTTATCGATCAGGTTTTAGAAAAAGCCGATTTTGGCAGTAACATTTAGTACGTTTATAGTACAACTCCCGCTCTCAGAAAAGTTTCCCAAAATCCGGGAGGAATTTACTATGCTTCTGCACCGGAAGTAGTTCCCCAGTGTGGAATTAAAACTTTACCCCTTGGTAAAAGCGAAAATAAGTTAGTTGCCCCCTATCAAGAACCTTCGATCCCGTCTTCCCAATGTCCCCAGAAGCGTAATCAACTGAATGAATTAGCTTTTCAAAAGGGAGAATACCCGATCACCCGTCGTCTTTTTGTTATTATCAAACAAAATGGTCAATTAGACGAACAAGCGGGGGAAGCTTACGCTGATTTATTATTAACCGATCAAGGACAGGAATTAATTGAAAAAGCTGGTTTTGTTCCCTTGAGATAATTTAATCCAACTTCTACAAATTTAGGTTAAAGTGAATTTGAGCAATTTTCATCTGAGTGTGCGCTTGATTGGGCGCATCTAGAGGACTGCTACTCCCAGTTTTGTCCAGATTTTCGGCTATCCCGTCGAAATCATTCCTCAGTGCGAACGATTTTTACCGAACAAGCAGGGCATCGATGACGGTGGGATTTACACCTTCTGTCGCTACCCTACGTCCAGCTTGCAGTGGTAGCCAACAACCCCGACGAGCAAGCCATCCGCGCCCAATACCTGCGCCATAATCGCGTCAGATACTTTGCTTTGATCTAAGATTGAGTCAGCAATATCTAATTTGGAGTCTCAGGCAATGGAACTAATTCTCACTGCGTTGGCTGCTGGTGCGGCGGCTGCTGCTAAGGATACGGCAGGAACAGCCGTTAAGGATGCTTATGAGAGTTTAAAAGCGTTGATTAAGAAGAAATTTGCAGAAAAAGGGAAAACAGATGATAGTGATATCGTCGATAAACATGAGAAAAAACCAGATTCAGAGGGGGTAAAAACACTGCTCAAAGAAGAGTTACTTGAAGCAAAAATTGATAGAGATGCAGAGGTTATTAAGACAGCAGAAGAATTACTCAAGCAATTAAAACCTGAAGAATTTGCCGCAGGTAAGTATAATATTAATGTTGGTGGTGATATTAAGGGAATGGTGGGAGATGGTACTTTTAAGGGAATTGCAGGAAATATTAGTGGCGGAAATAGGGAGCATCCCAGTTTTGCAATGAGTAAAAATACTCAGGCAATATCGCCGTTGAGATAAGCACAACGTAGCTTCAAATACTGAGGAACATTCTCTGCTTTCCATTGTGCTCCCACAATT
>SFCA01000255.1:0-3025 GCA_007095475.1 Microcystis aeruginosa Ma_QC_C_20070703_M131 | reverse complement strand
TTCGCTTCGCTTTCGCTTCGCTTCAACCGCGCATTTACCAATGTATCTAACTTCCCCAGCTTTGTCAACCCCTTTTGGCAAATTTTTTTGATCTTTTTTCTATCCCTTGCTCCGTAAGCCTTTCAGCTACTTTCCTTTTTTCTTGTCGGGTCTTTTTGCTTAGTAACCCACATTCCGCAATTCCGCACTTCACTAAGTAGCATAGTGGTAGTATGTAAATTTATAGACGAGGATGCTTACTCTGGCAGTAAACATCCGTATTTTTTAGGCAATACTTTTTGTAGTACGGATTAGAGAATGTCGCTAACTAACAGAAACCCGAAATTTGAGTTTTTATGAGAAAAAAAGTTAGCGAGCACTTGTCAACCAAGGGTTTCAGAATCTAGATTCGGTCAGGGATTTCCGAAAGTCCCAGAAGATCGATATAAAGCCAGTTTCGGCTTTGTTTGGGCTTAAAATTTGTTTAAGTACCATTAGCTAGGAAGGATGCGATCGCCTGAGCAAGCTATACAAGTACATCTCCAAAAGCAAGCTGGCTTAAGTGCCGAGGCTTGATGGGGGGAAAGTGTCCGCGAGGGATATCTTGAAATTGTAGTTTCCTCATTTCAGATTTTGTCCCTTGCTCGCCTGTCAAAATGGTAAAAGCGGAAGACCAGCTGGATTCCCTAAACAAATAAAAGCTGCCCAATACTTAGGAGCTTCATAAGGGCGTTCTAAATCAGATTTTTGACTTAATTCCCGCAAATGGGCAGCAGTTCCTATACTGTGTTTTTCTGCCGATTTGATGGCATCTTCCGTTAGCCATTGGGAACGCATTTTGGCGATGGTGAGACGCTGGAGGCTAGATTTGGCTTTTCTCAAAGCTTCTGCTTTGCTAAGTTTTGCTTTCAGGAGATAATAATAGAAATACTGCATTAAGATAGTGGTAGCCACATCCTCCACTTTCCAAAGGCTGATAATAACGGTTTTTGCCCCTGCTTGGATGAAGGAACGACGCAAACCGATGAGGGTTTCTCCTGTGTAGAGGTCTCCTAAGGCGGTTTCACAGGCGGATGTTACTACTAACTCTGTCCCTGCTAAGTTGATAGATTGCACGTCTAGGGAAGTTAATAAGCCATCTTCGGCTTCTTCGGGTAGTTTACCGCCGTTTAACATCGTATTCACCCCCGCAAAGGCTAAACCTGAACGCAGCAGGGGATTTTGTCTGGTGCCGACTTGGAATCTTTCTGAGGCGGAAAGACTCGATAACATGAAGTTTTGGTTAATTGTGTCCAGTTCGGGGGTTATATCGCCGAGAAAGTAGCCATGAGTAGCAATATGGAGAATATACGGGGCTTTTTGGGCTTTGGAGACAAGAGGTTTTAAAGCTTTGGCGGCGGTAACGGGTTTGACTCTGAGTATTTTAGCGATTTTTTCGCCTTCGATTTCGGTGCCGGGGAGGGAGTTAAATATTTGTCCTTGTCGAGAGGTGGCTAAATCGCGTAAGGATGGTTTAAAGGGGAATTTTTCCTCATTTTCGGCAGTTGAGGGCGTATTTTCGGGACTAGCTAAGTTATAGTCAGGGTTAGCGATAACGAGAGGATAGGTGACTTTTGCGGGAATTTTGGCTTTAAAGCGCAGGATATCTCGCCCTACATTTAAGAAGTTGCAGCGATATTCATCCATTAAGTAGCTGCCTTTATCGGTGGGTAAAATTTCAAAGGGTAAGCAGTTTAATTCGCCATCGGGACAGATAATTAATTCTTGGGTGAGATAAGGCTTGATTTTGTCAAAAATAAGCTGGCTTAGTTCAATTTTTGACAGTATATCTTCTTTTTTCTTAAATACGGCCACACTTAATCCTCGTGGGTTTTCTACCGATTCCCGAAACTCTTTCACTAATTTGTCTATGGGTTCAGCTTCTCCTAAATCTATCATAGTTAGCTGTTCTGGGGCTTGGGCAGGTAGGATAAAGGCGAGATAGCGAGGGGGAAAGGATGCAGCGTCACCGTTGGCGGGAATTGCCTGAAAATTGTAGTTATTAAACCTAATAAATTCAATTAGGGTAGTTCCTTCGGGTAATTCTAAAGCGATGGTACGAAAATCAGCGTTTTGCAGTTCTTTTTCGAGGTTAAGTTCGGGGATATTTAATTCTCGTTCGAGGTTTTCTGCTTGTTGTTCGAGGGATTTAATTTCTTGTTGGTAGTAGGGAAGTTGTTCGGGGGTGGGTATATCAAAACAGCGTTTGGCGAGTTGTTGCCTAATTTGTTGCCATTGTTGGAGTTTGGGGGCAAGATGGGCGTATTGTTGGGATAAAAGGGCGATTTTTTGCTGGATGGCGGTTTCAGTGGCGATCGCTTTTCGTCTTAAGATGAGCTTATAGGCAGATTGTACCGCTTCGGGGCTATTAGGAAAGTGTTGGAAAACTAGGGAGAGAAATGTTTCTACTTTATGGTAGTTTTCGGCAAGATAGTTGATGCGTTGCTTATCGGTGCTAATGCTAAAGATGGTCGAGATGGTTTTTAAATCAATATCTGCCGCTTCTTGCATTAATTTTAGTGCTTCTTCTGGGCGGTTGGTTGCTGTGTATAAAAGGGCTAAATTATTGAGAAAAAGAGCATAGTTAGGGTGATCAGTACCTAAACTTTTACCACGAATTGCGAGAGCTTGTAGAGAGAGAGGTAAAGCTTGCTCATACTGTCCCATTGACCGATATAATCCGCCTAAGTTATTCAGAGAAGTGGCATAGCCAGGGTGGTCAGTACCTAAACTTTTACCACGAATTGCGAGAGCTTGTAGAGAGAGAGGTAAAGCTTGCTCATACTGTCCCATTGACCGATATAATCCGCCTAAGTTATTCAGAGAACCAGCATAGTCAGGATGGTCAGTACCTAGAATTTTACTACGAATTTCGAGAGCTTGTAGAGAGAGAGGTAAAGCTTGCTCATACTGTCCCATTGACTGATATAATACGGCTAAATTATTCAGAGAATCAGCATAGTCGGGGTGGTCAGTACCTAAACTTTTACCACGAATTGCGAGAGCT
>SFCA01000254.1:0-15774 GCA_007095475.1 Microcystis aeruginosa Ma_QC_C_20070703_M131 | reverse complement strand
TACCTTACCGCCATCTAGGCTCATTTCTTCCACTTCCACTTCTGGGTTAGACGGTAATTCTTCAAAAGCCTAGCGATGTACGAGGCGTTGTTGGGTACTGTGAGAAACAGCAATCCCTGTCAATGATTTGATTTTCTGCGCCGATTTCTCGTAGGATTCATCGCCACTTAATAGCCAACAGTTCTTCTCTAACATTGGACTCCTCTGAGTCCGAGGCTTTACTTCTAGCTTCTTCGCTAATAGTAGTTCAGTCTCCTTCTGTTGTTGACTAACTTCCTTGAGTTGTTTGTCAGTTTCCTTGAGTTGTTTGTCAGTTTCTTTTTGAGCGGCAGTTAAGTCGGCTAAGAGTCGCCATACATCTTCGGATGTGGTTGCCATAGATAATTTTTTCCTTCTGCTCTGGTCTATTGCTATTTTAGTCAATCGGGCCGATACTTCCTAATTTTTAGCCTTCAATGCTCTCTTTTTTGTCAAGTACATCTTATAGGATTTTAGATGAGCTTACCCTGATAATCAATTATCGGCTGCAGGAATTGACTTTTTCTATCCCTAATTGATTACAATTTTAGGCACTCTGTCTCTTTGACGCACAAAAAAGAGCGTTTGTCAATAGCGATCTCCGATTAAATTTCCAGTTAAACTGATAGGCTATTCCCTTGCTCAGAAGTGGCAAAATGCCGCTCGATTAGGGAGGGGACATCTTGGGGAGCTACCTGATTATAATGCTTTTTATCGGGCATAACCACCAGATTCGGTCCTTTTTTGCACTGTTTTAAACAGCCGGTTAATTTAATATTCACCGCTTCTCCCAGTCCTTTTTCCTCTAAACCGCTCTCTAACCTTTGGCAGACTCTCGCACCGCCATTTTTCCAACAATCGGACTTCTGACAGATTAAGACGGTGGCTTTTTTCGCTTTTGCCGGGGTGACTTCTGGGGTTTTTTCGCCAGATAAATGCTCAATCCCTAGTACCCTCAGTTTTAATTTTCCCTTTTTTGAACAAAGACTACTTTCTCCCGTCACTTTTAGCCATGAGTGGAGAGCAATATTGAGAGGTATGTGGTCTCGCAGTGTTTTTTCGGGCTTCAACCAGTATTCCCGTTTGTCAACACTGATTCTCAGGTATTTTACCTTATATCCGTCTTTGAGGACAAAACCGAGGAATTGACCGACCACTTGAAAGGGAACCATGGCAGTTACAGATTTTGACATACTTTCTCACTTTTTACTCTTAGATTGCTAATTTTTCTCAAGGATTATGCTTGCCAACTGGTTTCTAGCCAAGGGATTAAAGAGCCTCGGGAAGACTCTACCTGTCGCAGGACAATCCACAGCTGTAAAAGTTGAGCGGAGGCATCAATGCGAACCCGCAAAAGCTGATGGAGCTAGCATTGACATTCAATGTCTAGGGACTGGATCCGCTGGTAAACCTGCCAGCGATCCCAAGCACTAAGATTGAAGATTTTCTCACCTTCCGATGGCCATTTGTCTATACTCATGAGGCTTTTAATTGAGAACTATTAGCAATATAACTCTGGGCTGATGTTCTCAGTATAACCAACAACTGCAAATAATTATCAATAACTTGAAGAAAAAAAAGTTACCCGGTAGCGGCGATCGGCTAAAATCTTGCTTGTCCGCTTTGCTGATCCCAGAATCGCTACCGCCTACAATTGTCAAAGGGATAAAAATGGAGATAACAAGATTTATTGACGAAAATTATGGATAAAAAAGCTCAAAAAACTGATAATTCAGCAGTTCTCTATTTTGATGGTGGTTCTCGCGGCAATCCGGGGAGAGCAGCCGGTGCAGCGGTAATAGTTTTAGCCGAGGGTAATTCCTTGACTACGACTAGATATATGGAGAGAGCCACTAATAACGAGGCTGAATACACGGGATTGATTATTGGATTGGAAAAAGCCCAAGAATTAGGCTTAAAAAGCCTAGAAATTCGCGGAGACAGTCAATTAGTCATCAATCAAGTTAAGGGAGACTGGAAGGTAAAAAGCGATAGTTTACGTCCCTTTTATCAGCGTGCTTGTCAATTAGTTGCCCGATTCGATCGCATTAGCTGGCACTGGATTGAACGAGCCAAAAATAGTTTGGCTGACGCTGCTGCTAATCAGTGTCTGGATGCGGGGAAAAAATCGCCAGAAAAAGCGAAGGAAGGCGAAACTAATCTCGATATTCTGCTCCAATCCCTGAAACCAGTCCTAAATACCGAAGAATTCGTTTTTTCTTCCCTAACAGCAACAGGACTAGAACAGCTACAATTAACCCCTATCTGCCAATTTCAGGAAGAGGAAGGCATAACGGTGATTATTCCCCGTCAGCAAGCCGATAGCCAGGGCTTGCAGTACAAATATATTTATAGACAAATTACTCTTTCTGTGCATTCTAGTTTAGCGGCGGTGGGATTTTTAGCGGTGATTAGTGAGAAACTGGCCGCAGCAGCAATTAGCGTCAATGTCATTTCTGGTTATTATCACGATCATTTATTTATCCCTAGGGATAGGGTGACAGAAGCAATGGCTATTCTCGAAGAAATTAGCCGCTCATAACAGTTATCAGTTATCAGTTATCAGTTAGCAGTTAGCAGATGTGAGTTTTCAATTCACTCATTACTGTTTACTGTTCACTGAAAAAACAGGATTTATTGTTATTTGCCCTCCTCTGAGGAATTTTTCACCGTTTCTTCTAGGATAACTACCGGTTCTTTTTCCCGCTGCTGTGAGCGGATAATATCGATGGTACTTTTCAGCACACTAGCGATGGGAACTGCTATCAATAAACCGAGAATTCCTGCTACTTTGCCACCGATAAAAAGAGATAGAATAATCCAGACGGGATTAAGTCCGATCATGCCTCCCATTAACCGAGGGGCGATGACATTATCATTAATTTGACCGACAATAATAGTCAGGATCAAAACCTTTAACCCTAACCAAAAATCTTGAAACATCAGTAGGGTACTAATGCCAATAATGGTAAAGGCACTGGCAAAAGGAATTAATGTGGTTAGACCGATCGCCACCCCGAATAATAGGGCATAATCAACCTTGAGAATCACAAAAACAAAAATTTGAGCAAGGCTGAGAATTCCCGCTAAAATGGTTTGACCGGCAAAATAGGTTTCAAAAGTTTGACGAATAATCGTTCTTAATTTGAGATTCCAGGGGGACGGAATCCAGCTTAAAATTCCCTCCCAAATTTGTTCGCCATAGAGAACCAGAAAGACCGTTAGAACCAGAACAAATAGAATGTTTAAGATACTGTTGATGGTTCCCAGCACAAAGCTCAGTAATTGAGTGCTAAGAGTTTGTAAAACGTTAGTTAGTCGTTCCGATAACTGGGTGATTGATTGCTCGATGTAAACTGCGTATTTACGAGTTTTATCCCACTTTTCTAAATTTTGTATCTGTTCGGTTCCCGACTCGATCCACTGGGGCAAACTATTGATTAAACTGCTTAATTGTTCGACAATCTGCGGAATTAAAATTAAACCTAAAACAATCAAAATTAACAGGGCAATTAAAAAGACAATAGCGATCGAACCACTGCGATTAACCCCGCGTCTTTGCAGCAGTTTGATGGGAACATCTAAGACAAAAGCTAGTAAACTAGCAGTGACAAAAATACTGACTAAGGGTTCTAGATAGCTAAATAATTGGAATAATAACCAACCATTGAGAAATAAGAGCGGAAAAACTAGACTTAGCCGCAACCAACGAGGTAGTTGCTTAAAAAGCTCTATCATATAACTAATTTTGTCCTGAGAGAGTATCGAGTTGAAAAGAGACTTTTCTAACCAGAAATCCTCTTTCAATCTACCATCTCCTCGCCACTTTTTTGGTTCCAGTAACCCTGAAACTCTTATCCTAACCTTATGGAGCTAAGCGGATTCGAACCGCTGACCCCCTCAATGCCATTGAGGTGCTCTACCAACTGAGCTATAACCCCGCGAAGACCATCTTTTAATATAGCTTAAATAGAATTATTTTGTCAAGGGGTGACGAGAAAAAAATTTGTCACTGCCAAGGCGATCGCTCATCGACAATGGTGAAACAATCGCCCCCATTTAGACAGGAGCCGGAATTTGGGTTAAATAGGTTAAACAGTGACCCATGAGGAAATAAACTACTAACATAGCCGCTGCCGCTGCTGCCACTAAGGTTCCCGCCAGCATCAAGGAAAACTCTTGCTTGTCGAACGCTTGCTGCATCAGATGCAATGACCAAGCCACAAGACCGAGGTCAAAGATGAGAATCGGAACTAACATATTTTAAATTTTGTTAACTTTCATCTATTCTAATACATAATTTTCCCCAGGGATAATCGGACTGAAGTTAAAAAAGGGATTTTTTGCTGGTTGCTCGATCGCGGCTGTCAGCCGTCAGCCATTAGCTTTCAGTAATAGGTCTAAATTTTGCTCTTCTTGGTTTGCAGCCTGAAAAAATCCTTTTCCCGAAAAAGCGACTCAATCACCAGATTAAGTTCTGTAAATCTTGCTCTCATTTTCCCTAGCTAACGCACGGGGACTTGTTGATTTTGCAGATAATTTTTGACCTCAGCGATGGTTAATTGACCATAATGGAGCAAAGAAGCCAATAAAGCCGCTTCTGCCCGGCCTTCCGTCAATGCTTCGTAGATATGCTGACAATTACCCGCTCCTCCAGAGGCAATTACAGGAATCTCCACCCTTTCCGCGATCGCTTTTGTCAATGCTAGATCGTAACCCGCTTGCGTGCCGTCAGCATCCATACTGGTAACTAACAACTCACCCGCCCCGCGTTTTTCCACTTCTTGCGCCCATAATAAAGCATCAATACCCGTATTTTCGCGTCCACCCCGAACATAAACCTCCCAACCGGGGTTATGCTCATCTTTACGTCGTCTAGCATCGATCGCCACCACAATACACTGTTTCCCAAAGCGATCGCTGGCTCGATCAAGCAATTCCGGCTCGCGCACGGCAGCCGAGTTAATGCTGACTTTATCGGCCCCGGCTCTTAACAAATTTTTAATATTTTCTAAGGATTGGATACCACCCCCCACGGTCAGAGGAATAAAAACCTGTTCCGCCGTGCGATAGACTACATCAATAATCGTGTCGCGATCTTCATGGGTAGCAGTAATATCAAGAAAAACCAACTCATCGGCCCCTGCCTGATTATACAAGCGAGCTAACTCCACGGGGTCGCCAGCATCCTGAAGATTGACAAAATTAACCCCTTTCACTACCCGACCTTTATTGACATCCAAACAAGGCAAAATCCGCTTCGCTAACATATCCTAGACTCTTGATTGTAACAATGGCCATCAAACGATCGCACAATTCCCCCCCGGCTGCCGAGGAAAATCTGCTCACCCCCAATCCCACTATAGAAGAAACGGAAAAAGCAGAAGCGCAGATTCGTCCCCAATCCCTAGAGGATTATATCGGTCAACAGGACTTAAAAGCTAATCTAAAAGTCACCATCGCGGCGGCCAAAGCTAGACAAGAAGCGATCGATCATTTGCTCTTCTACGGACCGCCGGGGTTAGGAAAAACCACCATGGCTTTAATTTTAGCGGCCCAGATGGGAGTAAATTGCCGCATTACTGCCGCCCCCGCTTTAGAGCGTCCCCGGGACATTACCGGCATCCTGATCAATCTTCAACCCCGGGATATTCTTTTTATCGACGAAATTCATCGACTGAATCGGGTGACGGAGGAGTTATTATACCCAGCGATGGAGGATTATCGCCTAGATGTGACGATTGGTAAGGGTCAAGCGGCGAAAATTCGCAGTATTTCTTTACCACCCTTTACTTTAATCGGTGCTACTACCAAAGTTGGCTCTTTAACTGCGCCTTTGCGCGATCGTTTTGGACTGATTCAACGTCTGCGTTTCTATGCAGTTGAGGAATTGACGGCAATTATTCTCAGAAGTGCTACTATTTTTAATATTCCCATTACTGAAGCGGGTGCGATCGAAATTGCCCGTCGCAGTCGGGGAACTCCACGCATTGCCAATCGTTTATTAAAACGAGTACGCGACTATGTGCAGGTGAAGGGAGAAACTATTATTAGCCCCCAGTTAGCCGCTGAGGGATTAAATCAATTAAATGTGGATTCTATGGGTTTAGATTGGACCGATCGATTAGTATTAAAGACGATGATCCAACAGTTTCAAGGTAAACCCGTGGGATTGGAAGCGGTAGCGGCAGCCACGGGAGAAGATGCCAAGACGATCGAGGAGGTGTATGAGCCTTATTTATTACAAATAGGTTATCTTAATCGTACTCCCCGGGGTCGCGTAGTAACGTCAGCCGCCTACGAACATTTAGGTTTACTGGCGAAATTGCCGAAAAATAAGGATCGGAGTTTACCTTTGTTTGAGTTCTAGTTTTCTAGATAGGGCTGGCTGAATAAATCTGAAAACCTTGTTGGATTAAGACTTTTTCCGGGGGAAAATTCACACCCCACACCCCACACCCCACACCCTGTCTCTAGAAACAACCTGTTCAGCCAACCCTAATTACCTGGGTTTCAGCTTATCTGTGTCTTTAAATACTTGGTCGACCGCGTCAAATCACACAAGTCCATATATAAAAGCTGTATCATCATAATCTGGGTAAATTACATTGTTGCCATTGCTTGCCGCTTCTCATCTAGACTATGTTGGGATTGGTCAAAGCTAATTGCACAATAGTGATTTTTTATAGTCAATATTTTTTAAGTCTGTTAGCGCCCTATGTCTGTCCTAAATAAAGAAAATCTTAAACTGGAAACTCTCACCCTATTTCAAAAATACCAAAAAACAGCAGATAATAAGTTACGGGATCAAATTATGGAGTTAAACCTAGGATTAGTCAGAAGGGAAGCTCATCATTGGGTTAATCAATGTCATGAAAATTACGAAGATTTAGTGCAGGTTGGCTCTATGGGACTGATTCGGGCGATCAAGCGTTTTGATAGCAGCAAAGGTCATGCTTTTAGCTCCTTCGCTATTCCCTATATTCGCGGCGAAATTCAACACCATCTGCGCGATAAAAGTTATACAGTTCGTATTCCTCGTCGTTGGTTAGATTTAGGCAGACAAGCGACAAATATGCGTCGGGATTTCCAAACTATCCACAATCGTCAACCCAACGATACGGAAATCTCCCTCGCTTTAAATATTTCCCTCGAAGAATGGCAAGAGGTAAAACTGGCTTTCCAAAACCGTGAACCTCTTAGTCTCGATGCGACGGTTAATAACGATGAAGATAATAATACTTGTTTAAAAGACATCGTTCCCGATCCCCGTTATCGCAGCTTTCAACTTTGTCAAGAGGATCGCATTCGTTTACAACAGGCAATGGCTCAATTAGAAGACAAAACCCGTCATATTCTTGAATTTGTCTTCCTTAAAGATCTTACTCAACGGGAAACCGCCGAACAATTAGGCATTAGTGTCGTTACCGTCTCCCGTCGGGTGAAAAAAGGTTTAGAAATGCTCAAGGAAACCATGCTCCAAGAAGTATTTTAGCCCAATTATCGGTTCTCATAGCAAGTCCGTTATTAACTCCCAATCCAACTTTAAAAACTCAGTTATGGATTTTTTCCCCCGCTCCCCGCTTATCTTTGCTCCAATAGCAAGTAATTTAAAACCTCAGCTAAATATTCATACTGATCGATCGAATTATAGTAGTGAGCAGAAATCCTCACAATTAATGATGCTTCTCCCCAGGGAATTATCGGCACTTCAATCTGATATTTTTCCCACAGTTGCCTAGATAAATCTTCTGCTGCCCAGGAATAACTAGGAATTAGAATTGAGGACATCTCTCCAATCATTGATTCTGGACAGGGATAATTGACCTGCAAGGCAGGACAAAGCAAATTTCTGGCTTTTAAAACCAAATTACGATTCCTAGCCATCAGACCCAGTAAACCATCAATAGAGAGAGAATTTAAAAACTCGATCGCTTTTGGCACTGATAAATAAGCGCTGGGATCATCGGTTCCCATCCAAGCAAATTCTAACTGAAAACGGGAGCGATCTTGTCGAGGAGAATTAGCCCCATGGCTAATAGTTAAAGGTCGAATTATTGCCTGTTTATCCCCGCGCACATAGAGAAAAGCAGCCCCCTTGGGACTACATAACCACTTATGACAATTAGCAGTATAATAGGTGGGATTAATTTCCCTGATATTAAGGGGTAAAAAACCTAAAGCATGAGCGCCATCGATAAGAGTATCAATGCCCAGATTATTTAATTCTTGCACAATTTCTGCGATTGGCCAAATTAAGGCCGTGGGACTGGTGACATGATCTAAAACTACTAATTTTGTCTGGGGAGAAACAGATGCTAAAATTGCTTGACTAATTTCTAAAGGAGACTGCACAGGAAAGGGAATTTTGGCGATAATTACCTTTAATCCCCATCTTTTAGCTATATGTTTAACTGCATTAGCACAAGCATTATAGGTCTGATCGGTGATCAGAATTTCCTCATTTTCCTGAAAAGTTAAGGAATTTAATACCGCATTCACTGCTGTGGTTGCATTGGGAACAAAGACTAAATCATCGCTATTGACACCGACTAAATCTGCTAATTTTTGCCTAGCAATATCTAATAAACCCTCTAATTCTCTACCCAAAAATGCTAAAGGTTGCCTTTCCATTCGTTCCCGCAATTGTTGCTGATAATCCAAGACTATTCTAGGGGTTGCACCATAGGAACCATGGTTGAGAAAATAGATATTATCGGGAATTAACCAAAAGTTTTTGGACATATTGAATCAATTTGATTTTATTCAGAACTAGAAAAAATAATAGCTTCATCTATTTTTTGCCGAATATCTTCTCTCCATTCCGCATCAGTTATTTGTTCGTATTCATCGAGTAACTGCAAAGCAAAGTCAATGACTTTTTCGGGAGATTGATATTTTCCCGTTTTCACTTTCTATTGGATTAGATGCTCTTGTTGTGGGGTAAGATGTACGTTCATAGGTATTAGGACTATCTACTGAGAAAATCAACTTTATCTTAATTTTAAGCTAAATATCGACAAAAAAAGCTCTCCAGGAAAAAGGAGAGAGGAGAGAACGAGTTAGAAAAAATTATTAATGTAACCATCCTTTCAGACGACGCGCGACTTGAGGACGACGTAATTTTCGCATCGCTTTAGTTTGAATTTGACGTACTCGTTCGCGAGATAAATTGAACATTCCCCCCACTTCCTCTAGGGTATAGGGTTGACTGGTAGCTAAACCATAACGGAGGGAGATAACATCTTTTTCCCGTTCGGTGAGAACATCACTTAAAACTGCGAAAATTTCTTGACGCATCATCATCTCATTCATTTTATCTTCGGGAAGTTGTAGATCATCATCTTCCAACAGATCCACTAATTCCGTATCTTCTCCTTTCCCTACACGATGATTTAAAGAGAGAGATTGACGACGCAATTGTAATAATTGCCGCAATTGTTCGGGAGTCATTTCCAACGCTTCTGCGAGTTCCCGTTCATTGGGATTGCGCTGTAAATCTTGCTTGAGAATGCGCTGTGCTTTTTTGAGTTTATTGAGTTTTTCAACAATGTGAATCGGTAAACGAATTGTCCGCGCATCGTTAGCAATAGTGCGGGTGATTGCTTGTCGAATCCACCAATAAGCATAGGTAGAGAATTTATAACCTTTATTGGGATCGAATTTTTCGGCCGCACGGTTGAGTCCGATCGCACCTTCTTGAATTAAATCTAGGAAAGGAACCCCGCGATTTAAATAGCGTTTAGCGATAGAAACCACTAAGCGCAAATTAGAACGAATCATTTTCCGTTTAGCTGTTCGTCCGCGATAAAGACGGTTTTCCAGTTGACGTTCATTATCTAATTGTAAAGCGATCGCCCATTCCGTTTTCGTCGGGGGACGATGTAAATTTTCTTGCAGTTTTTGGCGTACTTCTTCCGCTTCCATGAGAAACTTGACTGAGTAGGCTAATTCAATTTCTTCTTCCGCACTAAGTAGGGGATAACGGGCCATTTCTTTAAAAAATGCGCCAACAGTGTCTTCATTGCTGCCTTTATCGTATCCCGTTCCACTACTCCCACGAGTGTTTTTTAGGGTTTCTGGTAAGTGTTCAGTCAGATCTTCGTCAGTTCTTTCGGCAAAATCCACGCTGTCCAGTTCTAAAGGATTTGTCTCCAGGGCAATGATTTGATTAAAATTATCATCAGCGGCTAGTTTAGAGATTTTCATAAGCAGTTATGGATGGAGTGGGGTTATAATAGCGGGGAAAAACTCAGTTTCTCCCAATGGGCTGATTGTTACATTGAATTTTCGGGGAGCAGATTTTTTAAACGTTTTCTTAATTAATGGCGGCCATTTCTGGGATATAATTAAGCACTTCTGTGTGAATTGTTACAAATCGCCCAACCAGATAATCAGATTTTCTGGTCAATAGGGGAGACTTTCAGGGTTTCCACTTATACACTCTAACTAAGGTTTTTGGTATTTGACTAGGTAAAGATCACGCTTCTTAACAATCAAGAGAGCAGTCAGCTTTTTATTACTATTCTTCGCTTTTTCTATTGAGAACCATTCTCACCTTTTGACTAAGCTAAACGGCTTTTACTTCGGATCACCGATATAGACTCCAAAAGGGTTATAGCTATTGGATCATGCAGGTTAAGCGCCGTTTAGCTTAACTATGGTGCGATTTAATAGCTAATAGTCAATAGTTATCATTAATTTTATCAATGCTCGGCGACAAAAAAAGGTGATAACTATTAATTAAATGATCAGATGCAGAAGGATTTCTAGATAGATGTAGGGCTTACGCATTGACAGGATCGACCAAATATGGGCTATGGGTTTCAGGCATTTTAACGTGATTTTTCGATGACTTTTGAGCGATCGCTATCTCTCGGAAGTTAATCGCCAAAAGTCTGAAATGACTGATTTTCGTTCATGCACATCATGGTGAATTTGTACATTGCGTAAGTCCTAAGATATACTAGAATGTCGGGAGTGTTAAATCTTAAGATTTTTTAGCTCGTGATCAACTTGTGCAGCAGCACCAGTAAGCCCCAAATTGATGACTTATTGACATTATTCCCGATTTATCGGTTAATTTAGTTCCGTAAGCTGTCAGAATTGTCGATTTATGTTATGAAACTCAACAATTCTGAGATTATATTTTTTAAGCAATAAATCCAAGAGGGTAGGTATTCTATCCCTAGAAAACTTAGTAGTCTAAAAGACAGTGAATTAGACTTTAAAGCGTGTGAAGACGCTATAAAGCTATTGTATTATCCCTCTTACTAATTACTATACCTTATTTGCTCCCGATTTATCCTAATGAACCTGCTTGCCTTTCCTAGAAAACTTAGCCGTCAAATCCGCACAACTCTGCCAGATCAATTTTTATATGATCGCTCACCGAAGTGGATGTCGTCGCCAGAATACGCCAGAAAATTTCCATCCCAATGGCATAAGATATACGCCAGGATGCCTAATCAACGTCCACCGGTGGTTTATCATGGCTCTCTTAGGGCAGATGTAGTGGGCAGGTTAGATTCTGAATTTCCCGAAACTGGCGTGTTAGAGCTACATAATGCCCTTATTTACGGATATCATGGTTGGATATTTAGTCAGGAAGGCTATCTATTACCCGATCATTCTTGGTACGGTCGGCACATTAACGAAATGAGAAAAGTGCCAAGATTCTTACCGAGAGGTAAACGTTTGAAAGGTGTTTGCTTGTCTCTTGCTAGTGACTTTGCTGTCGGCGGTTATGGGCATTTTGTGACAGACTGTATCCCCCGTTTGGAACTATTTCATCGAGCAGGATTCCAACTCTCAGATGTAGACTATATTTTTTGTCCGAAACCGACTCCAGGTAACGCCCAGAACCTTTTTGAACAGTTAGATATTCCTGTGGATAAACTTATTTGGGCTGACGACAATGTGGCTTTGCGAGTTGATACCCTTTTAGCTCCGACTTTCCCCGGCACAAGACGAAATTATCCCCGGTGGGTGGCAGCGTTTCTTCAGCGACAATTCTTGCCCTCACCACCGTCTCCCAATCGACGACTATATATATCTCGAGATGGCTACAAGCGCAATCCCACTAATGCAGATGCTGTTAATCAAATTCTACTTCGCTACGATTTTGAGATTTATCATCCAGAACAAAATGCCAATTCTCATCAAGATTTTGCCGAAGCAACTATCGTCGTTGGGCCGAGTGGCTCGGCATTGACGGGACTGGTTTTTTGTCAACTAGGAACAAAGGTATTAGAACTTATCCCCACCGACCACGTTTATCCTTACTATTACACCCTGTCTGATGCGGCAGGTCTTGATTACGGTTGTCTGGTGTGCCGTAGTAACCGTGAACGAAATCCTGATGCTTTTGGTCCGAGTCCGAGTAACTTTTATGTCAATGAAGACGAGCTAGAGAATGCTCTAGCAATAATGACTAGGGAGGTCTAAATGACGATAATTGGCCTTTATAGCCCCATTTATCAGTCAAAATTTCACTATTCTTAGCTTTTATTGTTTGGAGATGTTCTCAAATTAAGACCTAGGCTACACAGGGAAATTTTTTGATAAAAGCAGATTATTGAATCTTATTTAGCCAAAAATACTGATTTTAAACCCTCTCAAGCTTTAAACTATAATTTAAACACCCCATTCTCCCCAACCCCCAACCCCTAACTGATAACTGATAACTGATAACCATGCTCGATCGCTGTGCTACCCTGACTGTAGCGGAACCTCGCACACCTTACCAATTAACCACAACTGGGCAACCGTGGTTAGAGGTTTTGGTCGATCGCCCTTATCCTAGAGATAGTCAAGAGGATCAGCAAATATTAACCTATAGTGTCCCCCCGGATTTAACGGTAGAAATTGGCGATATTTTAAGCGTTCCCTTCGGTTCTCAGGTAATTGGGGGAATTGCTCTTAGATTTCTCGAAAATTTGCCCCCAGGACTAGAAGAAAATCAAATTCGTCCCGTGGAAGATGTGATTAC
The DNA here is from genome assembly GCA_007095475.1 of Microcystis aeruginosa Ma_QC_C_20070703_M131. Taxonomy (GTDB): domain Bacteria; phylum Cyanobacteriota; class Cyanobacteriia; order Cyanobacteriales; family Microcystaceae; genus Microcystis; species Microcystis aeruginosa_I. The sequence continues at coordinate 2,765 of SFCA01000254.1, read as the reverse complement.
TAAGGGCTTTTTCCCCGATAATTATTGGCAGTTATTGACGAAAATCGCCCAATACTACGCAACGGATTTAATCACCGTTGTTCGCGTCGCTTTACCTACGGGTTTACTGCGAAGTTCCCAACGTCGCATCAGATTAAAACCAGAAGCGATTCCCCCCGGTGCGGAAGTTTTTTGTACTCCTCTCTCCCGTCAGATTTTATCCCTGCTCAAGAATCAAAAAGAAGGCGATTATTCGGCGAAATACCTGCAAGAAAAAGTAAAAAATGCCAATTACGGTATCCGAGACTTAGTTAAGCGCGGTTGGGTAGAAAGTTATCTAGAAGCGCCCAAAAGTCCCAATATTAAGCTAAAAAAAGCCATTACCCTGCTAATAACCGACTTTCCCGCTGATTTAACCGAAAATCAGCGCAAAATTGTCGAAATTTTACGCCACCAGGGAGGAGAAATGTGGCTGCCAGAATTGGCACAACTCGCGGGGACAAAGCATTTTAAACCGCTAATTGATAAGGGTTATGTAGTTATTCAGGATCGGGAATTTCTGCGCTTATCCTCGGCGATTATGAGCAGGGATCAACCAAAAACACTCACTTCTAGTCAAAAACAAGCCCTAGAAGCTATTCAAACCCTGAAAGGTGGTGAAAGCCTCCTCTTACACGGAGTTACAGGATCGGGTAAAACAGAAGTCTATCTACAGGCGATCGCACCTGTCCTAGCAGCGGGTAAATCTGCCTTGGTTTTAGTCCCCGAAATTGGATTAACACCGCAACTAACCGATCGCTTTGTGGCTCGTTTTGGCGATCAAGTCTATGTTTATCATAGCGCCCTCTCGGAAGGAGAAAGATACGATACCTGGCGACAGATGTTGACAGGAACCCCACAAGTTATTATCGGGACGCGATCGGCGATTTTTGCCCCTTTACCCCACCTAGGCATGATTATCCTCGATGAAGAACACGATAGCAGCTTTAAACAAACCCAATTACTCCCCACCTATCACGCGCGTACCGTGGCTAAATGGCGATCTCAATTAAACCATTGTCCCGTAATTTTAGGCTCGGCCACGCCATCCCTAGAAACATGGCTAGAATCCCAAGCTAATCCCCGTCTTTACCTATCTTTGCCCGATCGCATCCAAAATCGCCCCTTACCGCGGGTGGAAATCGTCGATATGCGACGGGAATTGCAACGAGGCAATCGTTCTCTTTTTAGTCAATCCCTGCGTTCATCTCTGGAAACCCTGCGCGACAAGGGAGAACAGGCAATTTTATTCGTCAGTCGCCGCGGACATAGTACCTTTGTATCTTGCCGAAGTTGCGGTTATGTGCTGGAGTGTCCCCACTGTGATGTCTCTCTCTCCTACCACCACACCGAACCGGGAGCGCAAGAATTACTCCGCTGTCACTACTGCAACTATGGTCGCATCCATCCGAAACAATGTCCTGAATGTGGTTCTCCCTATCTGAAATTTTTCGGTACTGGCACTCAGCGCGTCACCCAAGAATTAACCAAAGAATTTCCTGATTTGCGCTGCTTGCGTTTTGATAGTGATACCACCCGCAACAAAAATGCTCCCCGGGAACTATTAAAACTATTTACTGATGGTGAATTCGATGTCTTAGTCGGAACCCAAATGCTCACCAAAGGATTAGATATCGAGCGAGTTACCCTAGTGGGAATTATGGCTGCCGATGGTTTACTTTATCACTCCGATTATCGCGCCTCCGAACGCGCTTTTCAAACCCTAACTCAAGTAGCAGGGAGAGCAGGAAGGGGAGAAAGAGAAGGAAAGGTAATTATCCAAACCTATACCCCTGAACATCCCGTGATTAGAGCAGTGCAAACCCACGATTATGAGGGTTTTGTCGAGACGGAATTAATGCAGAGAGAGAGTTTAAATTATCCTCCCTACGGCAGTTTAGTCTTAATTCGCTTTAGTGGTTTAGATGGAGAAGCAGTGCAGAAAAGTGCCGAAAATGTCGCGGAGGAATGTGTTAATAATTTCGGTTCCGATTGGGATATTTTAGGACCTGCACCAGCAACAATTATGCGCGTGGCTAACCGTTATCGCTGGCAAATTCTGTTAAAATTATCAGGAGACAAGGCTGATATCGGTGGTCTTGTGCGTCCTTTGAAAAGCTTAGTTTTACCCAAGGTAAGTATGGCGATCGATGTTGACCCCTTAACTATAGAATAATAAAGGATGAATTAGATGATCGCCATTGCTCACGGATGCAACCAGTCATCTAAATCCGTCAAAGTGTTAAAGTCTAATAAAGCGAGTCCTAAGTCTTCTAAGCGCTCCACAGGAAGATTAAGGATGGTTTCTTCTAGATTTTGCGGTATTTCACCGAAACGTCGTTGAAGAAGTCTAATAACAAGATTGGCTTCTTGAATTCTACCCTGTTCAAGACCCTGCTGTACACCCTCTTGAACCGCTTGTTCTCTATCCTGTTGGTAAAGTGGAGCTAAACGCATAATAAACTCCCTATCCTCCTGTGTTTTTTTCGATAACGCTGCTAGATTTCTACTTAGACAATAAGTTTAAGGAAGCCGATTTTAGGGGATTATTCGGCGATAATCTCGCTAATTCATCGATTCTTGACTGGGCAAGCCTTTTAAACTATTTGAGCAACTCCCACTTGAAAAATTGACATCCTCGCCGCCGTAAAACGGACGGCGATTCCCAAACCTCACGATTTAGGTTTCTGCTTCTTTCCCTTGCGGGGTTCCGCACCTGCCTTAACAGATTTACTCTGTTCTGGTCT
>SFCA01000253.1:0-7076 GCA_007095475.1 Microcystis aeruginosa Ma_QC_C_20070703_M131 | reverse complement strand
GGTGGGATATGACCGTATTAAGAGAATCGCCCTGGTATCAAGAAATCCTCAGAGAAGGATTGCAGCTAGGAGAACAGAGAGGTATTCAATTAGGACGACAAGAGGGACGACAAGAGGGACGACAAGAGGGACGACAAGAGGATAACTGAAAAAGTTAAATCTCTATCTATCCCGCAATTAGAAACCTTAGGAGATAGAATTTTAGACTTGGGCAGCCGTGAGGAATTGCTAAGTTGGTTAAATGAACAAAGATAAAAATTATTCCCTAAAAATATGCTTTCTCCTAGCCTTTTCCAGACTCTAACCCTAGAAGATTTTCTCGGTCAATATCGCAATAATCCCCGCTACGAACTTGCTGAGGGAGAAATAATCGATTTGGAACCTACGGGCCCCCACGAAACCGTTAGCGGCAAACTCGCCAGCAAAATCGGTATCGCCATTAATAACCGACAATTGCCCTGGTTTATACCCCGTACTTGTCTAATTCGTCCCTTTAGCGACCAAGCCACGGCGCGCCGTCCTGATATTATTGTTCTGGATGAAACTGTTCTCGATAATGAACCTCTCTGGGAACGAGAACCAGTGATTACTCTCGGTAGAAGCATTAAGCTTGTGGTAGAGGTAGTTAGTAGCAACTGGGAGTCGGATTATGCTCGTAAAGTCGAAGAATAGGCCCTATTAGGTATTCCAGAATATTGGATTGTCGATTATCGTGGGTTGGGAGGAACTATTTTTATCGGTAAACCCAAACAGCCGACCTTTACTGTTTGTCAACTGTTAGGGGAAGATTATCAACAACAACAATATCGCCTCGGTCAAGGGATTTTTTCTCCTTTATTTCCTGACCTGCAACTGTGTTTAGATGAGGTGTTACCTCGATAGACAAAAATGAAAATTATTCCCTAAAATTATGGTTTCTGTTCCTATCTCTGGGACAACTCTAGAAAATCGCTATCGAAAAGGCTGGGAAACTGCCCAACAAGCCGCTAGAATCCTGCGAGAAAAATATCAGATGAACGTAGGTTGGGCTTCGGCCGTGAGCTTTTGCCGAACGGTTGAAGTATGAAACCCAACGCCCGCTCATGTTACGCTACCGCTAAGCCATCCTACAAATAATTGTGCCTCCCTACTTATATAAAAAAATTGTTAGATTTTGGTTGTTTTTTATTTCTGTGACAATTACCCCACCATCTTTTCGTCAATCTTTGAAACAAATAAAACAATGATAAAAATTGCTTACGACATCACAGTATTAGGACAAGGATATATCAATACAAAGGCAAAAACAGGTGTTTATCGGGTAGTTGATTCACTGTTGAAACAACTGTTAGACAGAAAAGATATAGAAATTGATTTAGTCGCATACAATGGCTTAAATAACATCTGGGATAGTGTTAGTACCGAATTATTTATCAGCAATGAAGCGGCAATAATTAGCAAACAATATCAAAACTGTCACCAGAGTAAATTAAATTTATTCAACCTGTATAAGGTGGCGGTTAAAAGTCAAAGACAAGTTATTAAACTCTCTAGTCAATATTCACCTATAATCTATAAACCCGCTCTAGCTTTACAAATTCCTTTTAAGCTTTTAGGAAAATTTGACATAGATTTTAAGTTTAATTCCCAAGCAAATATTTATCATTCTCTATTTTATGCCCTACCATCAAAGGATAAAATCAATAAAATTTCTAGAATCTTAACCATATATGATTTAATTCCGGTTTTGGACTCAAAAAGCTTTACCACCAGCATTTGTCAAAAATATGCTGAAATGATCCAAAGTATTGATATTAATCAAGATTGGATTACCTGTATTTCCCAACATACTAAAAATGATTTTTGTAACCATACAGGAATGAATCCTGAGCGAGTTTTTGTTACACCCTTAGCTGCGGATACTCACTTTTTCCCCGTTGAAAATCTAGATATTATCAATGATACTCTCAAAAAATATCAGATTAATAATGCTCCTTATCTTCTCAGTCTTTGTACCTTAGAACCCAGAAAAAACCTCAGCTTTCTAATTCGTTGTTTTACGAAAATTATCCTCGATAACCCCAGTATAGACTTAAATCTAGTTTTAGTGGGTGTTAGTGGCTGGAAAAACAACGATATTTTTAAAACTGCCCAAGAAAACCCGATTTTAAAAAATAGAATTATCTTCACTGGTTACATTCCCGATGAAGACTTAAGTGCCATCTATAGCGGTGCCACTGCTTTTATTTATCCCTCTCTTTACGAAGGATTCGGATTACCTCCCCTAGAAGCAATGCAGTGTGGAACCCCGGTGATTACTTCTAATACCAGTTCCTTACCCGAAGTGGTGGGAGATGCAGGAATTATGATTAATCCCAGCGATGAAGACGCATTATGTCAAGTAATTTTAACTATAATTCAAGATAGCCAACTCAGGAAAACTCTCTCAGAAAAAGGACGAGAACGTGCTAAACAATTTAGTTGGGCAAAATGTGCCGAAGAAACCGTGAAAGTTTATCAAATTGCCGCCAATTGCCGTTAGAATGTTCCTGTATAAACTAAATGGTAAAATAGCCCATGAGCGCTTTTCCTACCCCAGAACTCGATAAAATCCTCAGAGAGAGAGATATTCAACGAGAACAGGAAAGACAAACCCTGCTGACAAAAACCCAACAGTGGCTTGATGAAAATGCTGTAGAATACGGAATTAATCGAGCTTATATCTTTGGATCCGTGACTCGTTCCTATAAATTTCACCCCGGTTCTGATGTGGATATTGCCGTCGAAAATATTAATCCAGAATTGCACTTTGATGCTATTAGTATTCTGTCCTCTTATTTGGGGAGAGAAGTAGATATTATTCTGCTGAAAAACTGTCATTTTGCCCACCGAATTCGGGAACAAGGAATTTTATGGACAAGCAAAAACTAATTCTGTTGCAAACTGATATAAATGCTCAATTACAGCTAATCAAAGCGATCGATGATAAACTAGCTATTAGAGCCGAAGGAGTCAATCCCGATGATGCTATTCGCCTAGAAAGTATTGCCTATCAAATCCATAATTTATACAGTGCTACTGAAGATTTACTTAAAATAGTGGCAGCCTGTTTTGAAAATAATATTGCCGATACTCGGCAATGGCATACAGCCTTATTAAACAGAATGACTGTCCCTATCCTCGGAATTCGTCCTGCTTTTATTTCTTCAGAAACCTGTGCTTTGTTAAATGGTTTGCGAGGATTTCGGCACTTTTTTCGCCATGCCTACGGCACGAATATTGATTATGAACAATTGAAAATTAATTTAGACAGGGCAAGAAAAATCTACAGCAACTTAGAAAAAGATATTGAAATTTTCTTTGAACAATGGGCAGAAACTTAAGCTAAATCCTCGATACTATAATTATTATGTCGGCAAGTAACCCCTATATTGAATACTGGCAAAAACGCCAAAAAGAACAGCAGGAATATAATCAAAAATTAGCCCAAAAAGCTAGGAAAAATCTTCCGCCAGTGATTGATTATCTAAAAGAAAACTTTCCAATTACAAAAATTATCCTGTTTGGTTCTCTAGTTAAAGGTAAATTTCATGAAACTTCTGACATTGATCTAGCAGTGGCTGGCATACCCCCAGAAAGTTTCTTTCAAGCTTTAGGAAAAGTTAATTTAATTAGGGAGTGCTGGGTTGATTTAAAGCCAATAGAAGACTTAGAACCTCATTTTCTTAAAAGAGTTTTGCCAACAGGAGAATGTCTTTATGCGTCCGATGAGTGCTAGTGAATTACAAGAAATCGACCTTGATATTGCCCCTGAAGTTAATAGATTAAATCGCCTAGAAAGCCAAATGCGTTTAGTTCAATCGGAAATGCTAACCAACCCAGCACTAGCTGATATTTGTGCCGAAAGTTTAGCCCTAAAACTCCATAAATTTTATACAGGATGTGAACGAATTTTTCAAATTATCGCTTCTGAGTTAAATGGTGGCTTACCATCTAGTTATGACTGGCAGAGAAGGCTATTAAATCCTATGAGCAAACCTCAAGATTATCGTCCTGCTGTATTACGAGAAGATACGGTGCGGAAACTTAATGAATACCTAAGCTTCTGGCACGTTGTTCGCAATATATATGGGTTTGAATTGGAAAAAAAACTAGAAAACCTGGTTAACAACTATTATAATACATGACTAAAAGTCCAAGAAAATATTAATAGTTTTATCCTCTGGTTAAAAACCACAGCAGACAGTCTTAATTAAACTTATATGAAACTACTTTACACCTTAACAGCCTACCCCCCCGCCATCGGTGGAGCGCAACTGCATCAACATCTTTTAGCACAACAACTGCACCAAAAACACCCAATTCAAGTTATTACCCATTGGAAGCAAAATCGCACGGATTGGCTCCTAGGAACTACCCTGAAAGCACCCCAAAAAACTCAAAATTATACAATTGATCATATTCCAGTTCATCAAATTGGCATTAGTCTTCAGGATAAACTTAAACTCTTGCCTTATCTGCCTATATATTATCCCTTAATGTCTCTTGCTCTCCCCAAAATTGCCGATATTTTAGAGAGTTATTTAACTAATTATGCCCAAGATAAAGATTTAATTCATAACGTCAGAATTGGTCGCGAGGGACTCAGTTACGCTTCCTATAATCTCGCTAAAAAACTAGATATTCCCTTCGTTTTTACCCCTGTGCATCATCCCCGGTGGGTGGGGTGGCGCTACCGAGAATATATTAAACTTTATCAATTAGCTGATGCGATGATTACCCTAACCAATAGCGAAAAACAAATCCTGATTCAATTAGGAGTAAAAGAAGACAAAATTCATACCACTGGACACGGGCCAATTCTTGCTGCTCATGCTGATCCCGAAGATTTTAAACAACGTTATCAAATCAATGAACCGATGGTACTTTTTTTGGGGCAACACTATCCCTACAAAGGTTATCAACAACTCCTGCAAGCAGCTAGTCAAATTTGGCAAAAAATCCCCGAAACGAAATTTGTTTTTGTCGGTCCAAGTGTGGGCAATTCTGAACAGATTTACGCTCGATATCAAGACGCTAGAATCATTCGTTTAGGTAGCGTAGATTTACAGACTAAAACCAACGCTTTGGCTGCTTGTACTCTTCTCTGTGTGCCTTCAACCCAAGAAAGTTTTGGGGGAGTCTATACAGAAGCTTGGAGTTTTGCTAAACCCGTTATCGGTTGTGATATTCCTGCGGTTGCTGAGGTGATTTCTCAAGGGGTTGATGGCTTTTTAGTACCCCAGGAATCTCAATCCATAGCCGAGACAATTTGTCAGGTATTATTAGATAACAATTTAGCCGCTAGTCTCGGAATAGCTGGTCAAAGAAAAGTAGAAGAAAAATTCACTTGGCAACGATTAGCAGAAAAAACCGAGCAAATTTATCGAGATTTACTGGCTAAATAGGTTAAGTCAAAAAAGACAATCTTTCACTGATAATTTGACTAATAAATGAACAAATATAGAAATTATGGCATCGAACCATGATTTCCTCACTATCTCTCCCCCTCTCGAATATTGATAAAAGAAACCATGATTCTTTAGCTTGCCACCGACTAATGGCAAGAGCTTTAATCCATTTGAATTGACTTTTTTTTCCGAACCGTCAACTTCATTTCATAGTGGTTATTCTGACTTGAGAAAGTTATTTAACCTACTTCCGATGATTGCTGTACTTTCTGACCTATTTTCGTTTCCGTCCCTGCCAACAATCTTTTAATATTACCCTGATGACGAACAATCACATAGATTCCCGCCATCAAACTAAATAAAATATAGGGGAGAGGTTGATCGAAAACAACCATTAAAATATTCACCGCCAGCGCCCCGATAATCGAACCTAAAGAAACAATCCGGAAAAGTGCGAGAATAACCAAAAAACTCGCCAAAGTTCCGCCGGCCACTAGGGGATTCATCACTAATAAAACCCCTAAACTGGTGGCGACGGATTTACCACCGCTAAAATTCAAGAAAATCGATTTACTATGACCGATGACTGCCCCCAATCCTGCCCCGATAATTAACCAGTAATACCAACTTTCTGGGAGAGGATTGACATCCATAAAATATAGTCCTCGTACCAGGGCTACTGCCGCCATTCCTTTTAACATATCAATTAATAACACCGTCGCCCCGGCAGTTTTTCCCAGAGTTCTTAGCACATTGGTGGCCCCAGTGGAACCGGAACCATAGTCACGAATATCGATACCTTTGCTGTATTTACCGATTAAATAACCCGTGGGAATCGAACCGAGCAGATAGGATAAAAGCAAGATAGTAAGACTGATAAGAATCGGCATAAGCATAAATTAACCCCAATTTTTAGCAAGAGCGAGCGCCGTTATCAGTGTATCAGCCTGAAGACAAAAAACTACTCACAGGGAACCATAGACGGGAATTGCCGCCCCGCGCAAGTCTTTCGCCCCTTCCCCCGCCAGAAAACAGATCACCTCGGCTAGAGATTCGGGACTTACCCAGTCCTTCGCACTTGCCCCTCCCATAGCTTCCCGGTTGCCCGGAGTATCGATAATGCTGGGCAAAACCACGTTAGCAGTAATACTAGTCTGTTTGGTTTCTTCTGCGATCGCTTGGGTTAAAGCCACTACCGCCGCTTTCGAGGCACAATAGGCGGCCAAATTTGCCCCCGGTTGTACGGCACCACGAGAACCAATAGTGACGATACGACCATAATTAGGAAGTTTCATCGAGCGTAAACAGTGTTTACACAGGGTTTGCTGAATAAGGGACTTGCGTGGGAATAATATCCCAGCCAGACAATCGCTCTGTAGAAGAATAAGACCAGCCCTAAATGGTACATTATCAAAGCGCAAGTCCCTAAGTCCCCAGAGGCAATCTAGAAGCCATACAACTGGCAAAATGGTAGTTTCGTCACTTAGTTTCTGAATTTCATCTGGCGATTGCTGACGAAAGTGCAAGGGTTCAAGGGGTGACAAGGCGACTAAAAGGCTTGCTGGATAAGGCGCATAGCCGTTAGACCCCTAGAAAAATCGGGGTGTTTTCCTGGCTTGAGGCGGATCAAAGAAAAGGCGAGTTCCG
>SFCA01000252.1:0-13455 GCA_007095475.1 Microcystis aeruginosa Ma_QC_C_20070703_M131 | reverse complement strand
CCCCCTAAGCCGAGTTTTCAAGGTGCTGCGCCGTCCACTTGGTTTTCGAGACTGGCCTTTTAATTCTAACGTAAAGCCAACCTAGAACGGCGGGGTTTCAGACCCAAAATTTCCGATGACAATCGCAACGGCCCACTTAAGACAACGATCCATTATTTTCCTCCCTCGTCTCTATAACGGCCACAGGGATTTACTCTCGTTATTGCAGTTAGGAAATCGCGCCAAGCGCAGAACAAACTGGGAAACGATCTAACTTAATTATCTCTTGCTTTGTCCACCGAGAGATGTTAGGATAGGAGGTTTGTGATTTTTCTTAATAATCCCCCTCGCCTACGCCTACACGAGATTCAAATACCCTTCAGAGCAGCCCTATCCGTAATTTGAAATAACTCCTCAATGCTCCCCCATTTCGCCCCCCTAGAGGAGAGAATTGCCGCGATCAAAACCCCTAGCGGGGGAATAACAACGACTAGCAATTAAACCCAAAACTAACCACCAGAGGGTGCTAACTTGGGGACGATACCAAACTGTATCAAAGAAACCGTGGGCAAGAATTCCAGCCATAGCGGCAATTGCCCCGATTAACCAAAAGCCTTGACTGTCCATTTTATCGCGCAAAAGTTTAATTTGATGGATGCCTTGGCCGATAGTTGTGACTAATAACCAGAGGAAACAGGTAAAACCAATAATTCCCGTTTCTACCATGATTTCTAATAGCACAGAATAGGCACTTAAAGCCGTGTATTTTGGCTTCATGAATAGGGGGTAAATTTTCTTAAAAGCATCATTACCCGGTCCGATGCCCAAAAGCGGATAAGTTTGAATCATGCGGATAACTGCATCCCAAACATTAATCCGAAAGTTATTACTACTATCTCCCCGGCCAGCGAAAATACTCATCACCCGAATTCGCAGCGGTTCCACCAATAAAATCGCCCCTAAAATCACCACGGCTAAACTCCCTAAAATTAAGGGTAAAAGCCAGGTTTGCCAAAATAACGGTAGATAATTTTTGAACCAATAAAATAATAGCAATAAGAAGACAATTCCTAAGACCATCAAACCAATCCAACCGCCACGACTCTCGGTAAAAAATAAACAAGCGGCATTGGCTAAAGTTAATAAAGCTGCTAAAATTTTCGGTAGCCATCCCTGCCACACAAACAAGGCTGCAGCGCTAAAAGCAATACCAGGGAATAAATAACTAGCTAACAAATTAGGATTACCGAGATAACTATAAACCCTAGTATCCCCCGCTAATTCTGAAGTAGGATCGTTCCAAGTTGCTAACTGTTCCGCACCAAATATTTGCTGACGAATGCCGTAAACACTGACTACTAAGGCGGTTAAAACTAAAGTAGTCATAATCCAATTTGTTAGGCGTGGCGAGCGCATAATTCGGGCAGTAAAGGCAAAAAAGATGAGATTGAGAGTTAATTTAATTAATCCTTCCAAAGCTGCGGTTTTAACGGGAGAAAAAGCCGTGGAAACCGTGGCAATTCCCCAGTATAAAAGCACTAAAATGTGAATCGGTGTCACCCCGATTTTGCCTTCATCCACAAGGGTTAAGAGTAGCCAATAACCCGCTATTGCTAACAATAAAAAACCGATTTGACTGGTGGAGAAAAACGGCGCAGTGGCGATAAGGAGAGAGATTAACAGCGCACCCATCAGTTCTGTCCACTCCACAAACCGGCTACCCTGTCGCCATTGACTAAAAAGGCCGACGAAACGATGCAGATAGCTATATTTTGACCAAGAAGCGGGGGAAAAGTTCAGTAGGGTGATTTGTTTCCAAAAAGCATTCATAGGGTTTTTAGTTGCGGTTGTCACCGGCAAACTTTGATTAAGATACCGATTGTATCTTAATTGTTGACTCTTGGGAGCGAAAAGAGTTTCAGTCTGGTGTCTTAGGACAGCTTCACACAGTCAAAACCCGATAGCATAACCAGTCTAAGCATGGGGTGAACGTAAAGCTTGACCTAAACGAGTTAAGCCTTGGGAACAGTCAAAACGATCGAGATGTACTTCAATAAATGATAGGCGATCGATGTTACCCTGGGCAATTGATAAAGCCTTTTCTAATTCCCCTTCTGTCCTGACTTGACAACTCCAACTTTCCCCGTTAAATACTGCTGGTAATTGGTGATATTTCCACGGTTGTAGATCATTATAAATATTATCCTGAATTACCCGCTCGATCGTGTAACCGTCGTTATTAATTAAAAAGATAATTGGATTGAGATGGTGACGGATAATTGTCGAAAGTTCTTGGGCAGTCATTTGAAAAGCACCATCACCCACAAAGACGATAGGACGAGTATTGGGTGCGGCACAAGCTACTCCTAAACAGGCGGGAATTGAATAACCAATAGAGAGATAAAATGCTTGACCAATAAAGTTGGTTTTTTGAGGCATTAATAAATCAATCGTGGCAATAATTGCGTCCCCTGTATCGGAAATAACAAAAGATTCTTGAGCAATAAAATGATTCATTCGCTCATAAAAACGAGCATTAGTTAATTTTTGCTCTGGCACGGGGATGAATTCTAAATCCTTCAATTCGGCTGCGGGTTTAATCTCTAGTTTAGCCGCTTCTTTGTGACTTAGTTTATCAATTAAACCATCGATAAAATCCCCTAGGAATACTGGTTGATAGAAGTGATGTTTAATTTTTACTTTCTCGGAATTGGCATTAATCAAATTATTGGGATTTAAATTAGCCGTAAATCCGCCTAAATTCATGTCGGACATTATTGCCCCTAAACAGAGGACACAATCGGCATTTTCTACCCGTTGACTAACGTATTCGCGACTTAATGCTCCCACATAAGTGCCGATAAATTGCGGCTGCATTTCCGAAATTGACGACTTACCTAAAATAGTAGTGGCTAAGGGATAACCCGTTACTTCTAAAAGTTTCAGTAACTTATCTTGGAGTTTAAACCGATGGAATTCTACCCCCGCTAAAATAATTGGTTTTTCCGCTTTTTCTAATAAAAAAACCGCCTCTTCAATGGCTTCTTCTAAAGCGGCGGCATCCGTGAGATTATCGGTTAAATAAATTGGATTTTCTGAGGGGATACAGGGACGATAGACCAGATCCCGGGGAATTTCGATATACACGGGACGTTTGTGATGCAAACAAGCTGCTAAAGTTTGATCGATTTGACTGGCTGCTTGGGCGGAATTAGTGAGAATAACCGAGGCAACCGTGGCTTTTTCCATGATGGACAATTGCAGATTATAATCGCCCGTGGTGTGGTGTAATAATAAATTATCCCGGCGAATCGAGCGATCAGAAGCTCCACTAATCACCACCAGGGGAACTCTTTCAGCGTAAGCACCGACCACAGCATTAACCAGGCTAAATCCCCCGACTCCGTAGGTGACACAGACAGCACCCATCCCTTTGACTCGTGCGTAGGCATCGGCGGCATAACCTGCGTTAAGCTCATTACAGGTGCAAACTAATTCGATCGGACTTTCCACCAAAACATCCATCAAATCGAGGACATAATCCCCCGGCACCCCAAAAATATGATTAACCCCTAAATTGTGGAGACGCTGGCATAAATATTCGCCGATGGTGATCATAGCAATTTTCTCCCCTATGTTGGCACTTTCACGCCGATCATAGCGATTTTTAAAAAAAATAGGCTAATGTCCAGTAATGAACTAGAAAGTAAAAATCAGCAGACTCTAATTATATCTAGGCACTGGTGATCAATGCTATAGTATAGAGTCCAGGGTTTTTCTCTTGGGTATAAAAAATATCTGCGGTACTTTTTCAGGTATAATTTTTACAGGAGATTCCCTAAAACTTTCGACTTAACTAAGGCTGAATATTAATGATTTTTACTGAATTAGTTTTGCAAAATTTCGGACCCTACGCCGGTCGTCAAGTGATTAATTTACGTCCCGAAAAAGATAATAATCCCTGTCCGATTATCCTTTTGGGAGGTATGAATGGGGGCGGTAAAACTACTTTAATGGATGCGATTCGTTTGGCTTTGTACGGTGCGCGGGCGAAGTGTTCTACTCGCAATAATTTAAGTTATGCCGAGTTTCTCAGTCAAGCAGTTAATAATCAAGCTTCCCTCATCGATCAAGCGAGAATTGAATTGGCTTTTGAACATCTAGTTAATGAACAATGGCGACAATATCGTATCGTTAGATACTGGACAAAACAGCCTAAAGATGGTAAGGATACCCTCGGTATTTTAGATGAGGATTGGCCCGATCCTGCCTTAGCTAATACTTGGGATGAATATATTGAAACTTTATTACCTTTGGGTATTTCTAACCTCTTTTTATTTGATGGGGAACAGGTAAAAGAATTGGCAGAACAGGATGTACCTCCTGACAGCGTTAAGGATTCGATGCAGACTTTATTAGGGTTAGAATTAGCGGAAAGATTAGCCGTTGATCTTGATATTTTAGCTAGTCGCAAGCGCCGGTTATTAGCAGCAGAAAATGAACTGGCAACTATTGAAGCGATCGAGAAAAAATTAGCCCAGTACCAAGAAGATTTAGAATTGGCTCGGCAAGAGATGGAAACTCAGCAAAAAAATTTAGATGTGGTTAGAAATGATTTTGATGCAGTCTCGGATAAATTTCGCATTGATGGCGGCAAAATTGCCGCCGAAAGAAGTCAATTAGAGAGCAGAAAAAAGGATTTAGATAAAAAGTTAGATAAGCAGAGAGAATATTTAGGTCAATTAGCGGGAGAGTTATTACCATTAAAGTTAATTTTTCCTCTCCTAGAAGCGGCTAAAATTCAGGGAGAAAAAGAGCTAAAAGTTCAATCGGCTCAAGTCGCTCAATCAGTTTTAGAGTCCAGAGATAAAAAGTTACTGGCTTATTTAAAACAACTGAATCTAACTTTAGAACAATTAGAGAATATTAGAGAATTTTTACGGCAAGAAAATCAGTTTTTAGCTGAGGATAACGATTCTTTCGTTACTTCTTACTTAGATTTAGACGAGGAGGCGATCGAGTTATTAAATCGAGTCTTAACCCATCAATTACCGGCACAAATTAACCTCGCTCATCAAGCAATAGAACAATTAAGAAATCTGGAAGCTGACTTAGATAATTTAGAGCGAGAATTAGCAGTAGCAGCCTCTCCCGAAGAATACGAAACCCTGAGTAATAACTTAAAAACCGCTCAGAAAAAGTATCTAAATGCTCAAGCAGAATACGAGCAAAGCCACAAAAATTATGAGGAAATCAAAAAGAAAATTGAGAAAAATAAAAAAGAATTATTTGCCTATAGTGAGAAAGCTTTAGAATCGCAAAATAACGAACATATCGTCAATGCTATTGTCAAAGCACAGCAAACTTTAAAAGTATTTAAGGAACGCTTAACCTTAAAAAAATTAAATAGATTAGAGGGAGAAGTGGCGGAATGTTTTCGTTATTTATTGCACAAGTCCGATCTGGTGCAGAAAATAGCGATCGATGCTGATACTTTTGGTCTATCTCTCTTTGGTCCCGATGGACAAAATGTGCCTAAACATCGTCTTTCTGCTGGAGAAAAACAACTATTAGCGATCGCTTTTTTGTGGGGATTAGCGCGAGTCTCCGGACGAGATTTACCCATCGCTATCGATACACCCCTGGGACGTTTAGATTCTTCCCATCGTCATAATTTAGTTGAACGTTATTTTCCCGCCGCTTCCTCTCAAGTCATCCTCCTCTCTACCGATACAGAAATTGGAGAAAATGAGCTACTCTTATTAGAAGAACAGGAAGTAATCGCCAGAAAATACCTGCTAGAATACAATTCCCAACAACGTCAAACCACTATTCACCCCGATCGCTACTTTTGGTAAGATTATGACCGAGATAAATTCCCCAAAAATCCTCCCCCAATTAACTTGAGACATTGGGCCTTACTTTCGATTTTATCGCTCAATCCAAGCTTTTGGGGGGTAGAACCCCCCAAACCCCGGAGCGCATTAGTTTTTCGGTGGGATGCTTACAGACAGCCGCTGATATATCTGTAATAATTTAAGAGTCACTAATAATTGCTGATTGTCGGTATTTCTGCAAATTTGAGATGCACTCATCAGTTATCATTTATCAGTTATCAGATGGGAGTTATCAGTTCACTGATTACTGTTTACTGAACACTGAAAAAAGCTCCCCACTTCTCATTATCCTATTAAACAGGATTGAGAATGATTAACTATTTTCTCATCAGTCAGAGCGAGGTAAAATTATAGATTATGGAATCACCAATCGAACGTTTTCGACTATCTCAAACCGCCAAAGATAGCCTAATAAAATTAAAACGCTACACCAAAATTGACCAATGGAATATCCTCTGTCGTTGGGCTTTTTGTCGTTCCCTTGCCGAACCGAGTCTCCCCTCTCCCGTTCCCATTCCTGCCGATAGCAATGTAGAATTATCTTGGAAAGTATTCGGGGGAGAAATGGCCGATATTTTCTTAATTGCTCTCAAACAACGTTGTCATCAAGACGGATTAGGAACCGATAAAGAAACTCTAACTCAACAATTTCGCTTACATTTACATCGCGGGATCGGTTATCTTGCTGGGGATACCAAGCTAAAAAAAATCGATAATTTAATCGAATTAGAGAGGGAAAATCTCAGAGAATCTTAAACAAGAACGGTCTATCTTCCTCTCTGTGTTCTTTGTGCCTCTGTGGTTTATTCTTAATCCTTCTGGGATAACCCGGCGGATAACTGTCAGCCTGGCTATATTTAACCGAGGGTGAGCGCATCTCAAACGCTATCGACAAGTGGCCAATTTTGTGATAGTATTTAAAAAGGGGGCGACTATCGGGGGATAAGAAAAAATGGAAAATTTAATTAAGGAAGCACTAAGCCATCGAGCAATTAATCACCCCTATTTACTTGCTTTAGAAAAAGGAGAATTTCAACATATTGATGAAGTTATGAAAGACTTTGCCAGTCAATACGGAGCTTATAGTGACTGGTTTTCCCGTTATTTAACAGCAGTAATATCAAAGCTAGAAAATCCCACTCATCGAAATCACCTGCTGAAGAACTTAGCTGAAGAAAACGGACATCTACACCATGAAGATCTCGAAGCAATCCGTAAATTAGGTATTAAGGACGAGTGGGTACAGGAAATCCCTCACCCACAGTTATTCAAGCGTTTTCAAGAAGCGATGGGAGTAGATAGCACGCCAACGCCTTGTGTTGAAGTGGAAATCTGGCGTGAATCATTCTTATCGCTGCTCCAGAATGGAAGTTCACTCCAAGCTATTGGAGCGATAGGTTTAGGGACTGAATCTGTTGTTAAATTTATCTACAAACACATTATTGAAGCGATCAAAAAACATACATCATTATCCTTGGAGCAATATGTATTTTTTCCTTTACATACAGAAGTGGAGGATGAACACAGCTTAACTTTAGTTGAGATTGCTAAAGAATTAGCCAGTGAAAGCGAACAGGCTGTTCTGGAATTACGGAAAGGAATGTTAAAAGCCTTAAATCTACGTGCTGCTTACTGGGACAATATGTATGAACGTGCGTTGGCACTAGATAAATCTTTGACCTCATCAGACCAACTCAAGATTGTTACGCTTTTCACTAAAATGATTAAAGGCAAAAAGCTGTCTAATCAGGAACAGGAACTTTTATTGCATCAAATCAATGACGTGCGTATTGGATTGACGGAAGACTTATCTACTGTTCCAGTGGAAAAACTACTACCCGGATTGAGTTCACTTTTGCTATACGGGATGCAAACGGAAAAGCACAAGGAAGAAGTTCTGAACCTGTTAAATTGGCTTGAAAATCCATCTGATGAATGCCAATGCTCTCAAACAATATTAAGGCTTGCATCACAACTTTATCATGATTTTCAAACAGTGCGACTGGGAGCCTTGACCGAAAAAATTAATGAACAAAAAAGCTTGACTCATGTGCAAGAAGGTAAAGAGCTTATTTCAACAATCAGCGCCAGCAACTTAGAAGCCTTATACAACAATAAGGTTGATAAACTCAATATTGATTTTAACGTATTTCGCCTACCATTTGATCTAGAAGTTTTAGATGCGCGCCTAGTTATAGTCAAGCCAGGAAAGGCGAATGAAATGCACAGACACGCACATGAAACCGTATTTGTATTTCTTCAGGGTCAAGGAAAAGTTATTGTTGATCAATACGAAAACGAAGTCGAACCGGGTACTTTTGCTGTTATTCCCCGTTGGTGTGTGCATCAATCTGTGAACTTAGGAGAAGAAGAGCTAATTTTTCTGGCGATAGCTGATTTCGGATTAACTGGTAAAAGTTTTATGGGTAATTACTTACACAGTGCTAGACTAAAACAAAATTAGTGCAAATTTTATCCCGTTAGATAGGTATGAAAGCAACACAAGAAACCAAAAAACTTTACGACGAAAGCGCAGGAGACTGGAAACGAGTAGAACCGATTTTGCTTTCTGATTACTCCGCACGTCCCTTTGTCATTGATTTATGTGAACCGATTGTCAACAAGAATATATTAGATCTAGGCTGTGGGGAAGGTTATGTAGGAAGAGAGTTAATTAACCGAGGCGCTCAATATGTTCATGGGATTGATATTTCATCGCAAATGATCGAGCAGGCCTTGATTCAAAAAAACGAGCATCAGATTATTAATGCTTCCTATGAAGCTGGTGATATTCGTGATTTTGCGGTAACTGAGTCCGAACAATACGATTTAGTTCTGGCTATGTTCCTGTTCAACTACTTAAATGTTTCAGAAACTATTAGCACGATGCAGAAAGCCTACCAACTTTTAAAGTTGGGTGGATATTTCCTGTTCGCCGTCCCCCATCCCTCTTTACCTTTTCTGAAAAAAGATAAGTTTCCCTTTTATTTTAAACCGAAAGCTGGCTATTTTTCCGGACGCGATCAATTATTCCCCGGTGAGATTTGGCGTAGAGATAGAAAAGCCGTCGCCGTGCAATGTGTTCATAAAACTATGGAAGATTACTTCACATCTCTTCGTTTAGCAGCCTTCACAAAAATGCCAGAAGTTTATGAACTAAAAATTAATCAGGAACATTTAGAACTAGACCCAGAATTTTTTACTCCGCTTATTGACCTTCCCCTTCACGTTGCCTTCAAGATTCAAAAATGATTATACCAATTTCCGATCCTAATATTTCATTACTGACTTGGAAAAAATTGCCTGAGCCTTCTCAACTATTTTTTCATTTACCCAAATCATTAGTCTTAGATTTACTGAAAACAAGCAATCAGAGATGGCTTGACAAACCCAACGAAATAGGACGGGAAACAGTCAATAAAAATCTTGATTTTTTCCTACCGTTTCGTAAGAAATTGCTCCAGGAACCAGGCATAATTATTTTCCGATTAGAACCGGAATTAACAGAAACGGAAATGCGGTTAATTTATGCTTTTATTTCTCGCATTTTTGGACTGCTAAACCACCGCTATGGCTATTTTTTTGATGTAATCGATCGAGGAATGGATTATACTAAAGAAGCTATACCCGTTTCGATGACGAATGCAGAAACTGGCTATCATACCGATAGTACAGCCAAAAACTACTTCCCTGATCTTGTTGGCTTACTCTGTCTTGCTGCTGCGGATGAGGGAGGAGATTCCCTGGTAGTAAACGCCGCCAATTTGTATCAATATTTCTGGCAACACCATACAGACCTAGTTCCCTATCTTTACGAACCTTTGGCGCGGGATGTGATTACACCTGGAGAGATTAATTCTCAAGAAGCTATTCAAAAGAATAATTTCCCCTTATTCTCAGCCGATTCTCAGGGTCTGGTTTTTCGTTATATGCGGTACTGGATTGAAGTCGCTTACTCCAAACTGGAAATAGTGCAACCGGAAGCTATCACAAAAACACTCGACATCATCGACGACTTTTTTTCAAAACCAGAAAATACAGTCCGCTTCAAAATGAAAAAAGGTGATGTATTTTACCTTAATAATCGCTTTTTATGCCACAATAGGACCGCTTTTAAAAATTCAGGAAAACCTCGACAAATGGTGCGTAGTTGGATTAACCTTTAAACAAAATACGTCCCAGGGAGAAAGTGCATCTGTCAAGGTACAGAGTACGATGACAGATGCCTCCTTGTCACCCCTTTAGTGCTTCAAACTCATCTTAAAAAACCTTCGGTCGGCCTAAAGTAGTGATATAGATAACTGCTTCATCCCAGGGAATTCCTAACACTTCATTAACTTGATCATCAAAAAAACCACCGATACCACTAACCCCTAACCCCAGATGAATAGCCGCTAAATTTAATCTCTGTCCCAAATGACCCGCATCTGCATGAAGATAACGATAGACTCGATCGCCGTATTTAGCCACTGCTTTTGACAGATCCGCCGTATGAAAAACCACAGCAGCCGCATCCCGTCCCAAATCCTGACCTAAACAGAGATAATGTAACTCTTGCTGGAAATTTTTAAAGCGAATTTGCCGCAATTCTTGGGCTTTAGGAGCATAATAATAACAGCCTTCCTCTAATCCAGTTACTGCCGAAACAGCGATAAAAGTTTCCAATAAATCCAGAGCAAAATAATCGGGATTGCGATCGAGATTTTGGTCGGCATAATCTTGGGGTTGATAGGTAAAATGCAGCAAGGCTCGCAATTCGTCTAAACTGAGACTAGCACCACTATAAGCGCGGGTAGATCTGCGTTTAAGAATCGTACTTTCGAGATCGATTAAATCTTCCCCCCAATTGACGGGACGGGATGTCACCGAAACTTTTAGACAAAAAGGAAAATTATATTTATCTTCCCAATTAGAGGGGGTAACATTTGCTTCTATCTTCTCATCTGTAGCTATCATAGTCGCTCGGTGTAGAGAGTTTAATAATTCCCCCTCGGCAATTTTGGGATAAAGAGTCGTGGTTGCCGAAGGGAGTGCCGTGGTACTAGGGGGGAGATTTTGCCGGATATTGAGCAGATCTGCCAAAGGAATCACCGTCATGACACTTTCCTTCTCGGAATCGAGATAAAGTAATTCATTCATCTGGCTATCGTTAAAACCACCGATTAAATGAGCGCGATAGTCATTAATCGAGGCTGATAGCTCAATATTGCCCAATAAATGCCCTGTATCGAGGAAAATACGCCGATAAGCTCGATCTTCGTAGCGCCAAGCGGATCGATAAAAAATGGCACTGGTAACTAAAGCGATATCGGTATTTTCTAAAACAGGATTCCAGAAACAAGCAGATTGCAGGTTCGTCCAGACATCACTTTCCCAGAATAAAAGCAGCGAGTGACTTTGACCTTGGTAACTGTAGAGACCGGCGGGTAAAAATTCCGTGCCACGAGAGATCAGATAGACCTCGGCGGGGTATAATCCACCAGCAGAGGGTGCGGAACGCAGGTACAAGGGACTACCCATAGTGGCGATTTTGGCAGTTAAACCATAGCTACAGCCCAAAATTCGCGATATACGTCGCCAAAAGTCTCCTTTTTGGGGAACTGTTTGACGGGAGAGGTAGGGTTTGAGATCGAAAGTCTGACCGATTTTGTATTCTTTGAAGGGATGGGGTTGTTGACTCCAATCAAGACCTTTACTTTTTGAAGCGATCGTCTGGGGGTCGTATTTGGTCCGCTCGTGGTAGTATTGGGCGATCGAGATTGGCTGATCTGGCATGATAAAGATAGGCTGTCTAAGCTTTACTTATTAGTTTGACATTATAACTGCTATAATTATCCCATGGCGGCTCAACCCAGAGAAATTCGACGTTATGTTACCAGTGACGGCAAAGTTCCCTTTGCCCAATGGCTCGATTCTTTGCGGGATATTAAGGCTAAAACTAAAATTGCTCAACGCCTAAACCGGGTTAATTTAGGTAACTTAGGGGATTATAAATCAGTAGGAGCAGGAGTTTATGAACTACGAATAGACTATGGTTCTGGTTATCGCGGTTACTTTGGACAAATCGGAACAACAATTATCTTACTCCTGTGTGGAGGAGATAAAAAAACGCAACCTAAAGACATTGAAATAGCTCAAAAATATTGGCAAGACTATAGGAGCCGAGAAAATGCCAGTCAGTGATAGTTATCATGATTCCCTGATCGAATCTCTTAAAGATTCCCATTATGCAGCAGTTTATCTGGAAACTCATCTCGAGGGAGATGAATATGAATTTGAATCAGAATTACTCAGACTCGCGTTCAATCACGTCCTAGAAGCCCTTGGCCCTCAAAATCTAACACCAGAACAAATCAAAATTCAGGCGAAGCAATTGGAAGAACTAATGCAAAAACCTGCACCTGAAGCCATGAATCAACTAACCTCTTGGCTTCAAGCTTTAGGATTGAAATTAACGATAACGGTCGCTTCAAAAATGCCAGAAATAAATCATGAAAATGACGCTGTTAGTTCAATCAAGATTACAGTGTAGTTTGTAGTTTGTAGTTTGGTCTTTTTGATTAAAAATTGATAGCCGCTTAACGCACCCTACACAGAAAACGGGTTTCTGAAAGAAACCCGTTTTCTAAAATAAAATTATGACTACACCTAGCTTCACCATTCCCCAATCTGACCCTCCCCTTTCCCCTCGGCAATCCTTGCCGACGATGTACGATTTACCTAGCGACAATCCACTGGAACCCGGTTTGCCTGACGAATTTCACCTATTACAACCTCAGTTATTACTACTGACTTTCCAGCCTCCCAACTGGGAACCAGATCTAGTTTTTAGCGCTGCTGACCTCAACCTTTACTACAATGTCAGACACCCCCAATGGTACAAGCGTCCCGATTGGTTTGGGGTGGTTGGTGTTCCTCGCCTCTACGATGGCTATGACCTGCGCTTAAGTTATGTGATTTGGCAGGAAGGAGTTTCCCCTGCGATTGTGGTGGAATTATTGTCTCCAGGTACG
Organism: Microcystis aeruginosa Ma_QC_C_20070703_M131; assembly: GCA_007095475.1. Taxonomy (GTDB): domain Bacteria; phylum Cyanobacteriota; class Cyanobacteriia; order Cyanobacteriales; family Microcystaceae; genus Microcystis; species Microcystis aeruginosa_I. Next base: position 566 of record SFCA01000252.1, on the reverse strand, counting down.
GAAAATCAAGATTTAGGCGAAGAACTACGCCAACCAGGGGAACCGCCAACTAAGTGGACAGTTTATGAACAGATTCTGCGGATTCCCTACTATGTGGTTTTCAGTCGCTATACTAACCAACTTCAGGCGTTTGAACTGGTAGGCGGTCGTTACCAACCCGTAGCTTTAGTGGAGGGACGCTTACCGATTCCTCCACTGGAATTGAGCTTGGGTTTGTGGCAAGGTTCCTATCGGGGGATTGAGCGGCTATGGTTGCGCTGGTTGACGCTGGAAGGAGAGTTAATTCCCCTTGCCGATGAGGAATTAATTGCGGCGAAACAAGAGGTTTCTGCGGCTAAACAAGAGGTTTCTGCGGCTAAACAAGAGGCTTCTGCGGCTAAACAACGAGCAGAACAACTAGCGGCACGATTGCGGGAATTAGGGATAGATCCTGAAACCTGAAGGCTCGAACCCACATTCCGCACCCTCAACTGTCACATAAGCTGTCCCCCGCCAGAGACTTGAGTAAAAATACTTAGCTGGTGAAGGTTTTCTCGGTGGCCGCTAGGGGGGCTTTGAGACCCTAA
>SFCA01000251.1:0-6412 GCA_007095475.1 Microcystis aeruginosa Ma_QC_C_20070703_M131 | reverse complement strand
CATTCCACAATTTTCTGCTTAGCTTGTGAATATTTATCGGAGTTTGCCGGAATCGTCTCAGCAAGTTGAATTGCTCCTGCAAAGTCTCCTCTGCTTGCTAAATCATAGGATTTTTGTAATTTCTCTTGATCCGATTTACCCCCTTGTTGGCATTCCACAATTTTCTGCTTAGCTTGTGAATATTTATCGGAGTTTGCCGGAATCGTCTCAGCAAGTTGAATTGCTCCTGCAAAGTCTCCTCTGCTTGCTAAATCATAGGATTTTTGTAACGTGGCATGAGAACTACTACTGTTTATATCTGTTCTATTAAGTCCTAATTGCGGCAATAAGAGGCCACATATTAAAAGAGTAAAACCAATCAATCCAGAAATAATTCTACCCGGTCGACCAAGATTGATTTTCCCTTCAATTTTTCCCCAAGCACCTATTGCCAGGAAAATCAGGCCAGCCACAATTAATAAACTGCTTTGATTGCTGGCAAGATCAGCAATAGCTTTAATTAATTCAGCTAATTCAGCCATAGCTCTCTAGAAATGGTATTTAATTTTATAGAGTGCGAAATTCGATCCATTCTACTAATATCCTGATAATTATCATATAATGTTAGAGTTGCGATCTCTAAGACAACCTAGAGAGCTAACGGTTGAATTGAGTGGCGATCATTTCTCTGAGTTTATCACTACAAATATCGATTACGTCCGCTCGAATGGTGTGTTATGCCCGATCGCTTTAGCGATAACTTAACCTAGACGATCGTCTCTAAATCTACCGGGACTTAGCAACGAAGCAACCCATTTTTGATTACCTAGTCCTAAACATGAAACAGATAACCTTAACGGACTTCGCGCTTTGGCATAACGGTTGAATTGAGCGGCGATCGTTTCTCTGAGTTTATCACTACAAATACCGATTACGTCCGCTCGAATGGTGTGTTATGCCCGATCGCTTTGGCAATCACTTAACCTAGACGATCGTCTCTAAATCTACCGGGACTTATCAACGAAGCAACCCATTTTTGATTACCTAACCTTGGATCAAGACAGACAATTTTAATGGGCTTACCGGACTTGGCATAACTACATATTATGCGGAAATTTTCCGTATATCACGCCAAATACACATTTTTTTAAGAATCTTTCCGTATATTACGCTCAAATGGAGCGATCGCGAGAAGTTTTCCGTATAATATTACGATAAGCGTGTTATGCCGATTAGCATACTCTGTTATGAACCCTCCCCCACCCCGAGAACTCCTAGACGTAGTGCGAGAGACGAGAGCCGCCCTACCGCATTACTCCTACCGCACCGAACAAACCTATCTGGACTGGATTAAGCGTTATCTGCTCTTCCATCAGAAAAAACATCCCCGTGAAATGGGGGGTGAAGAAATTAGAGCCTTTTTGACCCATCTTGCCGTTGATAAAAACGTTGCCGCCGCCACCCAAAACCAAGCCCTCAACGCCATCCTCTTCCTTTATCGGGAAGTTCTTAAAATTGAACTGGAAAATATCGGTACATATTTACGGGCAAAACGCTCCAAACGTCTGCCCACCGTCCTCACCAAAAAAGTAAAAATGGCTGATGATTTTAGCGATCGCACAACAAACTGCGATCGCTGCCCAGGTAATTCTCAACCCACCAAAGTTAGGATTGCTCATCGAAGAAATTGAATCTCTTGAGAAGCAATTACTGAGCTTGCGGGTTGAGAGTCGAAGTTATCCCTTAAATGAGCTAATCGCGTTTAGCTCGGCTTTTATGACGATGAAAGCCATTGCCAGCAACTTAAATCAAATGAGTCAAGACTTAGCTGCCTACACCCAATAGGGGCTAAATCCCTTCTTTTCTAGCTAAAAGGACGGGACAATTGACATTAACCCGCACATAATCCGAGAGGGAAGTACCGAGAAGGCGATCGAGATCTGGTAAACTCTTAGCCACGGAAGGACGGCGATCGGGCGACCCCAACAGTAAGAGATCCACATTATAATCATCGACGAGTTTGCAGAGTTGTTCCCCCGGTTTACCCCCCGTCACCACGCAGCGATAGGGTATATTCATCCGTTTCGCTTTTGCCACTGCCGGCCCTATAATCGGGTTTTCTTCCATTTCTTTGGCGGAAGTGGGGGCAAATTCTGGCTTTAAGTCGGGGTTGACGCGGGCGAGAATTAACTCCGCTGAAGGATAGTCTCGCAGGAGATAAATAGCCAGATCGAGAGCTAAATCAGCCGAACTAGACTTGTCTAGAGCTACCATCACCTTTTTGATTTTTTTGACGTAAATATCGTCTTTTACCAATAACATCGGGTGATTAGTCAGTTGAAAGACGTATTGACTGACGGAATTTTCTAGAATTGCCTCCAGTCGCTTCAGTCCTCGGGAACCCATCAGGATCAAGTCTGCACCGATTTCGTCGGCAACTTGACAGACGGTATCTTTGGGATCCCCTTGCCGCAGAATCGTGGAGACTTTGCTCGGTTCAATTTTGACTTCTTGCAGGATTTTAGTCAGCATTTGGGTTCCTTCTTCCCATTTACTGGCCAGAGCTTCGGTGGTAATCTGAGGGGGAACAACCCGGAGAATGGTAATCGACGCTTTCCGGATAGCCGGGAGATCCATCAACGCTTGTAGCATTTCTTGGGTTTGACCTGCGCCGGAATCAGCGTATAGTATTTTCTCTAGCATAAGATTAAACTCGGTCTATGATCTTAATAGTTTTCGCTAATTTTCAGCATACTGCTAATGTTGTTCCCGAAATTTAACAACTTATTAAGCGCTTTTTCTTAGGTTAATGCGATCGCATTTGAGGGTATTTTAAGTATTTATGCTTAACTGTTACTTATTCCTGAGAAACTGTTCTGACAAGGATTGAAGGGAAGATCCACAGGGTAGAAGATCGATTAACCAAAGTAGAAATACGAGTAACCGATATCAAAGGGGATATTAAAGTGTTAGACGGGAAAATCGAAGGCATCGACAATCGGCTAAAATCAGTGGAAGGAACCCAAAAAAATCAGGTCTGGACATTAATCATCCTTTTGGGGAGTGCTATTGTTGCGGCTGGATGGAAAGTATTTTTTTCAAGTAATATCTGAGTTCTCCAATTCTCACCAAGACTACAGTTAACTGAACATAAAAAGATTAACCGCTCCTGAAAGAAAATTTTCTTAAAGCCTAGACTTAAGATAAAATTATCCCCAACCAGATGCGTTATAGGAGTTGAGCAAATGTCTAACGAAACTGTTACTTATTTCCTAGAAGCCGTCCTTAAAGAAATTAAAGACAGTATCAAGGAAGTTAGCCAGAAATTCGACAATATTGATGAGCGCTTGACCAAAGTAGAAATAGGAATAGCCGATATCAAAGGGGATATTAAAGTGTTAGACGGAAAAATCGAAGGTATCGACAATCGGCTAAAATCAGTGGAAGTAACCCAAAAAAATCAGGTCTGGACATTAATTATTCTTTTGGGGAGTGCCATTGTCACGGCTGGGTGGAAAGTATTTTTTTCAAGTAATATCTGATCTCTCCAATCTTCACCAAGACTACAGTTAACCGAACACAAAAGGATAAACCCTTGTTTATGGTTGACTGGATTTCCTAACTACTTACTTGCCAATACAAAAACGGCTAAAAATGCGATCAAGTACCGATTCGGTCACTTCTTCGCCGGTGATTTCTCCTAAGGCTTGAATGGCAGTACGCAGATCGATCGACCAAAAATCAAAAGGTAAATTTTGGTCAATTGTTTTTTTGACCTGTTCCAAAGCAAGTTTCGCCCTGGTTAAAGCGGCCGCTTGTCGTTGATTAATGGCTAAATCCAAATTAGCCGCCTGTAATTCTTGATTTTGGACAGCATTAATAATAATTTTTTCTAAGTCTTCAATGCCCCGATTTTGGGCGGCAGACAGCTTGACAACTCGCTCAATTTCTGCTGGGTAAATTACTGTTTCGGGATTAGCTAAATCAATTTTATTAATCACTAAAATTAATCGGCGATCGCTGACAGAGCGATAAATTTCCTCGTCTTCCTCGGTCCATCCTGACTCTGCCGAGACGGTTAAGAGAACTAAATCAGCAGACCGGGCTGTTTGACGGGAACGTTCCACGCCAATTTGTTCGACTCGATCGCTGGCCGAGCGAATTCCTGCCGTATCGAGGACTTGTACGGGAATTCCCGCCACAACTAGCTGTGATTCGACGATATCGCGGGTAGTTCCAGGTAAATCGGTGACAATCGCTCGATCGCTCCGACTCCAAGCATTTAACAAACTGGATTTACCCACATTCGGCCGCCCCACGATCGCCACTTTCAGACCACTACGCAGCAATTCCCCCCGCTCGGCGGTGGCTAAAATTAAATTTACTTGACAAAAAACCTGTTCTATGCTACGGAGAACCGCCCCGTGAGCCAAGGGCGGTAAATCCTCTTCAAAGTCAATACGGGCCTCAATTTCGGCCAAAATATCGAGACAGGTGGCGCGCAAATGGCGGATCGGTTGAGCGAGTTTCCCCTGTAAACCAGCGAGGGCAAATTGTGCCGCTTGGGGAGAACGCGCCCCAACGAGGTCCACAACGCTTTCGGCTTGAGTTAGGTCAATTCTGCCGTTGAGAAAGGCACGCAGGCTAAATTCCCCCGCTTGGGCCAAACGCGCCCCATTTTCTAGACATAACTGTAACACCTGTTGTACGGGCATAATGCCGCCATGACAGTGAAATTCCACCACATCCTCGCGAGTGAAAGAGCGGGGCGCTAACATGAGCAACAGCAAAGCTTCATCGATAATTGCTTGACTTTGGGGATGTCGGATATAACCGTAGAGAAGACGATGACTTTGCCATTTTTGACGATTGGGGCTATGAAAAAGCCTACGAGCGATCGCCACTGCCTCACTACCAGATAAACGGACAATACCGATACTACCCTGTTCCGGAACGATCGCCGTAGCGATGGCAGCGATCGTATCTCCTGTGTTTAACATCTCTTAATCACTCCTTGCTAGGATTAAAATCAATAACCAATTTTTTGAGCAATTATCCTGGAAAGTATGGGTTCACGGTCACAAAAAACGAGAAAAAGCCGCAAATATTTGAGTAATCGCTTACTGCGATTTTTGCGCTATTGGTATATTCGCTTAATGCGATTACAAGGACATCCTAGGGAAATTGCCAAGGGTTTTGCCCTGGGAGTTTTTTCGGGATTTTTTCCGTGGATGGGCCTTCAAATCATCGTCGCTATCTTTTTAGCCACCCTATTTCGTGCCAACAAAATCGCGGATGCTGCGGGTACTTATATCAGCAATCCCGTGACCGATCTGCCAATTTTCCTGTTTAACTATAAATTAGGAGAGTTTATTCTTGGTCAGAGTGGGCGATCGAATGTGGGCGACATTTTTCAAACTAATCAAAGCTTCACCGAAAAGTTAGCTAGTTCTGGCAGCCAATTTCTTTTGACCCTGTTTTTTGGTTGCTTACTATCAGCGACGGTATTTGCTACGATAACCTATTTTGTCAGCTATCGCCTAGTTCATCAACGGTATCACCGCCGACAAACAGGTAGAAAGCTTTAATATAGTAGTTATCTTAATGGTGCGATAGGAACTTTTCCTTTTGGGGAGTCGGTCGTCGGTGGTCAATACCACATTAGGTTATACTTCACCTTTACGATAAGGGCTGTAAGTGACTTTCACTGATCCCACTTTCTCAGCACTGATAGAGTTAGGGTTTGCTGAAAAAGTTTGTCGTGGGGGTAGGTTGTAGGGTTTAGGGTGTAGGGTTTTACCGATTTTCAGGACGTTCGGCGAAGCTCAGTCGAGCCGTGGTCAATTACCTGGTCGTGTTCTAGATCTGTGGAATCCCATCTAGATAGGGTCTGCTGAAAAAGTTTTTCGTGGAGGCAGGGTGTGGGGTGTGGGGTGTAGGGTGTAGGGTTTTACCGATTTTGAGGGGGTTAATTACCTAATTTTCAGGGAAAAAGTCCCGGAATTTTACCCCCGATCACTCCAAGGGTTGGCACTTTTTGAGGGAAAAAAAGTCTAAAAGTTTTACCCAACAAGGTTTTTAGATTTATTCAGCAAACCCTAGATAACACGTCCAAACTCGAAGGGATTGATGAATAAACCAATGACAATATCGTGCAGGATTACCGATTTAGAAAAACAGATTGTTTTTCGAGCTAATCGTTTAATCCTTGTCCTTAAAGTTAGATGTTTTCGTTCTATTTTTTGAGTGTTCCGCTTGCCAACAACGTGTAAAGCTGGTTCGATATGTCGTTGATAAGACCCCCAATCACCAATCAGGGAGCATCTCACCTTTGTAATAAGTAGAAATGCTTAATGAACTCAATAAAAAAGTTAAAAAAGGCAACCATTTAGATAGGCACAGCGATGACGAAGGACTTGCGGTACATTACCAG
>SFCA01000250.1:0-11794 GCA_007095475.1 Microcystis aeruginosa Ma_QC_C_20070703_M131 | reverse complement strand
ATTATTCAGTAATTGATAAATTAGGATTTTTATCGAAGAATCTGTATAATTGTGCTGTTTATTTAAACCGTCAAGTTTTCTTTTCACATCAACCATTTTTAACAATGACTGAGTTACATATTGATGTCCGATCGTTCTACCGATAGATTGCATCATCAATCGTGACTCGGAAAAACTCACCCTCTGACTCAAACCGCTCAGTGCCAAAGTACCATCCAATCCGCAGACGGGTCGGAATGGTATAGCCACAGAATGTGCCTTCTTCCTCTATAATTCCACCGAAGTCCACATAATGGGACTTAGACAAAAAACAAATCGAGAAAAGCCTCAACTCCAATCCCCGCTTGGGATTTACTTCGAGAAGCCCAAAATCGCTGAAACCCAGATAGATCAAGGAAAATCATAAATCGAGGTTAACCCTTTGTCCCGTAATGGTTTGAGCCTTTTTTGCTGACCGAAAACGCCTAAGTCCCATTAACATCGATCACTCGAATCGCTTCGCACTCGCAAAGATTACACTGGACTTTACCCAAACTTTCAACTCCCGAACAAGGGCAATCTGGTCGCGATTTGATGCCTCTACTGACTTGGTAGTTATGGCTGGCTCGTGAGATAGTACAAGATAATCCTTTACCTTGGCAGAAGCCTCTTCCACAAAACTCTCTGACTCCTGGAAGGGTCGCTCAGGGTTTTGGGGCAATTTTAGCGGTGATTGGTACACCCGCCTGTTTCCCCAAAACCCGAGGAAAATCCCAGGGCTGGCCTAAAGGCAAAAAACGGACTCCAAAAATCCCTTATCCTACGGTCAAAAAACGCTATTCTGCCCCGCCTAAATCGAAAAAGACCGCATCTTAATCCTTCATCCTGCTTTTTATCTCTTTCTCAGTCTTTTATCCCTAGCTGTGCCAATTTGGGCTGCAAATTAGTCTAAACAGAAGTTATGATTCTTATTTAACCATCTTTTAACGGCCGCATTTTCACAGTCTTGTTTTTGATGCCCATCTTGTTTTTTTAATGAATTCTGGCTCTAAATTAATTACTTGTTTTTGATTAGGAGAAACCACCCTAGGTGTGACACAGCCATGAAAATAAGTTGTAGTTCCATTTCGATGATTACGACAATTACAATGAGGGCAATTAATTTTCTTAGATGAGAAATATTCTGTGCCATCTAATGCCACTAAAATTTCTCCATCTAAGTAGAGAAACTTTTTTAAAACTCCCTTTTCCTTTAACCATTGATAGACTTTTTGAACAGTCCCAGAGACAGTAGAGGCTGGCACTGCATCTAACAGATTTCTTATTTGATTATCCCCAGAAATTTTTTCAATTGAAAATAAACTTTCAGCATTATCTTTTCCCTTATTGCTTTTCATTAAACGTTGATGGTCTAAAACAGACAGCGACTGAGTAAAAAAGACTGAAAATGCAGTCATCACGGCATCTTCTACCTGATATTTTGTATTATTTCCAGGTTTCCTCTCATCGGGTAAATCATGTAATTCTTGACGTAAAAATTGCATTAATTCCGAAATTTCTAGGGTGGCCGCTTTTTGAGCCATCTTGGAATAATTTGACGTGCTGGTGGATTTCTAACTCACCCATTTTACCTTAGCTGACAATAATTATAAATTTTTATTTCCCTTGAATTCCTTATTCTAAAAACAGAACTATCTTCCTGAATTTACCCCGTTCGTTCTCAGCCAATCCCTTTGATTGCTTGAGTATTTATACTTAATTTATCCAACCAATTGTTTTTTTAGTGATCGCCTCTCCCTGAAAAATAGTCACTTTCTACTATATTTTGCCTTCCAAAATCGGGGTTAATGCTCTATTTATTTCAAAATGAGAATTGCTGCTGATCACTGATTCTAGGCTAATTTAATTGCTGCCGTGACTACCTCTTCTAAAGACTCTAACCAATGAAAGTTAACATCAGCTAAACTCTGACTGAGATCGAGCGCTTTGCTGTCAGCTAGGACGCGAAAAATTATTTGTGGTACGGTGGGATTGGGAAAAGATCGGGGTTCCAAGGTTTGTCTTTCCTGTCGGGTGGCCCGGATCGTTCGTTCGCCGCTGCCCCGGCTGGGTGATAATGGGCTATAACTGCGGTAGTAATTGCTAATACTCTCGATCGCTTTTTGGACAAAGTCGGGATAACTGACAATATCAACGATAACCACTTTTAAATCAGGCAATAGTTGGAATTGTTGCAGACCTGCCTCTATTTGCTCATTTAATTGCTCTAATTCTAGTCTTTCCTCCAGTATAAGCCAGGCTGCTAGTTTTGCCCCCTTGCTGGCTAAGGCATCCCAGACAGGGGACATCAAACCCCGGCCATTGCTGATCATCGCTATTCGGCCAGTTTGATCAATTATCGACCAAGGGGATTGTAATTGGGGAGGGGTCAAGGCTAGGAGATCGAGATGTCTAGCTAAAGCGGCATTATTAACAGTTATTTTGCCATCTAGGGCCATCACTTCCCCAACTTCGTTGATACCCAAGGGATTAATCTCGATAATATCGAGATCTTTGCTGACAAAGAGACTATACATTTTTTCGAGAATTTGACTGATAGACTCGATCAAAGACCCTCTTAAACCCATAGATACGGCTAATTGCCGACAGAGATAGGGGGAAAATCTCGCTTCAATGACCACTTTTTGCATGGTTTCCAGTAAACTGTCCACATCCATTCCCCCTTGACTCGCACCCAGTAAAACTGGTTTTTGCAGATGATAATCGAGTAAAATGGCTAAAAATATCTCCTGTTGCGGGTTATACCTGGCTTCTGCTAGGATTACCTCTGGATATTCTCCGGCGATCGGTAAATGAAAGATAGCATGGGCAGCAGCGATCGCATCAATGGTATTAGCGACAAATCTCACTCCTCCTGCTTTTCCTCGTCCTCCCGTGCGTACCTGGGATTTCAGCACGATGGGGTAGGGAATGTTTAATCTTTTTAGTCCCCCCGGTTCGTGGATTGGTTGGGAAGGTAAAATGGGGATACCTACCTGAGCAAATATTTCCTTGGCTTGGTATTCGAGTAAATCCATAATTGATTAATTGATAAAGTGGCGATTCTCTCTTTGCTCGTTTCGGTAGCTTGGGGACTATGAAGATTATTCTAGCAACAGCATCCGGTTCGCGGGTGATGGGGGAGAATATTCTTGATTTATAGGGATGGAGGACTGGTCGTGACATCAATCTCAATCGCGAAAATTGAAGTTAATTCGATCGGGTGATTTTTTTTGATAGGATTGAACCTATAATTTTCCCATAAATAGCTCTTGTTCTCCATTAACCGTGCCAAACTAGGAACTGCGGACAAATCAAGAGTTTTGGCGTTTTAATAGACCAAATAAACTAATAACTGGCAATTAGTAGGAAATCTCAGTTATTTTTGGCTAAAATTCTCCTTTTTCCCGCATTTTCTTGCTTGGAAACAAACTTTTTTCCGCTTTCGTCTTTATCTTTAATTCGCTCCCACTAGGAAACTCAAGGGTAAGATGCTAAATTTTCAAAAGCAGGGTCGTCATCATCCTCTGACACTATTAACAATGCTTTTAAGTGCTTCTTTCGTTGTAGTCTCCCTTTCCTTGACTCCTGCGATCGCACGTCAATTCGCCCCAATTAACCCGATTAAACCGATTCCTTTGGGGAATGATCGATTAATTCCTGCCGGCACAGATATCCCTGTAAAATACGAGCAAGGGGAAAAAATTCTTTTAACCAAACAAGAAACTTTTTCTTTATCTCTGACCGTCACCGATAATATCAAAAACTCCCAAGGACAGACAATTATTCCTGATGGTAGTCAGATTATCGGAGAAATTAAACCCGATGGTCAAGGTTCCCGTTTTCTATCCCAAAAAATCTTTTTAAAAACCCGTCAACCCCAAGAAAAATCTATCGATGCTATTTCGGCAGTTTTCACTCGTCTAGAAAGGCTAATTAAGGGAGTTAACCCCGATAAAATTATTCAGGGTGCAGTATTAGGAAAATCGGCCGCTTCTGTCCTCGCTTCTTTTACTTCTGACCAACCGGTTAGCGAAGGATTATTACGAGGAGGGGGATTAGAAGTATTAGCCGGGTGGTTACTACGAGGAGAATCGGTGGAATTATTGTCAATTAACCCCAAGGAAGATTTAAAATTAACCCTTCGTTCTGATTTTACAGGTCAGTAAGCTTAAAAAAATCAGGTGTGTTAGTTATTAATCTAACACACCAGCTATCGAGACTAAGCGGCGTTTTGCCGATACCATTCAATAGTTTTTTGCAAACCTTCTTTAAATTCCATTTGAGCAACAAAACCGAATTTTTCCCGAGCGCGGGTTGTATCTAAACAGCGTCGCGGTTGGCCATTCGGTTTATCTATTTCCCAAACAATTTCGCCATCAAAATCCATTAAATCACAGATTAATTCGACTAAATCTTTGATAGAAATCTCATAATTTGTACCAAGATTAACCGGGTCTGATTCATCATAGAACTGACTGGCCATGACAATGCCTCGCGCTGCATCGGTGGAGTAGAGAAACTCCCGGGTTGGACTACCATCTCCCCAGACAGGAAGTTGTTTATCCCCCTGTTGTTGTGCCTCATAAACCTTGCGAATTAAAGCAGGAATTACATGGGAACTACCCGGATCAAAATTATCCTCTGGCCCGTATAAATTTACCGGTAAAAGATAAATTCCGTTGAAACCATACTGCAAACGATAGGACTCTAATTGTACCAATAAAGCCTTTTTAGCGATACCATAAGGCGCATTGGTTTCTTCGGGATATCCTGACCATAAATCGTCTTCACGGAAAGGTACTGGAGTAAATTTTGGATAGGCACAAATTGTCCCCACACAGACAAATTTTTGCACTCCTGCTAGATAGGCAGCGTGAATTAATTGGGTTCCCATCATCAAATTATCATAGAATAATTCGGCGGGTTTTTCCCGATTAAGACCGATACCTCCCACATGGGCAGCCAAATGGATAATTAAATCTTCTTCGTTGGCTAAACGTTGACAGTTTTCCCAAACTCTTAAATCACAATCTTTAGACCGAGGAATTGTAATTTTTTCGGGATTTGCCCCCGCTGCAATTAATTGATTAACTACTTGCCGACCTAAAAATCCGGCCCCCCCAGTGACAACGATTCTTTGTTCGCTTAAATTCAGCATATTTTTACCTCTTTAATCCACAGTTGTCATTGAACGATTGCGAAGATAAGCCAAATCTTTTAATAACTGTCCGCTATCACCACCGTTATTAAGATTAATCCCCAAAGCCGCTAAATCCGCATCTACCATTAATTTTACCAGTCCCTCGAACGTTACCGACGGCTGCCAACCTAATTTCTCTCTGGCTTTTCTGGAATCTCCTATCAATAAATCCACTTCCGCTGGACGCAAATAACGTTGATCAAACTCCACATAATCCTGCCAATTTAAATTAACGTATTGGAAAGAAATATCGAGAAACTCCCGGATAGAATAGGTTTCATTTGTCGCCACTACATAATCATCTGGTTCTTGCTGTTGTAACATTAACCACATCGCCCGCACATAATCCTTAGCATAACCCCAATCCCGTTTAGAATCGAGATTTCCTAAATAAAGTTTTTTCTGTTGTCCGGCAATAATTCGGGCCAAAGCGCGGGTAATTTTGCGCGTGACAAAAGTTTCTCCACGACGGGGGGATTCATGGTTAAATAAAATGCCGTTACAGGCAAATAAGTCGTAGGATTCCCGATAGTTGACCGTTTGCCAGTGACCGTAAACTTTCGCGCAAGCGTAGGGACTGCGGGGATAAAATGGCGTGGTTTCTTTTTGGGGAACTTCCATGACTTTCCCGAACATTTCCGAGGAACCTGCTTGATAGAAACGGACTTCGATGCCGGTTCTTTTTTGGTAATCCCGAATTGCTTCTAGTAATCTTAAGACCCCCACCCCCACAGCATCGACGGTGTATTCTGGGGCATCAAAACTAACTCGCACATGGGATTGGGCCCCTAAATTATACACTTCTACTGGTTGCACTTGTTCGAGGATACGCCGCAGGGTCGTGCCGTCAGTGAGGTCGCCATAATGAAGAAATAATTTAGTATCGGGCTGGTGGGGGTCAGTGTAGATATGATCGATGCGATCGGTGTTAAAGGTGGAGGTACGACGGATGATACCGTGGACTTGATAACCTTTTTCTAATAATAATTCGCTCAGATAGGAACCATCTTGGCCGGTGATGCCGGTAATTAGGGCGCGTTTAGCTTCAGTCATCAGTAATTTACCTAATCAGAAAGAATAAAGACTCTGACTGCTTATAGCACACTTTAGCCCCTCAGGACAAGTTTGGCTAGGTTGACCAGGGACAAAAAGATGAATTGATTTTTGTTCAGGTCCCCAGAGAGCCTAAATTGTTCTGAAAATTTTCTCGAAATTTTCTGACCTGAAATTCCTTGACTTTGAGCAGTTGATAATTATCTTTTCCCATGGCTAGGGAAAATTTGGCTTCGGTGTCATCAAGTAAATTTTTGGAGATAGCTTTCCACTGTTCTTGTGTTTGCCAATGGACAACGATAATTAATTCTTCCTCGATGGCGGGATTAATCCAAAGCTCCTTACCTAAAAAACCAGGTTGTTTTGCTAAAAACTTTGTCCAAATTTCTTGATCTTTTTGGATAAATTTTTCCCTAGCTTCGGGTTTAACTTGAAATTCTAACCACTCAATAACCATAGTAATTATCTCCTATTTTTTGGTTTTCGTCAAGAATTCTTCTGTGAGTTTCATAAAAGCTTTGGAACCGCTAGAAGAGGGCATGGCTGCCACCGCAGGCACGAACATATCCACAGCTTTAGCTACATTAACATCCATAGGAATCGCATTAGCAAAGATTTGATGGGCTTGAAAATCCTGTTGTACCCGGCGCATGACTTGATTATAGTAGCGACTGAGTAAACCACCACCGGAAAGAATAAAAACTATACCGAGTAAACCGGGGTTAATCGGTTCGGTTTCTTGATGACTAGCTTTCAGTTTAACTATTCTTCTTTCTAATAGCTGAATGCCGACAATTGATAAAGGTTCGGGACGGGCAGGTAGTAAATAAAAATGACTGCTACATAGACCACTACGAGTTAAAAGATTATAGCCTGGAGCGCAATCTAGGATAATATAATCGTAACGGTCTTGAATGGGATCAATGATTTTTTGAATTAAGATTCTTTCCAGGTTATTCCAAGCATGATCAAAGCCTAAATCTTCCTGTAAAATTGCTTGATGGTGCAGGGTTTCTGAGACGACATATTCATCATAAAGTTCGATGTCTCCTGGCAGTAAATCTAAGCCTTGTATTTCACAGACTGAAGGGACAATAATATCATCAATAGTTAATTTATTGTAGGGATTGGGTTTGATAATTGCTTCTAATAAATAGCTTAAAGTGCGTTTTTTGCGACGCAGTTGAGCGAATTCGTGGGGAGACATTAAGCTAAGAGTCGCACTGATTTGAGCGTCTAAATCGAGGACAAGGACTCGTTTTTGCTGAAATTTAGCTAAACAGGTGGCAAGGTTGACGGTAAGGGTAGTTTTTCCTACTCCTCCTTTCATATTAACGGTGCTGATGACAGTGGCCATTAGGGGAATTCCTTTCTAGTTAACCGATGGAATATCTCGACGTAAAACCTGCCCGTTGGGAGCCATAATCAAAGGAGGTAAACTGGTAATATTGATCGCCTCTTGGGTTTTCATGTCGTAGGTGGTGTAAACTGTTTCCTGTTGATGGGGATTAATATCGACAATTGTTAGGGTTTTTCTGGGCGCTTGTTCACTGTTCAATAACCGTCGCGGTCCACTGCCTAAAGCTCCCGCGTGTAATAATTGTAATTGCCCCCGTTTACCCGGATAGTAAGCGTGAGCGTGGCCACTAATATAAGTATGCACCTGATGGCCCTCTAAAAACGCTCTTAATTTCTCGGCATCGGCTAAATAATCCCCCGGTCGATTTCTGCCCACGGCAATACCGTAGAGGGGTAGATGACCGATTACTAGCCGCATTTTAGCATTTTTAGCGTCGCTACTACTCAAGTTTTTTGCTGCCCAATTTAGTTGTTCCCCAGAGATTAAATGAGTGGAGGCATCCCAAACTAGATAGAATATACCATTTTGAGTGAAAGTATAATAAAAAGGAAAGCCGGTTTTATCGATAAAATTTAAACTTGTCTCATGTTGGGGATTTTGCCAATAATCTTGGGCTAATTTTCTCTCTTTAGCATAGATAAATTTTCCTGCGGATAAAGCTCCAGAAGCGTCATGATTACCGATGGTAAAAGCAAAAGGTATTTTAGCAGCTCGCAGGGGCGCAGCGATATGGCGATCAAAGGCTGACCACATGGCGTTAATTGCTGCCTCTGTCAAGCTGCTTTTTTGTCCTGCCACCATGTCCCCACCACAGAGAACCAGATCGGGTTTATGATTGATAATTAAAGGGATAGCTCGAGCGATTTCGGGATCGTAAGTAGTGGAACCGTATTGACTATTAAGGTCACTAATCACGATTATCTTGACTTTTTTCGCTTTTTGTGCTTGTTTAACGGGAGACTCAGGGGGATTTTTGGAAGTAACGGGCTGTAAAATCTGATGAGCGCAAGCTGCCAAGCTAAAACCGCCTAAACTGCCACTAATAAGCAAAAATTTACGGCGTTGCATAGGATATCAATCTCGTCTTGAATTGAGGTCACGTCAGTTAGTGTAGCAATTTTTGTCCCTTCGATCGCTTTTTTTCTCCATCATCCCAATTAACTATCAGGAAATAACTTGACAATTCTCTTAACTTCTTTTGCGCCTTGGTTATGTCATCACCGGAGTAATTCCTCCGATGATTTGTTAGTATCCATTCAAGATAATTATCCAAAAAAGCTTTTATTTTTGCGTCAACTTCCCGTTAATACCCATCGAGCTAGTGAACGAGTTATCAAAGCTATTCAAGACAAAAACCCCGATTTAGTTATTTGTTGTGGCATGGCAGAAAGTCGTTATCGTTTAAGTTTAGAATCTCAGGCTAGGAGTAGCACAAAAAAGTTATTTACACCAATTCCTCTTCAGGATTTGGTCAAAGAGCTTGCCTATACCTACATCAGCGATAATGCCGGTCAGTTTGTCTGCGAAGAATTATATTTTCAAGTCTTAAAACATCATCCGAGGGCTTTATTCGTTCATCTGCCGCTTTTAACGGACAAAAATTTCGATATTATTCAAAGGGATTTTCAAAAAATTATCAGTAATTAGTCGGACAAAATTATAGCAGTTATCTTAATAGTGAGGTACGAATTTTTCCTTAGAAGCCCGTCGTCGATATCAAATTAGGTTACACTTCCTCTTTATGAGAAACGCTGTAATTGACCAGTATATTACAAAAATGACAGTAAATCCTGTCATGAGTTTCGACATAAATCTCTGGCTTGTTGAGGAGTAACTTTAGGATAGGAAGCATACTTTTGCGCCGATATATACTGAAAATATAGCAGAGGAATATTGGGGTTAATTAAAGTAGCGATCATTCGTATCCTTCGAGTCAAAGATAATTTTTTATTTTTGAAAATATGTCTCAAGAATCTTAGCATATAATCTTTGTATTTATAGGATTCATGAACATAATTGCTAGACAATTGACCGATTTCAAAATATTGGCTAATTTTCGATGGAGATTGGATGACAGAATTAACATCTCGATAGTTGCTAACATTACTATCGTGCACTATTTGCAACCAAGTAGGATGGGCTACTCGGTGACGAACGGAAACTCCTTTTTGTGACATTTCGTAAAGTCTTTCATGTCCGATAATCTTACAGGTGACTACTCCATGTTTACTTTCTATTAGAGAAAGAAAAGGACTAGATAAAAATTCTCTTAAAAATAGACCTTGATCATTTAATATATAACCAAAAGGGAAGTTAATAAACTCAAATTCTTGTTCTCGATAACTGTCTTGAATCAAATCGATATAATCTCTACTGATGGCATCATCATTATCTAAGTTGGTAGTGATTACAAATTCAGTATCTTCTTGCAAGTAATTCCTGACGATATCTCCCCAGATATTCCGAGAAACATCAACAGTATCAACAAAAACTGGTAACATTTTTTCCCACGAAGCCAGTTGAAAAATTTCTTTCTTCACAGTTTCAGGGGTTTCACTATCGAAAAAAACTAGCCATTGAAAATTTTGATTTGTCTGGGTTTTGACAGAAGGATAACAAATATCGGTGAATAATTTTAACCTTTTCGATAAGTATTTTTCGTCAAGTATCTGCTCTCTTGGTCTAATTTTAAAGTCTAAATTAAAACAAGTTATCAGAAAGTGCTGATATGACTTCATAAATTTGCTTTTATCGGTAATATTTTTAACAACGCCCTTAGAATACCATAATTACCTGCTCTTGTCAAGTCAATTGTCAATTGTCTTTGAAAAAAATATTGATAACTATCCTCAAGATAAAAATCATAATTTGTAGTATAATTATAGCCAGAGGAACTAGATTTGCTAGATTCTGAACTAGGGATATAAAGATTAACTCTAATCACCGCTAGATAACTTTTTATCATCACCGCAAGTAGGAGAGATTCAAAAAGATTAGCAAAGTTGTAAAGCGCCGGAATTTTTTAAGGCCGATAAATTAGCATTACCCGTACAGAATAAAGCAATTTCTAATTCAGCAATCAAAAAAGTCACCAACTCATCTACCGCCGCCTCCGATGCCACGGCTGCGGTGAGAAAAGGCCGGGCTAAACCGCCTAAATCCGCCCCTAAAGCGATAGCTTTGCCAATATCGACCCCATTTTTCAACCCCCCGGAAGCGATGAGAGGAATAGTAGAATTAATCGCCCGGATGGAGGTAATACAATCGGCGGTGGGTAAACCCCAATCGGCAAAAACTTGACCTAAATGACGCTGTTTTTTGTCTTTTGCCCTTTGACTTTCCACCTTTGCCCAAGAAGTGCCGCCAGCCCCCGCCACGTCAATCGCTGCCACCCCCGCCTCTATTAACTTTTGAGCCATTGCCCCGGAAATCCCGTTACCCACTTCCTTCGCCACCACAGGAACGGGCAATTTAGAGCAGACAAGGGCGATTTTGTCAAGGAGTCCTCGAAAATTTTTATCGCCCCCCGATTGTACCCATTCTTGCAGGGGATTAAGATGAAGAATCAGGGCATCAGCCTCCAATAAATCGACTAATTTCAGGCATTCTTCCACACCACAGCCATAATTTAACTGCACTGCCCCTAAATTAGCCAAAAGCAGGATATCGGGGGCGAGATGGCGAACGGAAAAAGTGGCGGCTAATTCTGGTTGTTCGAGGGCGATGCGTTGGGACCCAACCCCCATGGCTAAACGGTAACGTTGGGCGACGGTTGCCAGTCGAGTATTGACTAGATGGGCTAAGGTAGTTCCTCCTGTCATCGAAGAAATCAATAGAGGGGCGCCGAGGCTTTTGCCTAAAAAGCTAGTACCGATATTAAGATCACTGCGGTCTAGTTCTGGCAAACAGCAGTGATTAAAGCGATATTTCTCTAATCCGCTGCTAATTTCCCTAAATTCTACGTCTTCTTCCAGACACACTCGCAAATGTTCGGCTTTACGATTTTCTATGTCACTAGCGGCATTAACAGGGGGGAGAGTGGTCATCGGAAATTTTGGGTCTGAAACCCCGCCGTTTTACGGCGGCTTTGCTGTTAAATCTTAGCGCATTTACACGATATATGCTAGAATGTGAGACATGGAAAAAGCCTATTCGTTTCG
>SFCA01000025.1:0-14932 GCA_007095475.1 Microcystis aeruginosa Ma_QC_C_20070703_M131 | reverse complement strand
TGTGCCGCTTAAATAAAGAGGTTTTGATAACCAAATTAAAGCAGCTCTAAAGAGTTTTGAGTTAAAAGTTAAACTTCAAGTTTTCATTCAGGACAAATGTACTGGTTAACTAATTTTTTTGGGAAAATTAGTTAGCCCATCATTATAACATATAATTAATTTGCAAGAGTTCTATTAATTATATACTAAGTATCTAAGCACAATTAATTACACATCTAAGCCACTACTCCGTCAGACTTCTGCTGTGAGTAAACAGTGAACTGAAAACTCAAATCCGATCCCTAATAGCTGTATCCCGTCTCCCGTCTCCCGTCTCCCGTCCCCCGTCTCGACTAGGAAATTAATTTTGCACGACTACTTATTCCACAGATCTAGAACACGACCCTATGAGTGAACTGGTAACTCTTGAGGATATTTACCAGCTATTCCGCGCTTCCGCCGAGGAATATGATCGCCGGGCTGCCGAATCCAAGGCGGAATATGATCGCCATAGAGTCGAAATAGAGAACCTCCTGGCCGAATCTAAACTAGAAAGCGATCGCTCCATGGCAGAACTGAAACGCACCGTAGAAAGAACCAGCAAAGCGGTAGATAGTCTCACCACTCGCTGGGGTCGATTTGTGGAAGAATTGGTAGAACCGGCGGTTTTACGGCTTTTTCAGGAAAAAGGCATCAATATTAAAGAAGTTTATCCCCGCGCCAGAGTCAAACGTCAGGGTATCGCCATGGAAATTGATATTCTAGCGGTGGATGATACCGATCTCGTGATGGTGGAATGTAAATCTCGATTATCTCAAGATGATGTGGATGAATTTATCGAAAAATTGACTCGTTTTAAAATCGCTTTTCCCCATTATCAAAACTATCGAGCTTACGGTGCGGTGGCGGGAATGGAAATCAACGAGGGTATCGATCGATACGCTTATAAAAAAGGTCTATTTGTGATTAAACCCGACGGGGATACGGTGGCTATTATTAATGATGCCGACTTTCAACCGAATACTTGGTAATTTCCCTAGTCAAAACAATCGCTATCGCCTTCTTCCCAGCATCGGGAAATCGCCATTTAACCGCCGAGGAAAGGGCGAGGGCAGCTGCGGCGATCGCCCAGTAAGAACGTTTGATCGCCCAGCAAGAACGTTTAGCGGAACAAAAAGCCCAACGACTAGGGGAAAGACTAAGATCACTGGGTATCAACCCCGATGAAATGTAAGGGTGGGGTTCCCCGGCAATTTTAGGGGATTAATCGCGTAATAATTCTGGTTCGGTTAATTCGTCGGTCATTTCCATCAGGGCCCGTTGGACGGGTTTAATCATCGGGTCATCGATATTTTCTACGCTATCGTAGCGGACGCGTTTGGCCCGTCTAGCGACTTGCACGACGATCGAGTAACGATTGCTGGCCACATTCATCAGTTTATCGGTGAGATAAATCATCTCGGAGGAGTCGAATTTAAACCGTTTGGACATAGTTATATTTAGCCTTCTCTGGTGAATTTGGCACTTGTCACTGATTTTAGTGATAAGTTTGATTACTCAGTCCACCTTACCATATTTTGTCAACCTTAAGGATAGGGTGATTCTTGATCTCGATCGAATTTTGTCAACTACTTTTTACAAAACTTAAATCAATTTTATACAAGTTTAAAAATATACAAATAAAGAGATAAATTTTGAAATAAATAAACCCAAAAAAGGGACACAATCGCGGTGGCTGTGTGGCTGTAAATATACTTGAACATATAATGCAAAGTAATCTTTGCTACATATATACCCAATTAAATGGCTGAGTTATTTTATGTCCACCACCATCGGAACTCAAGACAATCTCTCCGCTTGGGAGCGGTTTTGTCAGTGGATCACCAGCACTAATAACCGTCTCTATATAGGTTGGTTCGGTGTCATCCTGATCCCGACGATCTTAACCGCTACCATCTGCTAAGTACCTAAGCAAAATTAATTACACATATCTAACCACCTCTTGCCTCTTGCCTCTTGCCTCTTGCCTATCTTCACTAGGAAATTAATTTTGCACGACTACTTATATTATCGCCTTTATTGCCGCTCCTCCCGTGGATATCGACGGTATTCGCGAGCCGGTTTCTGGCTCCTTACTCTACGGTAATAACATCATTTCTGGTGCCGTAGTCCCTTCCTCCAATGCTATCGGTTTGCACTTCTATCCCATCTGGGAAGCGGCCAGTTTAGACGAATGGCTGTATAACGGCGGTCCCTACCAATTAGTGGTTTTCCACTTCCTCATCGGGATTTTCTGCTGGATGGGTCGTCAGTGGGAACTGAGCTACCGTTTAGGAATGCGTCCCTGGATCTGTGTTGCTTATTCGGCCCCTGTATCGGCTGCCACTGCTGTTTTTCTAATCTATCCGATCGGCCAGGGTTCTTTCTCCGATGGGATGCCGTTGGGAATCTCTGGAACCTTCAACTTTATGATCGTGTTCCAAGCAGAACATAATATCCTGATGCACCCCTTCCATATGTTGGGTGTTGCGGGTGTCTTCGGTGGTTCTCTCTTCTCCGCTATGCACGGTTCCTTGGTGACTTCCTCCCTCGTCCGGGAAACTTCCGAATCGGAACCAGAAAACTACGGTTACAAATTCGGTCAAGAAGAAGAAACCTACAATATTGTCGCCGCTCACGGTTACTTTGGACGCTTAATCTTCCAGTACGCTTCCTTTAACAATAGCCGCAGCCTACACTTCTTCCTGGGAGCTTGGCCGGTGGTGGGGATCTGGTTCACCGCTAGGGGTATCTCAACCATGGCTTTTAACCTCAACGGTTTCAACTTTAACCAGTCGATTATTGATTCCCAGGGACGTGCGGTCGCAACCCGCTCGCTACGCGAGACCGCAACTTGGGCGGATGTGATCAACCGCGCTAACATTGGTTTTGAAGTAATGCACGAACGCAACGCTCATAACTTCCCCCTCGATTTAGCTTCCGGTGATGCTATCCCCATGGCCTTGACATTGCCGGCGATCGATGGTTAAAAATAAACAGATGCTGGATCCCCATCCAACATCCGCATTCTAACTCTGCACACATTTTGCTAAGTCCTCATGATAAGTTAAAAAACGCTTCCTTTTCGGGGGCGTTTTTATTTATTCGATTGAAAAAACCAATGACAATCATTACTAAAGCTGATAAGAAAGTGGGGTGTGGGGAATTGGGGTGTGGGGAATTGGGGAAGTGGGGTGTGGGGTGTGGGGAATTGGGGAGAACAACGCGGCCTTTTGCCTTTTGAATACTGACGACCGACTCCTCACCTAGGGGCCTGTTTAAAGGCGCAACTGCTTAGAAACCTCTGGTTTAAACAGTTTGAGCGGTTTTTACTATCCTGGAAGGGGAAAATTTTTTCCCATAATTGAATTTTTTTGGCACTTTTTTAATAATCTGTTACACTTATAGCGATCAATCTTTGTCTGGGGAATTACTGATGACTGAACCTGTTAGTGCCACCGACCCCGCAGTAGAAACCGCCACCGAAGCGCAACCCAGTTACGTCAAGCTGGCGATGCGGAATATGGTCAAGAAAAAAG
This sequence comes from Microcystis aeruginosa Ma_QC_C_20070703_M131, assembly GCA_007095475.1. Classification (GTDB taxonomy): domain Bacteria; phylum Cyanobacteriota; class Cyanobacteriia; order Cyanobacteriales; family Microcystaceae; genus Microcystis; species Microcystis aeruginosa_I. Next base: position 11,375 of record SFCA01000025.1, on the reverse strand, counting down.
GCATCTCTTTAAAACACTTTTTTTTGACTACGGCGGCCCTATTAGCCTTTTTTGTCGGTATTTCCTATCTGACGCGTCCCTAGGATGAAATCTGGTGAGTGAGACTTTGCCCCTAGGGGTGGATTTATGCCTACAGGATAATTATTTTGCTCCCGGAAATAGTCCTGTGGATGGGGAAACTTGGCACTATTGGTTGGAGACATGGTTAGGCTATCTATCGGATTATCTCCCCGTTGCCACCGGTTATGAACTAAGTTTGCGCTTAACAGACGATCGAGAAATTCAGACCTATAATTGCCAATATCGCCACAAAGATCAACCGACGGATGTTCTCGCTTTTGCCGCTCTCGAAGTGGATTTACCAGTCGATGAGGGCATTTTAGAGACAGAACCTTTATATTTGGGGGATATTATCATCTCTGTCGAGACAGCACAACAACAGGCTTTAACACAAAATCATCCTTTGCCGCGAGAATTGGCCTGGTTAACTGCCCACGCTTGTTTACATCTTTTGGGTTGGGATCATCCCGATGAAACAAGTCTCTTAGAAATGCTATCTTTACAGGAAACTTTGTTAAAAACCGTCGAAATGCCGATACATAGTTAGTTATTTTTGTCAAGCATTATTGAGGAATATGAAGACAAATTATCATCAAGCCAACCAATCTGCCAGCATACCTAATCCCTATCTCAACAATAATTTTATCCCTCGATCGGGACAGGTGGATGAGGGCAACAATCCCAGTCAAAGAGAATACGCTTGGCAAGTCGCCTCGAATCTATTAGTCAGTTTTCGCTACGCTTGGGCAGGAGTCCGTTATGCTTTTGTCAGTCAAAGAAATTTTCGCATTCACACCCTGATCACCCTAGTAGCGATTAGTTGGGGCTTATTTTTGCGGGTTAATGCCCTGGAAATGGCGATTGTCTCCCTTACCTGCGCTCTGGTGATGGTCTTAGAATTAATCAACACCGCCCTAGAATCAGTGGTAGATCTGACGGTGGGGCAATCCTACCATGATTTAGCCAAAATAGCGAAAGACTGTGCCGCTGGTGCCGTTTTAATCGCCTCGATCGCCGCTTTACTCGTAGCGGCTTTTATTTTTATTCCCCATTTATTAGTTTAAGCGGGAAGCTTTTTTCAGTGATCAGCTGTACTGAATTTAAACTGCGTAGGAAAAAATTAAGTACAAGCGATCTCACTTATCCTCCCTGCTGCCAACTCCGGCACTCCGGTGCAGTCCTAACCAGTAATTTAGATAGGGTTTGCGGCAAAAAGTACGGGCGAAGCATTCGGATAGAAAATCTCCGGTTTCACCGATAGGTTATTGCCCGAATGCTTCGCCCCTACAGGACGCGGGCCGATGAAGATGCAAGGTTTTGAACCACGATTCTCTCAAAATCTTGCACCTGTTTCGCAAGAAAATCCCCAAAACCCTTACCTTGCATACATTTCACATTTATTCAGCCAACTCTAGATAGTCAACAGCTTAACTGATAACTGATCACCGATGACTGATCACTGATTCGGCATAAGGGGACTCGACAACTTTTAGCCGATCAATTTAACTTTTCTTAACCTAAGCCTAAACAGGCGAGGAGAGAGGGTTTCGCTATATATAAAAAATTGTCATCCTCGATACAGCAAAAAATCTCTTTTGTCTCCCCATCGGTTAGACTATAGTTAGTGATAAGACTTCTTTTGTAGATCTTGCAGGAAATCTCCCATGAGTGCCATAACTTTCTCCACCGCTCCCACCGCTTACTCTATCAGGATGATTAAGGACGAAGTCCGTCAGATGGTAGAACAGGGGGTAGTGAGCAGACACCAACCGATCTACACCCTCTGTCAGTTCATTCCCCCCCGGGAGTGGGTTTGTGTTGAATGTGAACTAGAACGATGTGACTACCTTCTCAGGGATCAAATTGGTGACTTAATCGCCTCGGAATCTTGGGATAATGATTAAACCCTCCCGTTTGCCGATGGGCAAAAATCGGACTGATCAGAAATTTAGCAGCCTTGTCCACTTTCTTAAACTATTATAATTCAGCCCCGGTTAATTCTGGGGCTGAAACTATGGGGACAGGAAGGGGATAATTGTTAAGAAAAAAGAAGTTTTGGCAAAATTTTGCCAAGTTAGTTTAAACGTTACCCATTGCCAAGGGACGCTATCTCTAACGTCCCAGAATTTTCTCTAACTTAAAATCAGTAGTTGGCGCTGTTGTAAAGAACGCACAGCAGTTAATCCTAAAGCAACTTGAGCGTCGATTTCTCCCACGGTTGAACGACCATCACAAGCTTGTAAAAAAGCAAATTCTCTCTCCGAGAGATTAACCGGCCGATAATCGTAATCTAGAACACTTGCACTAGGCCAGCCGTAAAGACAGGGATGAACTTCGGCCACTGCATTCTCTAGGACTTGATCCCCGGACCAATCGGCAGTCAAAATCGGTGGTTTAGCGAGGAAAAATTCATAGTGGGTGATTTCCGGGTCTAATAATTCCGTCAAGCGATAACGTTCCCTTTCCCCTAAATTTTGCGCTCTAGCCATCAATTCGGGGGATTTACCCAATAAACGCTCTAATTGCCAGTAGGAAGGGTTAGAAAAGCCAATAAAGGCTAATCCTGACCCATCAATCAGTTGAAAGAGGGTATCGATATTATAGTCCACTTCCCGGGGGTGAACGTACATATCAGCGAAGGATTCATCGCGATGATTTTCCATTGACCAACGCTCTTTTTCCCGTTTCAAAATGCGATTATTTTCTGGTAGAGAGGCAAAAATCTCTCGGCCGACAGCGACCCCATCTTTATAATCCCCGCGTCGGTCTCCCTGCAAAAGTGCGATCGCAGATTGCATTAACTGGATTTCCCAGCGTCCCAATTGTGCATAGACGAAAATATGCAGCAGACCACCGGGGGCCAGTTTTTGCGCGAGGGATTGAATACCTTTAATCGGGTCCGGGAGATGGTGCAGCACCCCGACGCAGTTAATTAAATCAAATTCTCCGGGGAGATTAGTGACCGATTCAAGGGGTAAATGGTGAAAAGCCAGAGAACCTCGGTGTTTTAGTGCGACTCCCGAACGATTACAGCGTTCTTTGGCAATTTCTAGCGCTTTTTCGCTGATATCTATCGCGACTATATTAGCAAAAGGGTTGAGAGCGAGCAGATATTCGGTTCCCGCACCAGTACCACAACCCGCATCGAGAATGCGGATCTCCTCTCGTTCGGGTTTACGATGACAACAAAAGTTATAGGCAGCAATCCAATTCCAGCGCCAATTGTAACCCGGAGGGGGTTCGTCTAGGAGCGGTTCGGGGGGGAAAGGATAGGTATTGTAGAGACGTTGTACAGCAGTGCGAATAGTAGCGTCGTCGGACATGAAAATTGGCGGAGTTTAGGATAACACTCGATCGATTGTCTCACAGAGGGCAGCGATCGGGAAAGTCAGCCGGGGTTTTTTTGAGTTAGTCGAGGGTAAATTATAAATAATCATTATGAATATCCGGTTCTGTGCCAAAACTAGATATTATTTCTTTGGTCGATATTTTTTTCTATTCCTTGTCCTACTGTCTCTTAACCCTATCTAAGTTTTACTGGCAATTATTCGAGAGTCATTCTCTAACAATTATCTCAAATATAAGCAAATCTTGCCGATACAAAAAACCATGAGAATTAAGTCTATAAAGCTTGATAATTATCGAGGTGTAGTTAGTTTAAACATCGACTTTCATCGGCAACTCAACGTATTCATAGGAGTTAATGGTGCGGGAAAATCCACCATTTTAGACAGTTTGGCTATTATGCTTTCATGGTTAGTTAATCGCCTAAAAAATACTAATGCCAGTGGACAACAGATTAGCAAAACCGAGATTAATAATGGTCAGGGGACGGCTATAATTGAAATCACTGGGGTGACGGAAGATAGTCAAGAGATTACTTGGAAAATAGTAAAAACTAGGACTGGATATATCCACGCTGGAGAACGGAGTAATTTTAGCCAATTAAATGAATACACTCAACAAATACAACGACAAATTACTGAACATCAAGGAGAAATTAACTTACCTTTATTTGTTTATTATTCTGTTAATCGAGCAGTGCTGGATATACCATTAAAAATTAAAACAAAACATCAATTTGATTCTCTAAGTGCCTACGAAAATGCTTTAACCAGTGGATCAGATTTTCGCACTTTTTTTGAATGGTTTCGCGAACGTGAAGATTTAGAAAATGAAAATAGAAAATATCAGTATGATCCAATTAAACCAGAAGGTTTTTGTTTTCCCGATCCCCAATTGGAAGCGGTTCGGAAAACGATCGAACGTTTTCTACCCGATTTTACTAATCTTAGTGTCCGTCGTAATCCCTTGAGAATGGAAGTAACAAAAAAGAATGAAATAGTTACTGTTAATCAACTTTCTGATGGAGAAAAATGTCTGATTGCTATGCTTGGAGATTTAGCTCGAAGAATGGCGATTGCTAATCCTCAAAATCCTGATCCCTTAACGGGTAATGGCGTTATTATCATTGACGAAATTGATTTACATTTACATCCTCAATGGCAAAGATTTGTAGTACCTAAATTACTAGAAGTTTTTCCTAACTGTCAATTTTTTATTTCCACCCATTCTCCTAATATTATCACTCATGTTCAACCAGAAAGTTTACACTTCATGGAACAAACAGAAATGGGAATAAAAGTTCATCCCGTGCAGGAGTCCTACGGCAAAAATGTTGATCGAATTTTAGAAGATTTGATGGGATTAGAGACAACTCGTCCCAAGGAAATCGCTGAAGCTTTGAAAGATATCTATGAACAAATCTCTCAAAATCAATTAGAGGCAGCTAAAAATAATATCAATGATCTCAGAGCTAAAATTCAAAATGATCCAGAATTAATTAAAGCTGAAGTTATTATTCGACGCAAGGAAATTATCGGAAAATGAAGTATATTAGAAAAAGACAAGAACCACCGGAGTTTAAGAATTGGAAAGAGCAAGCTAACTCAGATTGGCAGCCCGTCTTTAGAAATTTAGCGGGAAACCCAAAAGAAATACTAATTAAAGCGTTGATGACAGAACAGGGGGAAATATGTTGTTATTGTGAAAATCGATTGATTGATGGTAAATGCCATATAGAACATTTTAAACCTCAAAGTGATCCCACTGTTGATCCCTTAGATTATGCCAATTTGCTATTTTCCTGTCAGGCAAATCTTGAGTCTGGTGAACCTCGGCACTGTGGTAATCTAAAAGATAACTGGTTTGATGAAAATCTCTTAATCTCTCCACTTAATCCCGATTGTGAGTCTCACTTTGCCTTTAACTATGATGGCACAATTAAACCCGTACAAGAAGATGATCAAAAAGCAATTAATACTATCGAAAAGTTGGGATTAAACCTCAATAAAATCAACGACTTTCGTCAGAAAGCCATCGAACCTTTTTTTGATGAGGAGATAGATAATGCTCAATTAAAAGTTTTTGTCAATGGATATTTATGCTTAGATGATCAACAAAGATACAATCCTTTCTGGACAACAATCAAATATTTGTTCAGCGATTTAATTGAATAATCTTTCCTTTACAAAAAGACAAGAATTTTTATAAAAGTTTAGATCAACAAGAAAAAATATAAAGTCTTATGAAGATTATTCAAGAATTATCTCAAAAGTCAACAATTGATGAGATTCTGTCCAGATAATGGGGATGGAGGGGTGAATCAACCTTATCCGAAGTTGAACAGAGATTGTTGTCGAGAGTCGGAGAGAAAAGCAATGAATATCAAGGATACGTTACACAATTTTGTCCAGTACCTAACAGAAGTTTTTGCTAGCATTTTTAGTCCCAACAATGATGAATACCCCGATGTGGGGACGCAGCCTTTTGATGCTGAACCTTACCATGCTCCCAAGGGTAATTCTTAACTAAAAATGACAGGTAATTGCTTTGAAATAAAATAAGGTAGGGTTCTTATCCCTACCTTATTTTATACAAAAATAATTAATCCTCTGCTTGCCAATCGGGACAACTATCACCATCCCAACCGTAGGGATGGAAACCGCAGACGAGAAGATTGCCTCCGTAGATATAACCGTGATAATTACGGCAACCGATACAAGCAGGATGGGTGTTAGGATCGGGGTTAACCTTGGGAGTGAGGATAAAATCCGAGGGTTCATCTAATTCCGAAAATAGGGATTCATCGAGGTTAAAAAATTCTTCCAATTCCTGGGGTAAAACCTCTTGAATAAACTGTTCCAGATCGATGATAATTTCCTCATTGATTTCTTCGATAGTTTGGGTCACTTCTTGGAAAAAAGTTTCAATTCCCAGCGCCACAGTTTCGATAACTTCCCAAAAATCTTTCTGCCAATCGTCCATGTTTATACTTGCATCCCTTGTCTGGTAATAATTAATTATTTGTCCCTAAAATTAGGTTTTAATCCTGTTGTAGTTTCCGTAATTCCTCCTGAAGACGTTCCACCTGTTGCCGCAATTCATCTACTTTTGGATCGGCTGCTTTGGTGTCCTCCTCATCTTCAATGATTTCTATCCGTCGGGGTTCATGGGGAATATTAGATTCGTTAGCTGCTACCGTTTGCTGTTGTGCCTGTTTCACCAACTCATCAACGTATTTGCGCGCTTCTTCCGTCGTCATTTCGCCGCGAGCAATCATCTCATCGGCTAATTTTTGGGCTTGATTTCTTAATTCTTGTAAATTTACTTCAGCTTTTTCGGCGGCATAGGTAGCAATGCCTACCCCCAAATAAACTGCTTTTTTGACTAAATCACCTAAGTTGGCCATAGCAAAAATCCTGAATCGATCGCTCTTACTTCCCAGAATAAACGATCCTTCTCGCAAATGGAGATAGGTTTTGGGAGTCAGTGAACAGTGAACAGTGAACAGCAAACAGTAATCGGTGAACGCTTGCGCCTCCATCCAAGAAAGCCATCAGTGAACTAAAAACTCACATCTGATCACTGATGAGGTAAAGTTTTGTAAAGAGATGCGGTGGTGGCGACAGCAAAAGTGATCGCTATAAAGATTAAATTTTAGTCAAATTGCTGGTTTTTCGCCCTCAAAACGACGATAAAGCCTCATCAGGTCATTTTTGACCTAAATAGTTTGATTAAGCTGAAAATAACTAAATATTGCGGATAGCTGCCGGCAGCCAGCTGCCGGCTGAATCGATTTGTGTTCATCCTCAGCAAAGATTTAAACTAAAGAATCGAGACAAGATTCCCGATTTAATCACAAAAAACTATGTTTCCTATTCATCGCCCCCGTCGTCTGCGTCAAACCCCTCAAATGCGCCGTCTGGTGAGTGAAACCGTCTTGACAGCCAATGACTTTATCTATCCCCTTTTCGCCACGGCGGGGGAAGGTATTGCCCGAGAAGTCAAATCGATGCCGGGGGTGTACCAATTATCAATCGATAAAATTGTTGACGAAGCCAAGGAAGTGCGGGATTTAGGAATCCCAGCGATTATTTTATTCGGGCTGCCGGAAAGTAAAGACACAGAGGCGACGGGAGCATGGCACGATCATGGTATTGTCCAAAAAGCGGCCACAGCAATTAAAGAGGCAGTTCCCGATCTACTCATTGTCGCTGATACTTGTTTGTGTGAATACACCAACCATGGTCATTGTGGTTATCTGCAAACGGGAGATTTAACCGGCAGGGTGTTAAACGATCCCACTCTGGGATTATTGCAAAAAACCGCCGTTTCCCAGGTAAAAGCGGGAGTGGATATCATTGCACCGTCGGGAATGATGGATGGTTTTGTGCAGGCAATTCGTCAAGGATTGGATGAGGCGGGTTATAGTGATACACCGATTCTTTCCTATACGGCTAAATATGCCTCTGCCTATTATGGTCCGTTTCGGGATGCGGCTGATTCTACCCCCCAATTCGGCGATCGCAGAACCTACCAAATGGATCCGGGTAATGCCCGGGAAGCCTTAAAAGAGGTGGAATTGGACGTATTAGAGGGAGCAGATATGTTAATGGTGAAACCTGCCCTGTCTTACCTGGATATTATCTGGAGAATCAAGGAAATGACTAATTTACCCGTGGCTGCCTACAATGTGTCGGGGGAATATTCAATGATTAAAGCGGCGGCATTAAATGGCTGGATTGACGAAAAACGGGTGACTTTAGAGACTTTAACCAGCTTTAAACGGGCGGGTGCCGATATTATCTTAACCTACCACGCTAAGGATGCCGTGCGCTGGTTAGCAGAGGGTTAAAGGTGAGGTTGCTACTAAGCTGTACTGAATTTAAACTGCCTAGGGGAAATTTTAGGACAAATGCTCAAACTGCTTCTCCCCGCTCCCCGCTCCCCTGCAATCTTAACGAGTAATTTAGATAGTCAACAGCTTATTAATTCTAGGGATTACCTGAAAAAAATACTTTCCAACCAGCTGTAGCGATCGCACTTGCCAAAAGAATAATTAATGTCCAAACCTGATTTTTTTGGGTTCCTTCCACTGATTTTAGGCGATTATCGATGCCCTCAACCTTTTCGGTTAACTTTGCCTGTCCTACCTCTAGCTTATTTAACCTTTCGTCGATTTTGTCAAATTTTTGGTCAACATCTTTTTGGAGATTGTCAAATTTTTGGTTAACATCTTTTTGGAGATTGTCAAATTTTTGGTTAACATCTTTTTGGAGGGTGTCAATTTTCCCCTCAATCCTAGTCAAAACAACTTCTAGGGAATAGGTAACGGTTTCGTTAGACATGGTGAGCAACTTCCATTAGATCATATTTTCTCGGTTCCCGATCGATGACTGTCGATCGGGGACTATTTTAAAACTAAACCAGTTCACCACTTTCTTGCAAAGAGTGGAGACGTTGATAGATTCCCTGCTGATTTAATAATTGGTCATGGCTACCGATCTCGACAATGCGACCACTATCTAAGACGACAATTTGATCAGCTTCTCGAACGGTACTGAGACGGTGGGCGATAATAATCGTGGTGCGAGTGCCTAAGATGGATTTCATGGCTAGTTGAATGGCTCTTTCTGACTCATAATCTAAGCTAGAAGTGGCCTCATCAAAAACTAACACATCTGGATCAACAATTAATGCCCTAGCAATTCCTAAACGCTGTCTTTGTCCCCCCGAAAGACGCACGCCCCTTTCCCCTACAATAGTGGAATAACCATTAGGTAATTCCTGAATAAATTCATCGACACGGGCAATTTTACAGGCTTCTTCTACCTTCTCAAAGCTAATATTAGGATTACCGTAGATGAGATTTTCTAACACCGTACCATTAAAAACATCTACTTCTTGATGGACAATCGCTAACCGTCGCCGATACCAAGTCACATCTAAGCGACGAATATCCTCACCATCCATCAGAATTTGCCCTTGATTCGGTTCAAAGTAGCGGAAAAGTAACTTAACTAAAGTGGATTTTCCCGAACCAGATTTTCCCACTAATGCCACGGTTTGATAGGGTTCAATCAGCAGATTAATATCCTTAAGAATGGTTCTTTCTGGACTATAGCCAAAGCTAAGATTACTTAATTCTACTTTCCCCGTAAAACGATAGGGATTGTGTTGGGTATGATCGGCTAAAAGACTACCCGCATCAGTGCCACTGGGCAAGTTGATAAATTCGTGCAGACGTGCCATAGAAGCATAGCGACGAGCAAAAGTTTCTGCCATTTGAGATAGGGGATCTAATTCCGCATAGGCCATACTAGCGAGGGTATAGGTGGTGATAAAATGCCCGATCGAGATTTTCTGTTGGACGGTAGCTAGGAGAGTAAAGAAAAATACTCCAAATAAACTAGCTTGGACGAGGGTTTTTTCCCAAGTAATTAAGTCCACATAACCCTTATGAATGCGATAGATAACGTAGGTAAATTCTCTCTCTAAACGCTGTTTCTGACGATATAATTCCTGTCCTTCTGTGGCAAAAGCTTTGACAGTTTTGATATTAGTAATAATCTCAGAATTGCGACTTTGGGTATTTTCGATGTGCCGATCAAGAATTCTTTCTTTTTGCATTAAATCTTTTAAATCTCTCAAAATAAAAGCTACAATTAATACAAAAGAAATAACAAAAGCAAGGGCGATCTGCCATTGAATTACCCAAATAACAATAAAGATACCGAAAACTCTAAACAATTTTGGGATCATCATTCCCGCCACTTCGGGATAAGTCCAAGTGTGGTTTTCTATCCCTTTGGCAATCCGGTTAGCGATGCGTCCGGGATTATTTTCGTCGTAAAAAGACAGGGGTAAGGTAAGAATTTTGGCAATAATTTTTTTGAGATGATCTCGTCGCGCCCTTAAAGATATTTCCCAGTGAAACCATACACCCAGCCAAGGCTGAATTGGTGCCTTAATTACCGTGGTTAGGAAAATTAAGCCTAATAATACTGCCAAACTAACCCACTTTTCTGAGGCAAAGGGAGTTAAAACCATGGTGCGATCGACCAAAGACTGCACGAATCCATCTAAAGGCTGATCAGAAAGAACATTAAGAATCTGTCCGACAGCGTAGGGAACCATCAGATCAATAATTTCAAAGACACTCGCTGCACCAATACTCAAAAAGGCGGCTTTTTGATAATTGCGATAGTAACTGAGAATATTTCGTAAGGAAGCCATAACATCAAGTAAATTGCCAATTTTTAACTTCTATCTGGTAACTGCTAACTGAAGAGACTGAAGGCACTTTTATCATTGTTTTTCTAGAGTTACTATTGCACTACAATACTACAAAAATGTGCTGACTTAGAAATTTGTAGGACAAAAGCCTTGTCATAGTCTTGTATTCTCAATCACAGTCCGTACCACATTTTCACCCAGCTATCAGTCGGGAGACGATTTAATTAGAACCACTTACTTATACAAAAAGTGTTTTAACTAAAATTCTCTAAAGCTTCAAATTGACGTAAGGCAAGACTAGAACCTTGATTCCAGCCTAATTCTACATAATAGGGAAAAAGTTTCTTGATATTTATATCGGGAAAGAGACGACTATTTTCCCTTTCTTGATAACTGTCTTCTATTAACAAATATATTTTTAATTCTTCCCGACGATAAACCCACAATTCGGGGATTTTTAGCAATTGATAAGCCTCTACATCAGTCAGAGAAGTAAAATCCACTTCTATAGCTAAATCGGGAGGAGGATCAACAGTTAAATCAATTCTCTCTTTGCCTAAAATTGCCTGTCTATTATCAATATAAAAACAAGTATCTGGTTCTACTCCCGCTTCTCCAGGCATTTTCAAGGTAATCGGATCAAAACATTGCCAGTCTTTACCTTGACGACGGAGGATAATTTTTACTAAATCCCTTAATGTATCAACACGATTGCCATGACTTGGTAGGGGAGACAT
>SFCA01000249.1:0-6572 GCA_007095475.1 Microcystis aeruginosa Ma_QC_C_20070703_M131 | reverse complement strand
ACGAATAAGATTTATCTATCAGCATCTTTTTTGAATACGGCCTCGTCAGCAGCGATAGTTAATGTAATTTTAGAAGAAATTGGGCATTATGTGGATGCTCAAATTAATCAGGTGGATAGTGCTGGGGATGAGGGAGAATATTTCTCAGCATTAGTTCGTGAAGTAGATTTAACAACGCAAGAAGTAGCAAGAATTACAACTGAAAATGACTTTGCCAATATTACAATCACAGGAAATGATGTTCCTGTAGAAAAATCTGCACCAACTATTTTAACCGTTAATACGACCGCCGATCAAAATGATGGCAATGCTGATAATGGATTATCTTTGCGGGATGCGATCTTAATTGCTAATGCAGACACTACCAATGACTATATTATTGAATTACAAGGGGGACAAACCTATTTTCTCACTAACATGGTTTTCGGGGATTTGTGGGATAATACAGCCAAAACTGGTGATTTGGATATTTTACCAGGTGGTAAAGTCACGATTAAAAGTTTAGGGACAAGTCAGGCTGTTATTGATGGCAGTGGTTTAGGCAGTGGATATGGTAAGGGTAATCGCATTTTTCATGTCTTAGCTAACAGCAATTTTTCCTTAGATAAAATAACTATTACGAAATCAGCAGTAGGAGGTATTCTTGTTGATAAAAATGCTTTAGCTAATATTAGCAATAGCATAATCACTCAAAATGTTTACGTTTCCATGTCCGGCGGTAGTGCATCAACAAGGGGTGGAGGTATTAGCAATTTCGGTAATACTATTATTCAATCAAGCACGATAAATCAAAACTCAAGTGGATATGGTGGTGGTATTTATAACGAAGGATCACTAACCATAAACGATAGCACCATTAATGAAAATAACTCTACCTATGATGGAGGGGGTATTTATTCTAGCGGAACATTAACAGTAACTAATAGCGTTGTCAACAGTAACAAGACTGGATTTAATGGAGGTGGCTTTTATAATGGAGGTACAGCTAATATTTCTAAAACTGCTTTCAACAATAACAATGATACTGGTATTTATAATACTGGATCATTAACGCTCACTGATGGTTCAATCAATAGCAATCTCAGCGCAGGATTAGAAAATAAGGGGACTACTACCGTTACTGGAACCTCAATTAATAGCAATACAGCTAATGGCATTGAAAATAATAATATACTTAACATTAGTCGGGCTACCATCAATCAAAATGGAGAATATGGTTTATATAACTCACCTGATCTCTTTGGCAGTAATAACAAATATGCTAATGTTGAGAACACAACAATTGATAGTAATGGTGATACTGGCATCTATAATTCTGGAACAATAAACATAGCAAAAAGTGTAGTTAGTAGTAACGCAGATGGTGGTCTTTATAATAATTCTGGCAATGCTACTGTTATTGATACAATAATCCAAAAAAATATTACTACTGGCTTTGGTGGTGGTATAGATAATCGAACGGCAAATCTTACAGTTATTAATAGTTTGATTGACGGTAATAGTGCAACAAAGTATGGTGGTGGTATTTATAATTATAACGACACCTTGCATAATGTAACTATTGTGAATAGCACTATTAGCAATAATAGTGCAAGTTTTGGCGGCGGCATCTTGAATACTGGTTATACAGTCCCAGGGTCTAGAAATGTTCCTCCTCGTGATACAAGAGCAACTGTTACGGCTATTAATTTAACAATTAGTGGCAATTCTGCTTCTAGGAGTGGTGGCGGAATTTATAATGAATCTAGGGGAAACCTTAATCTTAGCAACAATACCATTACGAACAACACATCTACATCAAATTTCAATACAAGCGGTGGAACAGGAGGCGGAATTTATAATGAAATCAATGGTGGACTTAATAATAATGCTAAAGGTGTAGTTAATGCTAAAAATACTATTATTGCAGGTAACTTTGATACCCCAAATAATAGCGTGACAAGTAGCACTTTAAACCCCGATTTGTATGGTCCCATTAACGGTGACAATAACAATCTCATTGGTAATTTAAGTGGAGCAAGTGGAAGTATTGGTACAGGAACCGATTTGGTTAACCCAACTCCTGCACTTGGTCCACTACAAAACAATGGCGGAATCACATTAACCCACGCTCTTCTCTCCAATAGTCCTGCTATCAATAAAGGTAATAACCTTCTGGTTCCAGTAGATAGTATGGATATAGATGGTGATGGTAACAAAACTGAACAAATTCCCTTTGATCAACGAGGAACAGGATTCAATCGCATCTTTGGTGGTACAGTAGATATTGGTGCATTTGAAGAGCAAGGGACAATTGTCGTTATTAGCTTAGCAGTCTCCCCTGCAAGTGTTAACGAAGACGGGACAGCCAATTTGGTTTACACTTTCACTCGTACTGGTGTAACAACTAATGCTTTAACAGTCAATTACACCCTCGGAGGGACAGCTACTCTTAATACCGATTACACTCGTACAGGGACTACCAATACAGTCACCTTCGCTGCTAATTCATCCACTGCTACCGTCACAGTTGACCCCACTGCTGACACTACAGTTGAACCCGATGAAACCGTCACCTTAACCCTCGCTTCAGGGACAGGATATACAATAGGTACGACCAACGCAGTTACGGGTACGATTACGAATGATGATACCAATGTCACCTTGGCGGTTTCTCCCGCAAGCGTTACCGAAGACGGGACAACCAACTTGGTTTACACTTTTACCCGTAGCGGTTCCACAACTAATGCTTTAACAGTCAATTACACCATCGGAGGGACAGCTACCCTCAATACCGACTACACTCGTACCGGGACTACTAATACAGTCACCTTCGCTGCTAATTCATCCACTGCTACCGTCACAGTTGACCCCACTGCTGACACTACAGTTGAACCCGATGAAACCGTCACCTTAACCCTCGCTGCGGGGACAGGTTATACAATTGGAACAACTACCGCAGTTACTGGAACAATTAATAATGATGACGTTTCCCAACTCTCGATTAACAATATCACCGTTGTCGAAGGTCAAGATAGTAATGCAATCCTTACCGTCACTGTCAACAATCCAAATCCACAACCAATTAGCGTCAACTATACCACCGCACCCATTAACGCTACTGCTAATGTAGATTACACTAGCAAAACTGGAACTCTCACCATTGCTGCTAATACTTCTACTGCTACTATTAGCATCCCCATCCTCAATGATAACCTTAATGAAGCAAACGAAACTTTTGCCATTAACCTCAGTAATCCCGTCAATGCAACTCTTACCAATAACAAGGGAATTGTCACCATCAGCGATACCTTAACCGCTAATGTCACCACTACCCTACCTGCTAATGTGGAAAACCTCACGTTAACGGGAACCGCAAATATTAACGGAACTGGTAACACCTTAAATAACATTATCACCGGTAATAGTGGTAACAATATCCTTAATGGTGCAACAGGAATTGATACCCTCATCGGTGGTTTAGGGAATGATACTTATCAAGTTGATACTACTACCGATACGATTACGGAAAATGCCAACCAAGGTACAGATACTGTTCAATCTTCTGTAACTTATACCCTGGGAAATAACCTAGAAAACCTCACCTTAACGGGAACCGCAAATATTAACGGAACTGGTAACACCTTAAATAACATTATCACCGGTAATAGTGGTAATAATACCCTCAATGGTAGTGATGGGAATGATACCTTGATTGGTGGTACTGGTAATGATACCATAACGGGAGGCACAGGTAGCGATCGCTTCACCTTCAACAACCGCAATGAAGGGATTGACACAATTACTGATTTTCTCTCCAGTCAGGGGGATAAAATTACTGTCTCTGCTGCGGGTTTTGGCGGTGGTTTAGCCGCAGGAGTTCCCCTTACATCTGCTCAATTTGTGTTAGGAACAACTGCATTAAATGCCAGCAATCGCTTTATTTATAATACAATCACTGGAGGACTATTCTTTGATGGGGACGGGACAGGTACAATAGCAGCTATTCAAATGGCAACTCTTACTTCTAAACCCACTCTTACCGCCTCTGATATACTTGTATTAGTTTAATCTTAATACAGCTTGTCGGGTGCGTGTTTGCGGTTAAAAAGGTCTGTAAGCGTTTTCAACACCCTAGGAGAGGGGAGAGGGGAATTATGAATTATGAATTGGGGAGAAGGGAGAGAAAAAGCTGATAACTGATAACTGTTTACTGATCACTGATAACTGCTATTCATACAAAATCTCATCAAAACAAGCTTCTCCCACACTCGATAAAGTCCTAGCGGCAGCTTTATCGGTTTTCGACTTCTGCACGAGGGCGCGGAATTGCTGTAGATTGTAACGAGCCTGGAATTTTTTAATCGTGCAGTCGCATAGATCTTTTGCCACATCAGCAGCTAACCCCTCCCCACGCGCTCTTTGTAAACATTCTTGACGATAACTGTCGAAAGTCGTGGCAATATTAGAACTTTGGCTAAGGTAAACGGCATTATTAGCCTGTACTGGCAAGCATAAAGCTAATAAACCGATAAAAGTTAGTAAATACCTTTGATTCCTCATCATAATCGCTTTTTAAAGCCTAAAATCCCCCACTAGATTAGAGAACCGCTCCATAAATTATAGATCGATCGCTTGACTCTTGGGTTCCACTCTTGGCAAACTGTCAACTGTTATGCTAGGATAAACATCTATCGATCGGCGCCATCGCCAAGTGGTAAGGCAGAGGTCTGCAAAACCTTTACCCCCAGTTCGAATCTGGGTGGCGCCTTGGCAAATGTCAGCAATCTTTTCTTGATTGCCTTGTCTAAATGAAGGTTTACCAAGGTTTTACTTGATAGGCTGCCACTAGATAGCGAAAAATATACTCAACTATCTCTAAATAATTCTCGGTAGTTTCTAGAGACTCACCCCACACCGTCACACCATGGTAAGAAATCAGTAAAGCGGGAATTTCCGGGGGGAAAGTTGAGAATCTACTTTCTATTTCTGCGGCAATTTTCGGCACATCGAGATAGTTAGCAAAAACCGGCATAAATACTTGAGGATTTTCTACCCAAATACCTAAACCTTTCAACATTTCTAAGGGAGGTAACGATAACTTGTCCTCACGAGCAAAACGGGAAACTAAATTCGCTTCCACCGAGTGAACATGATAACAAGCTTGTGCTTGGGGAAAGAGGCAATAAATCACCTGATGAATGCTAGTTTCTGCCGAAGGACGATTATCCCGATGAGCTAATTCTCTGACTTTCCCGGTCAGATCCACGCGCACAAAATCCTCTTCTGTGAGTTTACCTTTACTTTTGCCACTGGCAGTAATCCAAAAACTATGGTCATCAACTTTAGCGGATAAATTACCTGCCGTGCCAAGCATCCAACCCAGTTGATAAAATCTTCGGGCAGCGGCAACTAGAGATAGACGAGGATCGCTCATGGTTTTTAGAGATATGGTGGATAGGGACTGACTATTATAACAAGTTGAAGCCAGCAGACGACCCACTTCCCAGCAGATTTGGTGAGGATGTCAATTCGGATAATCCCGATCAAAACTAAAGCCAAGGTAGAATAGAGCGAGGAACCGGTGGGTCAAAAAGAAGATTGAACCAGGGAAAAGTGTTAGGAATGTGTTAGGTTAAAGATAATTGCAGCTTTGATGAATCGAGGGTTGAGCCGTGAATAACAACTTTTTCCGCAGCTATTCTGTCAATGATTCTGGTTTGGGTTGTTTCTTATCTTTGATTTTAGCCGGATTGTTGTTAGGCTCGATCGGACTAGGTTGGTTAGTCAATGGTTTTTTAATTCTCGTGGCATTCCTAATAATTTCCCCCGTCATTGCTTGGGGAATTTTTCGCTGGTGGTTGCGACGCAATTTAGTTGAAGATAGCTGTCCCGTCTGTAGCTACGAATTTACGGGTTTTAATCGCACAGAATGCCAATGTCCTAACTGTGGTGAACCATTAAAAGTGGCAGGGGGTAAGTTTATTATTCTCACCCCTCCCGGTACGATCGATGTACAGGCGATCGAAGTGCCTACCGGACAGTTGGAAGATTAGGGTCAAACCATTACCATCTAGGCACGCGCACCAAGCTGAAAGCGGGGGTTCTGAATTTTAACAATAACAGCAGTCCCAGCAGGTGAATTGACCAATGAACGAGAACTAAGCCCCAAATAATTGCAAAAATCAAACTACTAACGGCAAGAGCTTTAAAAATATCATTATCGGTCTTTTGATACCAGAGAAGACTAAGGAAGGAAAGCAGTAGGAGTAGAAGGGGAAAGAGTGGGGAGAACATGGGGATCACCATTGGGTGAGGGGACTGTCTTCACATCCATAGCCTATCATTTTCCCTTGACGGCTACGGGTAGCAGCGGTTACATTCCCCCCTATTTGTCATAAATCTTTAGAATCAAATTAAAAAGTTGACCGAAAAATTGGGTTTAAAGCCTCGCCCTTTTAGGGCGACTTTATATGATCTATGATATTAAGAATAGCGGGCCGGGTAAGCAACCGCTTAAAAAACCCAGTCATCGCAGGATGAACGCACCTTGAAAACTAGAGTTATGGGGTTCTATAGGGGAATGCTCCTAT
>SFCA01000248.1:0-3691 GCA_007095475.1 Microcystis aeruginosa Ma_QC_C_20070703_M131 | reverse complement strand
ATTTATGTTGCTAAGGTTATATTTTGATAAACTTTTGTCAAGTCAGCCAGATAATTAAGTTATTTTGTGAGCAGTTAGGGTAGGGAGATGACTACAGCCTTGTCATCGGAGTCAGCCATTGGGAATTTGGCCGCTATTATTGATGGTAAAGGCGGAGATACCGTCGCCATCGAGGTTAGGATTACCTGCGGTGATATTGTAGGTTAAGGGGTTGTTATCGGCATCGGTGGCGTTAATTGTCCCGACAAGGGTATTTAATAGGCTATTTTCGGGGACAGTGAGGGTGGTATCGCTGAGGACGGGTGCGCTATTTTGGACGAATTCAAATGCACCCATATCGACGTTTGTACCGTTAACGCGAGAATTTCGGGCAATATCAAAGGGTATGGCTTCGGTGATGTTGCCATCGCCGTCTAAGTCACGGGTATCGGCAGGGAGGGAGGCGTTATTTTGAGTTATACTAAAAGTCAAGTCTTCTAAGTTAGTTAGTATAAAAACTATGGAAATTACTATTTACATTCCTGAAGCTGTGGGACAACAACTACAAAAAAAATGGGATAATTTATCTCAAAAAACTTTAGAAGCTTTAGCCATACAAGCTTATCGAGATGGGGTAATGACTTCAGCAGAAATTCAAACTCTATTAAATTTATCTTCTCGAGGGGAAACCAATGAGTTTTTAAAACTTCATCAAGTTTATACAGAGGAAGATTTAGCTAAAGACGTAAAAAATATTGAACAACTCGATAATTATAAAAATATCAGTGAGACTCAGTTAGGGTTTGGAGAATTTATTCAAAAATTTCGTCAAGAACATAATCTAGCACAAGAGGGTATTGAGTCAGAAGAACTTTTAAAAGAAGTGCGTGATTTATCATCAGGACGTGAGGTAATTTGGTAAATTTACGTTTTTTACTGGATAGTAATATCTTATCAGAGCCTTTGCGACCTCAACCAAATACAAAGGTAATGGAAAAACTACTTGAACATCAGCAAGAAATCGCTACAGCGACAGTTGTTTGGCATGAGCTTCTATTTGGGTGTTATCGTCTTCCTGATTCAAAAAAACGAAGAAATATTGAGGAATATCTCAAAGAGACTGAATTAATATTACCTTTATTATCTTATGATCGTAACGCCGCCACGTGGCACGCACAAGAAAGATCCCGTCTTGTTAAATTGGGCAAAACACCGCCTTTTGCTGATGGTCAAATTGCGGCAGTTGCCTACGTTAATCAACTTATTTTAGTCACTAATAATGTCTCAGATTATAGAGAATTTCAGGGGCTTAAAATAGAAAATTGGCATTATTGATTCAGGGAACATAAACCCTATCGCTTACGTCCCCTTTAAACATCAATTAATCATCGTTATTGTCGTCTTGATTGCGCTTTTTAGACAGCAATGCACCTAAACCTAGTGTTACTATTCCTAAGATTGTAGAAGGTTCGGGAACAGATGTCAAAGGTTCTGAAATTGTCTGTATTTCAAGTTCGGCATAATCAATAGCAATCGCATCTGCTCTTGTACCTCCGAAGCTATTTAATGCAATATTTACATTGCCATCTGCTAAACTAGAAAAGAAAAGAGAATTAAGATTAAAAATTGTAACGTTAACAGGAAGCTGAGTAAAAGCATTGCCATCTGACGGAGAAACATCATCAAACGCTCCTGATACTTCAATACCATCAATATACAGTTTCAGTTGGAAGGAAACGGGATTAACATTAGCGAGGTTGTATTTTTATTGGTTTATGGTACACAAGTAATTCCTAATCCTGCCATTTGACGAATATGATCATCAAAAGCGAATACCTCGAATATTTGCAAGCGATGAGCCATAACTAAAATAGAACAATCTGTGTAACTCCATTTTTTATCATTGTATTTACAGAAAGCCTCCCATGTTGCCAGATCGTCACTATCTGATAGATTAATATAATGATGATCTTCTCTTAGTATTTGACCTACTTGAATTGAGGCTTTACTGGAAACCTTACTCCAGATAAAAGTAGCCGTTTCATCAAATACTTATTCTAGAATAATCCAACTATTATGAGGATTTTCTAGGCAATAATTTTGAGCGGTTTCGTGATGAGTTTCAGATTTAATAAAAAAAGCAATTAAAGCAGAAGTATCGACAATAATTTCTTTAGTCACAAATTTTAATAGAGAGTTTCATCAATGTGTTCAGCGTAGTTAGTAACAACTTGACCATGATTATCTTGTCCGATAATATATTTAGGTTCAGGTTGGTTAATTTCTAAACTTCCGCAAAGTTCCCAAGTGCGAGTTTTAGTAATATCTGGTAATTTAGTTTGAATATAATTTTCCAAAGCTTTGATGACAATCTCTTGAACCGAGGATTTTTGTTCTTGTAAACGAGATATTAATTCATCAGGAATTTCGAGCAATATTTGAGTCATTGATAAACCTTAGAGATTAACGTTGTCTTACTAAAATTCTAGCTTGTCTTTGAATTATTAACAAAGAGACGCAAACGCAATCGCTTACGTCCCCAATTTATCCTAAATCAAAGTTTACTGCTTCAATAACCGAAAAATCACCCGTTTTAAGCTAAATCCCCCAAGGAGAAGTAAACCAATCACGTTATCGCCTTCGGGGACAGACTGCGGTGGTGGGGGAGGGTTAGCTGGGGAAAATTGGAACTGTACTTCACCATTATAATAATTATAGTAAGCTATTGGTGTAGTATAGCGATCATCGCCCGAAAAACCTTTGGAGCAGTTATAACTTATAGGTGTACCTTTACATAAATATTTTGCTTGTTGCCAAAGATAATACTTTTGATTAGTAGAATCAAAAAATAAATTCCAATTAAAAAGAATGTATCTTTCACTATTCAGAGAGGTAAAAACAATTCCGTTATAGGTTAGCGGTAGTAAATTATCATAATATTTGAGGTAATAATTTTTATTAATGCTTGGAGTTCCCATCTCAGGAATCAAGCCAGGTGGAGGCACTTGAAACATACTATCTCCCCACGCATCTATCCCTGTAATCCCCGTAACAAAACATTGACTTGTAAAATTGTTACAATCGTTAGTTGTAAAAGTTCCCGCAGAAAATCTGTTACCAATTCCAATTGTAAAATTCCATAACTGGGAAGCTGAAGCAGGATTAGAATTAACAAGAAGCATTCCAGCAGTTGCAAGGGTAACTCCAGAAATCAAGCCTAAAACGTTACTGATTTTCTTACACAGTTTCATCAATTTATTGAAAACCGCGCCACCACTACCTCGGTTAGCATAATTTCGACTAAAAACCGAATCAACAGCAGTTTCTGTTCCGGCAAATCCGCCATAAATCCCGACATTATTTTTTAGGGTGAAGGTTGCATTCCTGTCTGTTCCTGTAGTGGGTTTATAAGTACCCGCAGTCACCCAAATTTCATCGCCAGCTTGTGCCGCAGTTAGCGCACTTGCTAAACTACCATAAGCATTATTCCAAGCGGAACCATTACCAGTAGAACCGGATTTAACGTAGATGATAGCCATGATATACCTCGTGTGAAAAAGATGGTACAGAGTCAATAGGGAATCCACCCGAAACTTAGTTCGAGTTAGATAAAGTTGATAAGTAGGCGAATAGTGGAGAAAAATGTCTCTAGAGACACCAAAACTATTAATCAAGCTTGGATGTCAGAAAATTTAGCACTGGTTAGGGATAA
>SFCA01000247.1:0-64750 GCA_007095475.1 Microcystis aeruginosa Ma_QC_C_20070703_M131 | reverse complement strand
TCGGTAAGAATAGGCTTTTTCCATGTCTCATATTTTAGCATATATTTCGTAAACGATGCTCATATTTAACAGCAAAGCCGCCGTAAAACGGCGGGGTTTCAGACCCAAATTTTCGATGACGGGGAAGGCGTTTTTGAAAGCGGTTGAGGTTGTCTAGTTGGGCTGGGGTTAAAGATGTCACCATATAGTAATTATAATCTTTATTGCCTTGGCGGTTGCTATATGAAAATAGACTATGATCGAGCCGCTAATGCAGCTTATATTCGTCGTTTTGAGGGAAAGGTTATCGATTCTGAGGAAGTAGCGCTGGGGATTGTCTATGATTACGATGAGACGGATAGGATTGTAGGGATTGAGATTTTAGGAGTCAAACAGAGAACGGCCGAACAATTCAAAAATATTGATTTTCCGTTGGAAGAGAGTGAAAAACAAGAGATTAGACAATGGTTCGGAAAGTTAATACTAAATTGTTAAGTGATGTGAGAAATTCAGGAAATATGGGAATAGTTTCCTATCACCGAGGCAGACTCTCTGTGTCCCAAAGAGTATAAGTAGGGTTTTTTTTGTCTCCCAGTCATAATCTCACAATAACAATTAGCGGGCCTTGGGGCAATTCTAGCTAATTAGAATTGGAGGTGTCTAGTCTTTATACAGTCGAAAAATGTAGCGGGGGCATTCATCCGACATTTTAGGTAAAATTTCCCAGATTTTCAGATATTCTCGCTAACTACTTTTGTAGGTCTTCATTGGCCCGAAAAATCGCTTCTTGACCATCACTAGAGGACACAAAACCCATAAAAGCTTTGACTGTTTCACTAGCAGGTTCTTTGTAAACGTAGTAAAGGGTACGCTGCCAGGGATAATTAGGTTCACTGGCTGAAATTCCCTCAATAGCGATCGCCCTGACGGTTTTTTGGTTGGCAATTTGGTTATAGGTCGCGTAACTAATGCCATTCAGTCCCAAAACTCGCAAAATTGGGGTGGTGGCATCCCTGTCCATCATTTTAAAATTAGTTCCTGTACCAAATTCCCCCCCTTGCAGCACTTCCTGACGAAAACTTTGATAAGTGCCACTAATCGGAGGACGATTAATCACTTGAATAGTAGCAGCAGAACCGCCCACCTCCGACCAAGAGGTGATTTTTCCGGTAAAAATATCTTTAACTTGGGTAGTGGTTAACCCCCCCGCAAAGGGGTTTTTTACTCCCACCACAATAGCGATCGCATCTCGAACGATCGGACTAGAAGCCAATCCCTGAGAGCGTTCTGACTCGGTTAAAGGTCGTGACACCGCCGCAATATCGATCGCCCCCCGGGCTACTTCCTCTAATCCCATATCAGATCCTTGAGCATTTGTCAAGACTTCTACCCCCTGAAATTTGGCAGTTAAAGCGGCTTTTAAGGCTTGATTAATCTGTACCATACTGGTAGAGCCGTTAATGCGAATTGTCGTGCCACTGGGGATAGAAGTCGGTGGGGCAAAACTAACCACTCCCTGGGGTGAGGGGGGAGGGGGTAGGGGAGAGGAGGCACTTCCCGATACCGGCGATTTTTGCGGACTTTTACTGCTGCCACAGAGAAAAAATTCTTGACCCGCGGCACATTGACTTTGTAGCCAGAAGTAACCCCCACCTAAAATGCCCGCAGTGGCTAAAAGAGCGATTATTAAAGCAGTTGTTTCGTTTTTTTGAGACATACCCATCATTTGCTGACATTAGGGGGTCGATCGCCTGGACACCAGTGATCAATGGAAGTTTCGATGATATTATCTTAGTGCATGGAAATCCACTCTTAATTTAGGACTGTATATCATGACCCACGCACCTATATCCCCAGTCGTGCTGGTTATCCTTGATGGTTGGGGTTATCGCCCGCAAAGGTCGGATAATGCGATCGCAATGGCGAAAACCCCAATTATGGATAGTCTCTGGGAAGTTTATCCCCACACCTTAATCCGCACCTCCGCTAAGGATGTGGGACTACCGGAAGGACAGATGGGCAACTCGGAAGTTGGCCACCTCAATATCGGAGCGGGGCGAGTTGTACCACAAGAATTAGTACGAATTTCCGATGCGATCGAAGATGGTTCGATTCAACAAAATCAGGCTTTATTAAAACTCTGCGCCGAGATTCGCCCTAAAAAAAGCAAATTACACCTGATTGGTTTATGTTCCGAGGGGGGAGTCCATTCCCATCTCGATCACTTACTGGGATTATTAGACTTAGCGAAAGTGCAAGGGATTAGCGATGTCTGCATTCATGTCATCACCGATGGTCGCGATACCAACGTCACCGACGGAATGCTCGCTATTAAACGGATTCAAGCACATATTAATAAAATCAATCTCGGTCGCCTGGTGACTCTCAGTGGCCGTTATTATGCCATGGATCGGGATCGCCGATGGGATCGGGTGGAAAAGGCCTATAACGTGATGACCAGTGATCAAGGTATCGACGGGCGATCGATCACAGAAGTATTACAGGCATTTTATGATCAAAATATTACCGATGAATTTATTCCCCCCACCAGAATTGCCCCGGGGGCGATCGAAGCGGGCGATGGGGTGATATTCTATAATTTCCGTCCCGATCGAGCTAGACAGTTGTGTTATGCCCTGACTATGCCCGATTTTGAAGATTTCGATCGAGATTTAATTTCTCCGCTTAGTTTTGTTACTTTCACCCAATACGATCCGAAATTACCGGTAGATGTGGCCTTTGCCCCCCAGAATTTAAATAATATTTTAGGACAGGTGATCGCTCAACAGGGATTAAAACAGTTTCGTTGTGCGGAAACCGAAAAATATCCCCACGTCACCTACTTTTTTAATGGGGGGTTAGAAAAACCCTTTGAGGGAGAAGTGCGCGAATTAATTCCTAGTCCAAAAGTCGCCACCTATGACCAAGCTCCGGCTATGTCGGCAGCCACGGTGACAGCAGCGGTCTGTGCGGCGATTGAACAGGGGATCTATAGTCTTGTGGTAGTCAATTACGCTAACCCCGATATGGTGGGTCATACGGGCATTTTAGATGCGGCCATGAAAGCAGTGGAAACGGTGGATCTATGCTTGGCTAAGTTGTTAAGTAGCATCAATAAATTGGGGGGAACAGTGTTAATCACCGCCGACCACGGTAACGCGGAAACGATGGTGGATGAGTCGGGTAATCCTTGGACGGCCCATACGACTAATCCCGTTCCTTTAATTTTAATTGAAGGGGAAGGGAGAAAAATACCGGGCCACGGTGGCGATGTGCAGCTGCGGGATGATGGTCGTTTAGCCGATATTGCCCCCACTATTCTGGAAATTCTCCAAATTCCCGTCCCGGTGGAAATGACTGGGCGATCGCTGATTAAACCAGCCGAAGTGGCAATTAAAGCCAGTCGCACTCCCGTCCGCATCTCGCTTTAACGAGTAAAAAGTCAATAAACTGCGGTAAAACCCGTCCTCTTGCCGATTTTGCCCAATAAATGGAGGTGTTTCGCTGCTTTTGTCCCCTTTCAGAGATATTCTTCCATCACGGAACCATCTTCTTGCACCCAGGCGAGATTTTTAATCATCCGATCGCGGGCATAGGTGCGAATTTGTGCCTCGCTGCGACCACCTAAATCGATCGCCACCCTCAGATTCGGATCACCGTTGCGAAGAGAGCGAGCTTTACTAAAAGTCGCTATCTGGGCGTTATTACCCAAAGGGATAAGCAACCAGTCGAGGGGTGGAGCTTGAGTCGGTAAAGTCTGCCCCGATAATAAACTTTCCTGGAGTTCTTCGATATTCAGGGAAAAACCGATACCCGGAGCCGATTGACCCTGGGGATGAAAAACGCCCAATAATTGATCATAGCGTCCGCCCTGACCTAAAATACTGAGATTTTGCTGGTGATAACTAACGGCTTTAAAAACGATGCCGGTGTAGTAATCAAAGGTTTGAATCAGACTTAAATCGAGAATTAGGGGGAAAGGACCAGAGCGATCAGAATTAAGCAGCTCTACTAGGGATTTAAGGTTATTAACGGCTTTTTGGGCTGATTCTTCCTGGGCTAATACTGCCACTTGTGCGAGGACATCCTCAGGATTACCGCGCAGCTGAAATAATTGTCGGGCTTGCTGCCGGAGGGTTTCGTTGGGATAGGGAAGATTTTCGAGGCTAACGTAGTCGAGGAGGGCTAAACAGCGTTTCACCTGTTCCTGTAGGGGACCAGGAAAAGGTGAAAGCAGGGAACGAGTCAAACCCGCTTCTCCTAAAATAATCTGCCAGTTAGGGACGGCCAAACTATCGAAACAGTCGGCCAGGAGCAGTAAAATCTCGGCATCAGCTAGTAAACCGCCGGAAAAGAGCAGTTCTACCCCCGCTTGATAGAATTCCACTTGCCGACCGTGATAACCGGCGCTAGGGCGACGAAAAACGTTAGCCCGATAACAGAGACGTTGGGGATAGGACTCCCCACTCCTGCGGGTGACGGCACTACGGGCAATGGAAGCGGTTAATTCAGGGCGTAATCCCGATAGTCCTTGACTATCCCCGTGCAGTTGGATCACGGTGCTGGGATTGATCGCACCGCCTGCGGTGAGGGTATCGAGCCATTCAATGGTGGAGGTGACAATCCTTTGATAGCCCCAACGCTGAAAGACAGACTGAAGGCGATCGTTAATCCAGCCTTTTTGGGTAACTTCTAGGGGTAATAAATCCCTTGTCCCCGCCGGGGGTTGATGAATCATGGGAGTTTGCTAATCAAAATCGGTGGCACTGGTTAGTCCTATTTATTCTTTTTACCACCAAATCGAGACCAAAAACCGCCCTTGCGCTCTCCTTCCTTTTTTTGTCCCTTCCGGTCTTCCATTTCAGTATTAGAATTAACCACTTGATCTAGTTCCCGTTTGCACTTAATCACCGTCGCATCTTTGGGGCTGGCTTTCCAGGCGCGATTGATATGAACCCGGGCCATGGAGAGTTGATTTTGTCGCAGGTAGGCTAAACCGAGCAGGGCGTGACAGATACTATTATCTGGTTCCTCCCGCAGGGCATCGCGCAATTCTCGCAAAGCTTGGGCGGGATTATTTTGGTCAAGAGAGGCTTGGGCGCGGCGAATATAGGCTTCTAGGGGCGATTCTTTGGCTTTAGCTGGGGCTGCCGTGGTGGCAGCCGCGACCACTAACTCGGACTGGCGAGGATTGCCCTGGGAGATAAAGACTTTCGGGGTGGTTTTCTTGTTGCCCCGACCTTCGGTTAAGATCAGATAAACCAGATTGAGTTCACTGAGTTGGGCGATTTTCTGATAGGTATTTTCTAGGGCGGTATATTGATTGATCGCCAAAGATTGCAGGATTTTTTGATAGGCTAATTCATGGTTAGCGCTAGATTGGGCTAGTTTTCTAGCTGGTTCGCTACTGATGGTGATTTTGCTCAAATCTCTCGCCATTGCCTTACCCATTTGTGTTAAGATAAGGCGAAATTCTTCGCGAGATAGGTCGCGGCCTAGCTGTTCGTAGGCGGGGTTAACTAATTTTGAGAGTAACTGATGAGCCTGTTCCCTTTCGGCGGGAGTGTAAAGGCGACAGGTATCGGGGTGAAGTTTATAGGCGATTTTTAAGTAACGCTCGCGAATCTCCTCCTGTTCGGCATCGATCGAGACTCCTAAAATAGCGAAGTGATCGATTAAATCAAATTTAAATAACCCCTGGGAAATTGGAAAAGGCATAAATAATGATAATCGCAATAAATATTAAAAGAATTAAAACTGAAAGCTCCAAGAGGCCGCTTTTTGCAGAGCTTGGCTTAAGGAGGTGTGAATCTTTCCGTTAGTGGCCAGAATTCGCCCCGTTTCCATCAGAAAAGGACTCTCATCGTAGGCGCTAATTTTACCGCCAGCTTCTTCGATAATAACAATTCCTGCGGCCAGATCCCAGGGATTCATCCCTCGTTCCCAATAACCATCTAAGCGCCCACAGGCCACATCGGTTAAGTCTTTGGCAGCGGAACCGCTGCGGCGTACCCCTTGGGTCAGATGGGTGAGATAGCAGAATTCGGCATAATTATTATCGGGGGTTTGACAGCGATCGTAGGCAAAACCTGTCACCAGTAAACTTTTTTCTAGTTCACTCGTCCGGGAGACATGGATAGGAAGACGGTTCAGGGTGGACCCTAAACCCCGGGCTGCCCGAAATAGTTCCTTTCTAAAGGGATTATAGATGACTCCCACTGCTGCTGTGCCTGCGATCAGTAGTCCGATGGAGACGACGGCTACGGGATAACCGTGAGCATAGTTGGTGGTTCCATCGAGAGGATCGATCGCCCAGAGATACTCGCTATCCGTCCCTGGTAGTTTTCCCGATTCTTCGGCTAAAATCCCATGTTTGGGAAAGTGACGGCCAATAATTTTGAGAATTTCTCTTTCTGCTCGACGATCTATTTCCGTCACTAAATCGCCCGATCGCCCTTTTTCTTCTATTGTCTCGATTTTACCCCAATTATCGAGGATAATTGTTCCCGCCGCTAGGGCGGCTTCGCTGGCAATGTCTAGGTATTTTTCTAATTGGCTGCTGGTATCTGGCACGATTAATCCCGAATCTATTCTTCATCTAAGGGTAAACCAAAACGCACTTTCCCACGGGCAAAAAAGCGACCGAATTGTAATTCATACACTTCATCCTCGTCTTGGGTGGCTACTTCCATATCGCTACGGGCATAACTGACACAAAGTAAGGCATAACCTCTGGCTTTTAATTCTGGCGATAGTCCGATCGCTTCTGGTTGGTGGATATCTCCTGATAATACCCTGACCGCACAGCTGGTACAAGCTCCATTGCGACAGGAAAAGGGTAATTGATGACCCTGTTTTTCCAGACTGTGCAGTATATAGTTATCCTCTGGAACGGTGGTGACAAATTTTTCGCCCGTCTGACGATTGTTAACGGTGATTTGATAATATTTAGTCATACTTTAGTTAGGCGGAAATTATCGATACAATTCTCGATAGGGCTATTTTGATCAGTCGTCTTGATTATATCATAAATTATTGCTCAAATAGTCATCATCTTGACAATTATCCTTGATAACTGTTAACTTTTCTTAGGTCACTTGCCAATTTTTATGGCTCTTGAAACTTAATCTCTTTTAATCTAACTGCACCATCGATAATTGAGATTTCCTGGGAGCCAATTTGCACGATCGCATCTAATCCCTTACCGATAATTTTAACTGCTGGGGGACGACTTTTCTGTACGGTCATCACTAGAAAAAACGCCTCGCTACCTGTGGCTAAAATGCGCTCACCTGTATTAGTTTTCTCAACTTTTAAAGTCACGGGAGTGATAAAAGTTCCCTGCATATTTGCCCGATTTTGAGTGATAGTAAAACTATTTTTTCCGAGAGTGACATTTCCCTGTGTATTCATCACCCAAGTTTTATTAATAAATTCTGGTTGCTCGACTTTACCTAATAATTTATCCATCAAGACGAATAATCCGGGGGAACCGGAGGACAGACTGTAATCGACGGCGAAAGAGCGAACTAGAGCGACTCCTGCGGGTGTTTCAGCCCCTTTAACCCTGATTTTATCAGTTTTTAACGTAATTACTCCCGAACCATCGGGACTAGATTGAAAAGATATCGGTTTTGCCTGTCGCCAAGGCGGTGTTTTCGGGAAAATAACCGTATTTTCCGAATTCCAGTCGCCTTTCGACCCCTCAAAACTCGCCCAATGTCCTCCTAATCCCCAAATTCTCACACTAGCGACATCGGGAAAAGACCATCCCCCCACAAAAGGTTGCTGTTTGAGATAGATACTAGCGACAAAATCCTCTTCATTTTGCCAGCGATTACGAAAAGCATAAAATCCCTTTTGTTGATCAACTAAAACCCTGGAAAGTTGGCGTTCGGGATTTTCGGGAGTAAGATTAGATGGATAAGCAGCGAGGAGAAAAGGGGCAATATGGGGATAATGGGGGTGAAAAAGTTGTTTTTCTTGACCTTGCAATCGCCATTTTATTGCTGGCAGCCATGATTGATCGGTAATTCCCAATCCGATAGTTAATAAAGATACCCCTAGAAACATCTGATGTCTGCCATAAGCAGGAATCAATAATTGACCATTTTTAGGGACAATTCTGGTTAAATAATGGGGGATCAATTGGGCTGCCGAAGAACCAGTTACTAAGTCTAATCCGAGACTATTTCGATACCCTTGCAGAAAAGGAAAAACAGAAATAACCATCGGTTCGGTGGTGTATAAATCTCCTTCCGTGCCAAATCCTCGATCGCCGATCGCTGTGGTAAAATAGCGTTCGATGTGACGTTTGGCCATTTCCACCTGTGCCGAGGGAGAATAGAGAGAATCGGGTGGTACATCTTCTTTGAGAATCGCTAAACTAGCTAAACCGGCCGCACCTCTGGCCCGCGCATTCCAGTTACTAACTGCGTTTCCATTCCATCCATCTTTGGGTAAACCACTGAGAAGTTTTTTACTTTCACTGAATAACCAGCGAGTAATTTCCTGTTGGCGCTTTTCTCCCCAAAGATCATAACAAAGATCGTAGGCGAGAGCGACTCCAGCAACAATTGGCGATTGTTCTAAGATTCTCCTTCCCCGATTTTTACGGGTTTTTTCGATAATTTCCCAGGCGATTTCTGCTGATTTTCTATCTTGATTTAAAATTGCTAAAAAACAATGACCTGTGGCATGATAACCCCCATTAGGCACATAACCATCGTAATAAATTTTTTCTTGTAAACTGTTGTTTAATTGGGCGATAATAGTTTGACCGATGGGAGTTTTCGCTTTTTCTCTGAGATTAGTTAATTCTGACTTGCGAAAGATTAAACGGGGATGTTCTCGCGCTTGTAGGGGTTGATAATTAGGGACAGGATTGGGCCATAAAGGGGAAATTGTGCCATTAACTGTGTTTTGTAGTCTTCTTCCCCCTAACGTGCCTTGATAGCTGCCGATAAGTTGGTCTTGGTAGGGGACAATTTCGATATTATAGATAGCTTCCCTGACTTCCGCTTGCCAAGGGTGAGTTTGAATGTTCATTTTCACCTGTAATCGCCAAGCATTGTCTAATTTAATCGCTTTTACCGTACCTTGGTGATCCACTTCTTTATTGAATTTCGGCGCGTATCCCCACACCGACGGTTGACAAACAGCGCGATCACAGCTTAAATCTAGGGTAAGATTTTGATAAACGGGTTGATCTTGCCACAGTTTCCAAACACCATTTTTCAGGGTTAAACGAAGGTTGCCGGTTAATAATTGCGGATCAATGGTTTCTTGACTAGGTGCGCTTGTACCACCTAGCAAAAGTAAGGGAATGGCCGCTAAAAAAGGAGATATTTTCATAGTAAACAAGCGAGGGGAAATATAAGGTATTCTAGGAAGAATAATTTCCAAATAAATTGGTAAAATCGGCTGATTTCGCTTTTATCTTCTAAATTTACTCCGCGACTACGCCACCAAAGAAGAAGTAGTAGGAGCAGATGGGCGACAATGGCCAGAGGAGAATTAATTCCCGTTATCCCCAAGAGACCGACGGCAATCATCCCTGCATAACATAGAGAAATTGTCAAGAGGGAAATTATTAAGATTTTTTGAGGACCGAGAAGCAGGGTAAAAGTGGTAATTTGGTAAATGCGATCGCCTTCTAGGTCAGGCACATCCTTAAAAACAGCGATCGCAACGGTGAAAACGAGAACAAAAGCTGTTAAAACCCAGACCGAGGGATAGATAGACTGATTTTGATTAATAACTGTGTTGTAGTGGCGAAAAAGACCTAAATTAACGATGACACCTCGGACGGTAAAAATACAGAAGGCTGCCCAGAGGGGAAAGCGTTTTAAACGCACTGGTGGCAAGGAATAGGCAGTGCCGATGAGTAAACTAATCCCCACGGTGATTAACAGCCAAAAACCACCGATAAAAGCCAGTATAATTGCTAAAATACCGCTTAAACCCACGATCAACCGTCCTGTTAACCGAGAAAATTCGCCCTTGGCTAGGGGAAGATGAGGTTTATTGATTTTATCGATGTCGATGTCTTCTAACTGATTTAAACCGACGATATAGACATTACCCGCGAGACAAGCGACCCAAGTGAGCAATAAAAACGACCAATGGCTAAAAAAATCGCTAATATTGCCTAAAGCAATCAAATACAGACTTAAAACACTTAAAGAAGTGCCGATAATCGTATGGGGACGGGAAAATTTCCAGAGACTCCCTAACCGGTCGAGAAAGTTAGGCCGGGGATGGTTAACTGGAAGAAAAGGAGCTTGATTCATAAAAAAAATCAATCCTAGGGCAAGTAATCTGTTAAAATAATAATCCAGACTCAAACCCTGTGGAGAGGTGGCAGAGTGGTTGAATGCGGCAGACTCGAAATCTGCTTTAGGGTCACACCTAACGTGGGTTCAAATCCCACCCTCTCCGTTGAACTGATAACTTATAACTTAGTGCTGTAGTTAAGGAGCTTAAGGGATGTAGCGTTGTCCTGGGTGGTTTCCGCAAGAGCAAAAGCTTTTCTAATACCTCTTAGCTTATTCACTTTTTCATGGCCAGGGTCAACCCATCACCAATAGGAATAATACTGATATTTACCCGTTCATCCTGCTGAATTTTGGCATTAAGTGAACGGATAATTTTGGTGCGATTATCGGTGCTATCGGCCGCCGCTACTCGTCCCGACCAAAAAACATTATCGATGGCGATAATTCCGCCGCTTCTGACCAATTGTAACGCCCGTTCGTAGTAGGGATCATAATTACTTTTATCGGCATCGATAAAGACAAAATCAAAACTATTACTTTCTCCTGCGGCGATTAATTGATCTAAAGTCTCCAGGGCCGGGGCAATTCTTAAATCGATTTTAGCGGCGACACCGGCCAGCTGCCAATAACGGCGGGCTATACTCGTATATTCTTCGCTTAGATCACAGGCGATGAGCTTGCCTTCCGGGGGTAAAGCTAAGGCCACCACTAGAGAACTATAACCGGTAAAAACCCCTATTTCTAGGGTTTTTTTCGCCCCGATCGCCTGTACCAAAAAAGCCATAAATTGACCTTGTTCCGGGGCAATCTGCATGACTGCCAGGGGTTGAGAAGCAGTTTCTTGACGTAATTGAGCTAGAATAGGAGACTCTCGCAGACAGATAGATTGATAATAGGAATAAAATTGTCGATCGAGTCCAAGAGTTTGATTAGCCATAAAAAAATTGCTAGTGGATGGAGTTATCGGGTAAAATTCTGGGTAATCTGAAGCTAGAGAGAGCGCATTGGTTGACCAAAAAGGAAGACTTGGCAGGAAGCAAATCATGATGAAACCCGACTCGGAGCATTTCTTTAACGAAGATATCGAACAGTTGTTAGAGAGTTTAGAAGACAAAGACACCGACGGTGACGATGCTCTAGACGAACTCAGCTTTTTAGCGGACAGAGACGGGGGCTCTCTTGGCCAAACCCTGTCTTCCTCGTCCTCAGAACAGGAATTAGAGGAACTTTTTGGCGATAGTATCAATTGGGAAGAAGCCGCCACTAATGATTTTTATTCTATCCGTGGGACTGCTCCAGAGTCAGAACCAGAAGATGGGGATGAGCTGGCATCTCTGCTGCTAGAAAATGCAGCAGTTCCAGACTCAGAAGCAATTATAAACATCAGCCGCCCCAATTTTTACGACAGCCTCGAAGACTTAGAGGCTTTTCTGGAAAAACCCACGCCACCAGAGCAATCGCCACTGCCAGACATCTTTGAATCCCTAGAGGCCTTTCTCTCGGAATCCACAGCAGCGGACCGGTTAGGTGCGGCGGAACCTCTCCAACGATTAGAATCACTAGAAATTGCCCCAGAAAGCCAACTAGAGGATGAATTCAAGGATTTAGAAAAACTCCTCGAAGAAATCAATCAGGTGATGGCGGCAACTCCGGCGGCCAGTTTCAGTCCACCGGCCGGGTTAAATAACCTGCGTCCCCTTGTTAGTAAAGCTTTTGAACAGACGACGCGGGTGCCGATCAAACAATTGGATAACCTCAGCAATCTGATCGGGGAACTGGTGGTTAAACGCAATCGCATTGAAGAGGAACAGGATCGCCTGCGTCTCTTTTTAGATAATTTGCTTAACCAAGTCCAACATCTGAGCGATGTGGGCGGTCGGATGCAGGATCTCTATGAAAGAACCCTCCTAAAAGGGGCTTTACTGGCTAGTCGCAATTCTGGCGGTGCCATCGGTTACGGTAGAGTTAAGGGGGAAAATCGGGGCGATTCGGCTATGACTGGCGAACTAGATGCCCTAGAGATCGACCGTTTTACCGATTTCCATTTATTATCCCAAGAGATGATCGAATTGATCGTGCGCGTGCGAGAATCGGCCTCTGATATTCAATTTGTCGTCGATGAAACCGATCAGGTGACGCGCAGTCTGCGACAGGCCACCACCCAACTACAGGAAGGGATGACCAAATCGCGCATGGTTCCCTTTAGTCAAACTGCCGATCACCTACCCCGGGCAATTCGCAATATTTCCCTGAAACTGCATAAACAAGCCAAATTAGAAGTGGAAGGGGGGGATGTTCTCATCGATAAGATGATCCTCGAACATCTCAATAGTCCCATGACCCATCTGGTCAACAATGCGATCACCCACGGTATTGAATCACCCCAAGAACGCCTGGCCGAAGGGAAACCTGCCCACGGTACCATCTCTGTCCGGGCATTTCTACAGGGCAATCAAACTGTGATCACCGTTAGTGATGATGGGGCTGGTATTGATGCTGATCGGGTTAAACGCAAGGCGATCGAAAAAGGCCTGATCAGCGATCGGGAAGCTCAATACCTCAGTCCCCAAGAAGTCTATGAACTCCTCTTTCACCCCGGTTTTAGTACCAAAGATCAGGCCGATGATTTTGCCGGTCGTGGGGTGGGTTTAGATGTGGTGCGGACTGGTTTAATCGATGTGTGCGGGACGGTGACTATTGACTCGGTACTGGGCAAAGGAACCACTTTTACCATCCGTTTACCCCTAACCCTGAGTATCTGTAAAGCTCTCTGTTGTCTTAGTAATCATGCGCGCATCGGTTTCCCCATGGACGGAGTGGAAGACATGAAGGATTTCCGGGCCAGCGATATCGAAATGGATAGGGAGGGACGGCGCTGCGTTTTCTGGCAAAATACTTTACTACCCTTCCAACCCTTGAGCGAATTGCTTTCCTACAATCGGCAACTCAGTCGCGGTGGTTTTTACACCGGCAAACAGGAGGAAGACTCTTTTTCGATCATTATCCTGCGCGGTGGTAATAATCTCCTAGCGGTACAGGTAGATCAAGTGATCGGGGAACTGGAAATCGTCATCAAACAGATCGAAGGACCGATTCCAAAAACGGCTGGGATTGCTGGGGCGACGGTTTTAGGCGATGGTACGGTGATGCCGATCAGCGATGTGTTAGAGTTAATCGACATTGCCCGGGGTCGTCTGCGCACCGATAACGGTAGTCCTTGGCGCCAACTGCCCCCGCCCGTAGAGGTGGAAATTAGCCAAAAATCGGAGGCTATGGTTCTAATTGTCGATGATTCGATAACTGTCCGGGAATTGCTCTCTTTAAGCTTTAGTAAAGCCGGTTATCGTGTGGAACAGGCCCGGGATGGTCAAGAAGCTTGGGAAAAATTACGCGGTGGTTTGCCCTGTGATATCGTTTTCTGCGATATCGAGATGCCCCGCATGAATGGCCTAGAATTACTGTCTAATCTGCAAAAAGACCCCCGATTAGCGTCGATTCCCGTAGCTTTATTGACTTCTCGGGGAGCGGAACGTCATCGCAAGATGGCGGCGACATTAGGAGCTAGTGGTTATTTTACCAAACCCTACACGGAAAGAGATTTACTCTCGGCAGCTGAAAGAATGATTGCGGGGGAAGTGTTACTAGCTAATAGTATTAAAGAAACTCTTAATCAGCCTTTATCCCCCGATACAACGACTATTGACAGTAATCTTCCTAATTTCTGGGAACAATCGAGTCCTCTGGTGTTGATTGTCGATGATTCGGTAACGGTGCGGGAAATGTTAGCCATTTCTTTGCTTAAAGCTGGTTATCGCATTGAACAGGCCCGGGACGGTTTAGAAGCATGGGAAAAATTACGGGACGGATTAGCTTGTGATCTGATTCTCTGCGATATCGAAATGCCTCGCCTGAATGGGTTAGAATTGCTCTCTCGTCTGCAAGGGGATGAACAACTTCAGGGGATACCAGTAGCGATGATTACCTCGCGAGGGTCCCAAAAAATGCAGCATCTCGCCGCCGCTAAAGGGGCAAAAGGTTATTTTGTCAAGCCCTATATTGAGGAGGTGTTACTGTCGGCAGCCCAACGTTTAATCGCTGGTGAGGTATTAATCCAGAAAAAAAGTTCCGTGGATTAAGTTCAGTTGGAGTTAAGTTTTATCGAGAAGAATTTCCACTAAGGTTTTTACCGTTTTCTCTAACTGTTCGACGCGCTGCTCTAAACTAAGAGAAAGACCGGGAGGTTTTAAACCATGAATCGCTTGCAAAAATGCCTCCCATCCCTTTGAGCATTTAATATTGTAGGCTTCTTTATAGGCTTTATAGGCATTATTATAGTTACCGTAAAGGGAGATAATATCATCTTTAGTTAAATTTCCTTCAGGCAAAGACTTATGGGCAATATTCAAATTTTGCTCGCTTAAACTATTTAAAACTTCTTGCAAGCGGACAGTCAAAGTGGCCGTAATTCCGTAAACTTGGGCGGCATTTTTTAGATCCTGCTGGTGCAAATCTTCTAGGTTAGCAATTAATTTACTGATTCTAGACATGATTGATTTTACTCCTTAACTGATTTATTTATCTAGCAAAGATTTGTTGATATTTGACTGACCACTCCCCATTTGTGGCCGGTCAGGATCGGAGGGCAAGTTATTATCTATCGAACCAAAATCTTCCCAGTTATCATCGAGAAATAGAGATTTCACTAAAGTCCATAAAATAGTTAGCTTTCCATATACAGACTTGGTACTACGGACATTATGGGCCGCCACTTTTACTTCCATTTCAATCTGCTTTAATTCAGCAATAACTTTCTCTCGCTCCGCCGTAATTTTGGCTTTTTCTTCAGTTAAATTCCGCATTTCTGAAGTTAAAGAATCTAATTCTTTTTGCAGGTCAACATTAGTGGCAGATATTTCAACAATTTGGTCTTTTAAATGACTGTTATCATCTCGATATTGCTGATTCCATCGTTTATATTGTCCTTGAGAGCTTCGCAGGGACTTAATTACAGCAACAGCTTCTTGTAACTCCCGATTATCTGGATAATTTCTGGCTAGTTTATAGAGAGAATCTACTCGATCGTCGATATCCATGTTTATCTACCTCTTTGCCTAGATAATCTTATGATACCCAAGCTTACCGATAAAATTAACCCGAAGAACCAGCCTTTTGGAAAATCATTAAATGTTGTTGGGGCAAAGTCTCGATGATTTCTTCTGGCAGTAAACCGATAGCGGCCATTTCTTTTTCTACCTGTCTGCGGGTCATTTTATGAAGGGCCTTGATGGGAATCAGGGGATTTTCTCGACGGTATTCTACTAATACCACCCTACCATCGGGTTTTAAGGATTTGACCAGATTCTCCATCATCTCGCGGGGAGAGGAAAACTCGTGATAAGCATCGACCATTAAAGCTAAATCGATCGCATTTATAGGCAATTTGGGATCGGTTTCTGTGGCGAGAATTGTGGTTATATTCTTCACTTGATTTTCCTCGGCTAAAAAATCAATTGCCCCTAACATTTCCGGCTGCACATCGACAGCGAAAACTTGTTCTACTAAATTCGCCATAGGAAAACTCAAATAACCTGTCCCCGCGCCGATATCTGCCACTAGGTCTGTGGGTTTTAAATGTAGTGCGGTGATCAGATCATCGGGTTTTTCCGTGAAACGGCGACTAGGACGTTCTAACCATAACATTTCCTGGTGTCCCATGACTTTAGCGATTTCCCGTCCTAGATAAAATTTACCGATACCATCGCGACTATGAAGCGATCGAATCTGATAATATTCCTGCTGCGCTGAAACTGAAGCATCGTAGGTAAAATTTAACAATCCAAAACTGCACCAAAGCAGCATTAGGCAGGTGACGATAATAAGAATTCGTTTGATCATCATTAGAAACCCAGTGAGGTATCATTGAAATTAGCTGCCGATCATTGTACAGAGACATCTTAACAGAAACACCTAATCAATAGACCTCTTGTAAAAATCAAAAATTGTTGTTAGGGTTAGGAGTCGGTAGTCGGTCGTCAGGAGAATCAAGAATGAATAATAATCAATTAAATGGTCTATTTGCAGATTTTATGCAATTTAATCCTTATTTTTGCCGTTTTTGAACCCTCAAAAATTAATTGTGCATTAATCTATAATAAATCGGACACGCCGATTAAAGGTCTTCGTGACCTGATTCAGCCAGAGATGATGATTATAGCAGTTATCTTAATGGTGAGCTATGGGGTTTTGGTTTTGGGGAGACTCCGGGACGATGCCCTATCCGGTTATACTTCATCTTTATGAAAAACGCTGTAATCAGGGTGAGGGTTTTTGCTTGTTGTAGTCACTGCTTGTCAATTTACTTGACAATTCTGGTAGTTTTTGATAACGTCTTGGTAGAATGTCTGTGGTTTTCTGCCAGCCAGGGGACGATTTATATCAAGGATTATCCTATTGTAAGCAATCTTCTCGGCTTTCTAGAAAACATTGCTAATTAACCTGAAATTTATGGGCATCTTAGATGAGCAATCTTGAGTGAAAGTGATTTGGTATTTTTTTGACATTTTAACCTCACAAAAATCTTTTGTCCTGAGGAGGTCATTTTGAGCTACTATCCTAAAACCAGAAAGAAAATAATCAAATAAATAAGCACCATGAATCAAGCTGTGAACTGGAAAAAAACTGTTACCATTTGCGATCCTTCAATACAATAATTAGTCTGTTTAATTCCATGCTAAAAACTGAACAAATCCAAGTCATTATATCGAAATTTAAAGATCCCACTCTCTGGTTACTATTTTCTCTATCGGCAATCATCTTGCTGTGGAAATTAGGACAGAGGAGTTTAGAAGATTGGGATGAAGCTATATATGCACAAATTTCCAAAGAGATTGTACAAAATGGTGACTGGATAACTCTACATTACGGATATGTGCCTTGGTTTCATAAACCACCCCTATTTATGTGGTCAACCGCTGCTTTTTTTCAATTATTTGGGGTTGACGAATTTTGGGCAAGAGCCGCTTCGGCTTTATCGGGAGTCGCCTTAATTGCTATTATCTATTTAATTGGTAAAAAAGTTTATGGATATTGGGCAGGAGTTTTTGCCTCGTTGATTTTGTTGGCCAGTTATCAATTTGTCCATTCTGCTCGGTTTGGTACCACCGATATGATGCTGACATTCTTTCTATTTCTATCACTTTACGGTTATCTTCATCTTCGCCAAGGCAATCAAAAATGGTGGTATTTTATTGGTATTGCTTGTGCCTTGGCTTTTATGGTTAAAGGTTTTGCTGCCATTGTTGGACCGGCTGCCATTATGATAACGCTGTTGATTGAAAGACAGTTATTAACTACTTTTAAATCAAGGCATTTTTGGCAAAGTATTGTGTTAGCTACCTTGATGATTCTTCCCTGGCACTTAACAGTGCTACTACAGCATGGACAGGCTTTTTTGGGGAAATACTTAGGTTATCATGTAATTGAACGGGCAA
Organism: Microcystis aeruginosa Ma_QC_C_20070703_M131; assembly: GCA_007095475.1. GTDB lineage: Bacteria > Cyanobacteriota > Cyanobacteriia > Cyanobacteriales > Microcystaceae > Microcystis > Microcystis aeruginosa_I. Next base: position 47,004 of record SFCA01000247.1, on the reverse strand, counting down.
CCCGCCCCCTCGAGGGAAACAGTGGAGACTTTCTCTCATATTTCCGAACAGTTCTTCAATCCTTTTTTCCTTGGGTTTATCTAATTCCTTTTGCATTTATCCTCAGTGTTAAAGATACTTTAAAGCCCCATAGCTCGTCAAGAGTTCTAATCGTTTTCTTTCTGGTGGTTTTTGGTCTATATAGTTTGGTATCAACCAAATTAAGCTGGTATATTCTTCCCCTTTATCCGATTTTGGCAATTTTTATCGGTTATTTATTTCAAAAGGCACAAGCTTCTTCTACTGCTCGTTCGTGGATATTGATTAGTATAGCAACTGTAGCTTTAGTTATTTTCCCTTTAACACCTCTCAAAATTGTTGGTATTATCAGTCCTTCAGTTAAACAGATAGTAGCAGTCTTCTGTTTTGTGATTGCTGCCACTCTACTTGTTCTCATTTTACTGAAAAGGCTTACTCCTAAATCGGCGACTATTTTACTATTTGCAGTTTTTGTCTTTTCTGGAATCAGAGAAGTTCGAGGACTTTATACTGCAAGAGTAACTCCCCTAGCTGCTTTAGCACAAGTGGCAGGGCAAGGGGATTTTAGTAATAATAAGAAAAATCCCTTAATAATTGCTAAGTTATCTGCTGATCTTAATCACCCCAGTGCCTTATTTTATAGTAATAGACCGATTTGGTGGGTGAGGAGTGCCGAACAACTTAAAACTGCCGTCAATAGCGATAAAAATCATGAAATTATTATGAGTAAAGAAGATTTTGAGAATTTATCTTCTGACTATGAAATTCAAGTATTATCTGAAAAAGCTAGTCTAGTTTATGCTAAAATTTACCCTAAGAACTTTCGTGAAATAAATAAGTAAAAAATCTATTTTATAGATAGTAATTATTTAATTTTGTGGCTTGAGATAGCTAAAACATGGGATTAGATAATCAGTAAAAAATTAAAATCTTCTGCTGCCCTGATCATGAATATACTTGTTAGTCTTGCTCGATTACATAGAAAACAACTTAGTTTCGCTCTTCTGGTGTTTTTGATTATAGGTAGCACTTGGTTAGCTTTCTTATTTGCTCCAGAAAGAACAAATGATGGTCTTGTTCATTTATTTTGGAATAGTTTTTGGGCAGAGCAAGTTAAGTCTGGAGATTTATTCCCAAAATGGTATGCTCAAGGCTATGGAGGCTACGGAAATGCTGCATTTTTATTCTATCCTCCTCTTTTAAGATATGTAGCTTTTCCCTATCATTTGCTCGGATTTTATCCAGTTGTTGCCCTAAGATTTACGGTGCTAACTATTTTGCTGATCAATATAATTAGTGCCTCAACCTTAGCAATGTATTTATTCAAAAGAAGGAGCATATTTTACTATCAACTAATTATTATTTTAGCAATTAATCCTTACCTATTTTACTGTTTATTTTGGCGCGGAGCATTAGCAGAGTGCTTGGCTATTGCTTTAATGCCTTTTTTTGTGACCGCACTTCTAAAAGTTTCTACTAGGATTACTTTTGCTAATGGTTTAGCATTGACAATTACAACTTCTTTGATAGCATTAGCTCATCTACCCAGTCTGATTATTATATTTTTTTTGTTTGGTATTTATTCGGTAATTATCCTGTTAAAAAATAGAAATTTTCGAGATTTTGTCTGGCGGATTATCTTCTTTATCATCGGTATAATTTTTTCTTTTCCTTACCTAATTCCCGCGGTTTTTAGTTTAAAGAAAATTCGTCAACCGGTAGGAACTTCTTTGGGTGATTGGGTGGCTTTTGGTAATAACTTTGATCAAAATCGACATACTTTCATCATTAGTCTCATTTTCAGCATCTATCTAATTATCTATCTCTTAAGTATTCGAGCAGTTTGGCGGCGAAGAAACAAGTTAGAAAAATTTGATTTTGATCCAGTTGCTCTCATAGTTTTGTCGGGACTGAGTTTATTGATGATTTCACCTCTTTCTTTACCATTCTACAAAATCATTTTTCCCCTGCAAAAAATCCAGTTTCCCTTTCGCTTTATTGCCGTGGCAGCAGATCTAGTTTCTACTTTGGCAATTCTTTCTATTTCTGTGAATTTTAACCAGTTCAAAAAACGCCTTTTAGTCAGCCTGTTAGTCATTGCTAGTTTGTCTATTCCCCATTACCTTTTATTATCAAGTGTCCTAACTCCTCTTTACCAAGATTCCTGGGCCAAAGAACAACTCAACAACTTAATTACTGCAAGGATTAAACAGCCATCTTATCAATCCCAAAGAACAGCAACGGCCAATTTGTTACCAGTAGAACCAATTAAAGTCGGCGGTAAAGGATTTAATCTAGCAGCTGGTCTCTTAATTGTTCCAGATGTAGTAGATTATCTTCCGGCTGCCCTCAGTCAGAAAACACCTTTCTGGAAATTTCAAGGTAATACCGTTTCTCCTGCTCAAGGTTATCAAGACCATTATGTTCGCAATGGTGACGGTCAATTAGCTATGGTCAAAGCTTCTTTATATAATCGTATTTGGGATTGCGAAATCGTCTCAGATACTCAGGTTGATCTGGGAATTACTTATTTTAGTCGCTGGCACTTTGAAACTAATCCCAAGGGAATGATTAGCAGTCAGGTAATCTCTCAGGACGGCTTATTTACTCTGCAATTAAAACCGGGAAAATACCAACTAATTGCTCAATATCGTGCTTAACTAAAGGGAAAAAAATAAATTCCCTGTCTGGGACAGGGAAAACATCTATCTTGAGCAACAAAACAATTAATCCAAAAATCCCATTAAAGTTTCGGGATCATCGATTTCATTGGAAGCAACGGGACGATTACCCATGACTGTATAAGTTTCGCTAATATGCAGATGACTGAGAGCGATCGGACGATTGCCAGAAATCGCTAGAGTGCTACTGACTTCCATACCACTAGAGCCGACAGGACGCAATCCACCGACGGAAGAATAGGTACTAACAACTTTCAGATGGCTAACTTCCACGGGACGGCTCCCAGGTAACATTTCATCTTCCGTGAAGTGAAGATGGCTAGTACCAACAGGACGATTTTCGGGTAAGCGATGTTCAGGTTGATAGAATTTTAAGGCTTTGGAAGCCGATTCAGCGTTGTTTTTCACCGAAAGGGCGACCACGTCTTTATCTTTGGCGGTTTTAGCCGTAGTAGCTTTACCGCGTGAGCTGCTGGTTTTTTCTTCTGTAGTTGCTGGGGTTTGAGTCCCGTTCGTTTCTAGATTTTCCACCGTCATAACCTGATACTCCTTTCCGTTAATAGCTTCGGGGAAACGATAAGATTTAAGTTTAGGGTATTCTCGAAGACTTTTAATCTTTTTTTAAAATCCTCTCTAATATTAAGATACATCTTTCTTTCCCCAAAACCCTATCAGTGTTGGCAATTTGATTGATAATTTATTTTGCCTGTTCTCTACACCTAGCCGCTAATGACCGCTTTTCAACTACAAGCACCCTTTCAACCCACCGGGGATCAACCGGCAGCGATCGATAAATTAGTAGATTCCCTGCAAAACCGGCAGCGTTTCCAAACTCTCTTGGGGGCAACAGGCACCGGCAAAACCTTCACCATTGCCGCTGTGATCGAGAAAATTGGCAGGCCTACCCTCGTCCTAGCCCATAATAAGACCCTGGCCGCCCAATTGTGCAACGAATTGCGGCAATTTTTCCCTAATAACGCCGTGGAATACTTTATCAGCTATTACGACTACTATCAACCGGAGGCTTACATTCCCGTCAGCGATACCTACATCGAAAAGAGTTCTTCGATTAATGATGAGATCGATATGCTGCGCCATTCGGCCACGCGATCGCTGTTTGAACGCAGGGATGTGATCGTCGTCGCTTCGATTAGTTGTATTTATGGTTTGGGAATGCCAGCGGAATACCTAAAAGCGGCGATTTCCTTAACAGTTGGTCAAGAGTTCGACCAAAGGCAATTATTACGCGCTTTGGTGTCAGTGCAGTACAATCGCAATGATTTGGAGTTAACTCGCGGTCGTTTTCGTCTGAAGGGCGATATTTTGGAAATTGTCCCCGCTTACGAGGATCGGGTTATTAAAATTGATTTTTTTGGCGATGAGATTGAAAGTATTCGTTATCTCGATCCCCTGACGGGGGAAGTTTTGCAAAAATTAGAGCGAATTAGTATTTATCCGGCCCGTCACTTTGTTACCCCGGAGGAACGTTTAGAGGTGGCCTGTCGGGATATTAAAACCGAGTTAGATAACCGTTTATTGGAGTTAGAAAAAGCGGGCAAATTACTGGAAGCGCAACGGTTGGATCAACGGACTCGTTATGATTTAGAAATGTTGCAGGAAGTGGGTTATTGTAATGGCGTGGAAAATTATTCGCGGCATTTAGCGGGTAGGTTAGCGGGGGAACCGCCGGAATGTTTGGTGGATTATTTTCCCCAAGATTGGTTATTAGTTGTAGATGAATCTCATGTTAGTGTGCCGCAGATTCGCGGGATGTATAATGGCGATCAATCACGAAAAAAAGTTTTGATCGATCACGGGTTTCGTTTACCCAGTGCTGCGGATAATCGTCCTTTGAAGTCGGAAGAATTTTGGCAGAAAGTTAATCAGTGTATTTTTGTTTCGGCCACTCCGGGAGATTGGGAATTAGAACAGTCAGAAAATCGCATTGTTGAACAAATTATCCGACCGACGGGAGTTTTAGATCCAGAGATTTTTGTGCGACCAACCGAGGGACAAGTGGATGATTTATTAGGGGAAATTAAGGAGCGAGTGCGTTTAAATGAACGGGTTTTGATTACCACTTTAACTAAACGCATGGCGGAAGATTTAACCGAATACTTGCAAGAAAGGGAAATTAAAGTTAGATATCTACATTCAGAAATTCAATCAATTCAACGGATTGAAATTATTCAAGACCTGCGAGAAGGGGTCTTTGACGTGCTGATCGGGGTGAATTTGCTTCGCGAGGGGTTAGACCTGCCGGAAGTGTCTTTAGTGGCGATTTTAGACGCAGATAAGGAAGGATTTTTAAGGGCTACCCGCTCTTTAATTCAAACTATCGGCCGGGCCGCTCGTCATATTCGCGGTCAGGCAATTCTTTACGGAGATAATCTCACTGATAGTATGATTAATGCGATCGAAGAAACCAAGAGACGACGCGCTATTCAACAGGAGTATAATCAGAAACATGGGATTATTCCGCAACCGATTGTTAAAAGGTCAAGTAATTCAATTTTGGCTTTTCTGGATATTTCCCGTCGCCTAAATTCCCAACAATTAGAGCAGGTTTGTGAGAATATAGAAGAGCTTTCTTTGGAACAAATTCCCGAGTTAATTCAACAACTAGAAGCGCAAATGAAAGAAGCGGCAAAAAATCTAGAATTCGAGTCAGCAGCTAAATATCGTGATCAGATTAAGCAATTACGAGATAAGTTATTAAATCATGTTAGATCAACCTATGACTAGATTTATTCATGACCAGTTTGCCAAAGATTATCTCGAAGAATTATTATCTTCTCTGGGAGAAGTAAAATCGGCACGGGTTGTACGAGGAGAAGTACGAGAAATCGATGTCTGGTTTTCACCCCAGATTCTCGATAATAATCCGAGAGAACTGCTGGGATTACTGGGAAAAATGGCGATTAATACCTGTTTATTTGAACCCTTTCGCAATCCTGTCACTGCTACAGAAATTAGGACTTGTCTGTTAAAACTGTTGGAAGTGGAAGGAGAAATTAATCGTCGAGCAAATCGTCAGAAAACGAATGTTAACGATGCAGAAATCCCCCGTCTCTGGATTTTGACTCCCACCGCTTCCTCGCAACTGTTAGAAGGATTCGGAGCTAAATTAGATGAGGAGAATTGGGGGGAAGGTATCTATTTTTTAGCTCCCTCTTTACGCACGGCAATCACCGTTATCCATCAATTACCCCCAACAGAAGCAACTCTCTGGTTAAGAATTTTAGGCCGGGGAAAAGTACAAGCAAGGGCGATCGATGAGTTAGAATCGTTACCAGAGGACCATCCTTTTCGGGTAAATGCTCTAGAATTATTATTAAACTTGAGAACTTCTTTAACTAACGATCAAGAGCTTGAACAGGAGGACAGAGAGTTAATTATGAGATTATCACCTTTATACACTTCCCGTCTTCAGGAAGAACTGGATGCTGGCCGTCAACAGGGTCTTCAACAGGGTCTTCAACAGGGTCTTCAACAGGGTCTTCAACAGGGTCTTCAACAGGGTCTTCAACAGGGTCTTCAACAGGGTCTTCAACAGGGTCTTCAACAGGGTCTTCAACAGGGAGAACGTCTGGTGATAGAAAATTTATTGAAAGCTCGTTTTGGTAATTTAGACCCAGATTTGTCCGTAATCATCGATCGCATTTTATTATTACCAGTGGAGGAGTTTACCCCTTTAATACTCAATTCATCTCGCACAGAATTAATTGCCCACTTTTCTAATTAAAAGAATAACTCAATCCTTTGATGATACTGGATTTTAAAATTGGCTGATTAACCAGCGCAGGCAATTTTCTGGGCAAATTCGGGGATATTGAGGATCGTTCTGGAACCAGCATCAGCTTTCTTGCTAATTTATGGGCAATTAGCGGCAATTTAACTCTGATGGACTGAGAATAACTTTTCTAAAGCTTCCTTCAAGGTTGGTTCCATGACAATTTTATTTTGATAAGCAACTGTTACTCTAGCGATTGTCGGGACACTATTTTGGTCTGCCACTAGATACAAAGGTTCTACATAAAGCAGCGATTGTTCAATGGGAATAATTAATAGATGTCCTTGCAAAACTTTAGAACCGTCCCGATTCCAAAGGGAAATCTGTTGAGAAATATCTGGATCTTGGTTAATTAAAGCCTCAATTTGATTCGGCCCGTACACTAACCTTTGTTTAGGAAATTGATAGAGTAATAACTTACCATACTCTCTATCATCTGAACGTGCTGCCAACCAAGCGATTAAATTTTGCCGACTAGAGGGAGTATAGGGATGGAGGAGAATAAATTCTTCTTTGTCGGCATCGGGCAGTTTCATGATTAAATAATAGGGTGATACAGCCTGGGGTTCCGTACCGTAAATTTCTAGGGGAATTTCCCATTGATCCTCCCGATTATAAAATACTTGCGGATCGGTCATGTGATAGGTTAATAATCTTTCTGCTTGGGTACTAAATAAATCTTCGGGATAACGGATATGACTGCGGAGAGTTTTCGGCATTTCTGCTAAAGATTTAAAGAGATGAGGAAAGATTTTACTCCACGTCTGAATGATTGGATCATTTTCATCGGCAACATAGAAATTCACCGTTCCATGATAGGCATCCACTACCACTTTGACCGAATTGCGAATATAGTTAAATTTATCTTTCCCCGGGTCAGAATAGGGATAGCGATCGCTGATAGTATAAGCATCAATAATCCAATGTAATTTACTACTACTATCGCCCACATCTGCCGCTACTAAATAGGGGTTGCGATCATAACTTAAAAAAGGGGCAATAGTTTGCACACGATTTTGGACATCACGACGCATTAATAGGCGAGTTTCGGGAGTAAAATCTTGGCTAAATAACATTTGCCAATCCCGCAGATAAAGGGCAAATAGCCAACGTCTCCACCCCGTCCCCACTAGGATTCCTCCCTTACCATCGTAGGTATTATAGACATTTCCATCCCCGCTAGGAAAATCTAATTCTTCTACGGTGGTGGGAGTCATCACATAATTATTAGTTAATTCCCCGTAGTAAATGCGGGGTTTACCAATGGGAATACTATAATCAATTAATTCGCTAGAGGTTTGTAGGGCCCCTTCGTCTTTATTTGTGCCGATATCTTTGACAAAATAGTAGGGTAAACCCCCGGCAGCCACTAAATTAACCGGGGAAAGAGTGAACCCATAACCGTGGGTATAAACGAGATGTTTATTCACCCAAGTGTTAGCAGAAGTGGGAACCGCACTATAATCTAATTCTCTAGCGGCAATAATTGTCTGTTGTTTTTCAGATATTTGACGTTCCTCGATTTTTTCAGGCAGTCCTACGCGTACCCGATAGCGATCGATATCAGCATCGGGGAATTTATAATATAAGCGAATTTGCTGTAATTGTCGGTTAGTTTCTAGCAGTGGTTTGGTGTCCCAAAGACGAATATTATCGATAGTTAGATGGTTTCTCTCTAAAACTTCGGCATTTAATTCGGCCTGTGGATCGAAAACTTGGGCATCAATTCTATCTAAGGAAAAAGCCGCTCTTGTGGATTGAATACTTCTTTCAATATAGGGTCTTTCTCTCACCAACTCATTCGGTTGTACGACAGTCCTTTGTAATCCTCCACTGATAATTATGCCACTTATCCAAACAATTAAATAGAGAAATACAGGAACCAAGTAGGGGGAAAATACCAACTTTTTCCTGGTAGTTTTGTGTAATTTGCGACGATTTATTTTACCAAATAATGCTTTTTCCCCTAACCATATAGAGGTTATTGCTGCAATAATTCCCAGAATAATTTCAATAAATTGACCAACATGAACATCGATATAACCAGCACCATAAACTACTCCTTCTGGAGAATAAAGTAGCAGGTAACGCTGAATAATATGGTGTAATACTAGCAGCCCCATTAACCCACTCCACAGGGCGTATAAATGACGTAGTTGCGGACGGGAAAACCCCAGAAATGTTCCCAGAGAAAGACTATCGGCCGAAAAAAGATAGGTCAAAGTAACAGCAAAAAGAGTATATATTCCCACACCACTGAGCCATAATTCTAGTAACTGCCACAGGGGTAATTGAAAGATATAAAAACCTAAATCATTCCCGTATTGAGGATCGTTAATATTGAAAGGAACACCATAAAAATATTTTAAAAAATTCGCCCACTGCCCAGCAATAATAAAAGATAGCATTACAGTAAATACTATAGATATTATTCGCAAGAAATACTCGGTTTTAATTAATAATCCCAAGACTAAAAGAGCGATAATTACCCCTTGCCAAAGATTACTGGAAATATCGGTTAATACTTGCCTAATCCAAACTATTTCCAGAGGAGAACTTAGGGAAGAACTAAGATTAGGGAGATTAAAATCTGGTGTCCAGAGACTGAGGGCTAGTTTACTGTAATACAATAACATTGACCCGATCCAAGCTCCAATTCCCGTTGCGATAATCAAAAGACCGAGCAAATTAATACTGGGAGATTGAGGATTAAGAGGATAACTATCTTCTTTAGGTTTTTGCCAACGAAAACGCTGGGCTAAACGTAAATTAGTAAAAATAAAGAGTAGAGAAAGAATCGCACTTCCCCAACCTAATCCTAGTTGCCAAGATAATTGTTTCAGGAAAGTGTTTAAATAACCCATCTCGGCAAACCAGAGGCTATTGGCTACCACTAACACCCCTAACTGCCCGCTCACAAGGCAGCCAAGAAACAGTAGAATAGGTTTAGCGATCGAGCTTCGGTTATGTCTGATCAGCATGGATAAAGTGATAAGGGAGAGTCTTCTTTCATTCTAGGGATTTTAGTTTCTTCCTGCTACTTTTTCTTAATTTAAAGATAAACTTAAGAAACTATAGCCAGGTTAGGGCGATAACTTTGCTTAAAGTCAGCAATTTTCCCTAATTTTAGCTAGGATTAGCAGACTGGAGTATTTCCCGAAAAATCCTGCGTCGATAGGAAGGAGATTCATTACTCATATTCCATAAAGTTTCGTAGAAAAAGAAAGAAACGCCAAAATTTTGTTGTCTCGATTTTTCCACTTGTTGAATAATATTAACCATCGGAATCGGACGACCTTTTAAACCAGATAAAATCCCAATAGCTACGGGGATAGATTCTCTAGCTTGCTGTAATTCTGGTTGGGATAATTCCCAGTCAAAGGCGTTCATATCAGTTCGATACACTTGTATTATTAACTCATCAATCAAGTTTTTTTCTTGCCATTTTTGCCAATCTAAAAGATAGGATTCTAGGGAGAAAGTGTAGGGATTAGGAGATAGGGAAATAATCGCTCTAGGTTGCCGCTTTTTAATCGTCTGGGCTAAACTATTCATATAGTCAGTAATTTTATCGGCCCGCCATTGAATCCATGCTTTATCTTGGTAATCTTGCGGTGGTAATTGTCCCGAATGTTCCCTTTGATAGAGTTTAATTGTCGTTTCATCATAGCCAAAATCGGCGGGATAACCAAAATGGTCATCAAACTGAATTCCTTCTATATCGTAGTTAGTAATAATCTCGCTGACTAAATCAGTAATAAAGTTTTGTACTGGCGGATGTAAGGGATTTAACCACACCCGTTGATGCACTTTTCCTTCCCACCAAATCACACTTTTATCCTGTCTTTGGGTTAACCAATCGGGATGTCGTTTGGCTAATTCTGAATCCGCAGGAGCCATAAAACCAAATTCAAACCAGGGAATAATTCTTAATTTTTTTCGATGACCTTGGCTAATTATTTCCTTTAAAAAGTCACGATTTTTTAAAGATTCATGGGGATCGATCGCTCGTCCTGTCACTTTTTCTGCTACCTTAGAAGGATAGAGTGTATAACCCCAATTCCAGACCGTGGGATAAATAGTATTAAAGTTTAAATCAGCCAACCTATCAAGGGCATCTTTTAGGATTTCCGGTTTAAATAATACCTCACTATCGATATTAGTTAACCAAACTCCACGAATTTCGGGTTTTTCTTGGGGTTGATTGGTCGATTGTGCCGGATAATTAAAGGTTATCGTCATGATACAGGCAAAGATAATTAAAAATATTACCCAGCTTATTTTCCCGTATCTTTGACTATAAATCACCAAACTATCGGCGGAATTATTAAAGGTTTTACTGATTTTATTCATAATGGGAAGTAGGAATTATAAATTATGAATTATGAATTATGAATTAGGAAGTGGGGAGAAGGGAGAAGGGAGAATAAATAAAAATAATCTCCTGCCGACCGCCTCCTGACTGTTAAAATAACTAAATTATCTCTCCAAATTGCGAGGATCTAGAGAATCGCGTAAACCATCACCGAGTAAATTAAAAGCTAAAACGGTGAGAATAATTAACAAAGCAGGTGGCCAAATTAACCAGGGTTGTAGAACAATAATTGAGGCATTGGTAGCCAAAGAAAGCATATTTCCCCAACTAGGATCCGGTTGTTGAATTCCCAAACCAATTAAACTTAAAACCGATTCGGCCACGATAAACCCCGGCACAGCTAACGTAGCAGAAATAATGATATAACTAGCAGTTTGGGGCAGCACATGACGCAGAATAATATAAAGGGGTTTTGCTCCCATAGCTTTAGCGGCCTGAATAAATTCCTGTTCTTTCAGGGATAAAACTTGACCGCGAATTACCCGCGCTAATCCCGACCAACTGATAAAAGAAGTAATCAGGACGATTAATAAAAAGCGTTGGGTGCTGGTTAATCCTGGGGGTAAAACGGCTGCCAGAGCCACGAGTAAATATATGCCGGGGATAGTCATTAAAACTTCCACAAAACGCATTAAAATCGCATCTAACCAACCACCAAAATAGCCAGAAACGCCACCAACAAATAAACCGATAGGGAAAGAAATTAAAATCCCGACCAAACCGATAAATAAACTAATTCTGCCCCCGAAAATCAAGCGACTAAAACTATCTCGTCCTGATTCGTCAGTTCCCAATATATTGATTCTACCATCGCCGATCACCCCGAACAGATGGCGATCAAAAGAGATACCGGGAAATAAAGTTACTTCCTCCCATTTTGGCGGCAAAGGTAGGCGAATTTGACCGAAATTATAGGTTTCACCCTGAACCAAGAGACGCAGCGGCAAGGGTTTGTTAAAATCTCTAATTAGCTTCCGCTCACCAGTTTCTATATTAATAGCACTTTGAGTGGTGGGATAGACGTGGGGGCCAATCCACTCACCCTTGTTACTTCCCGACTGCGAGCGCCAAAAGATTTGGGTGGGAGGGAGGAGAGACTGACCGGGTTGGGAGGAGTAAGGAGAGTAGGGAGCGACAAAATCCGCCGCCATTACGCTTAAATAGAAGATTAACAGTAAAACTGCTCCCCAACGGGCGAGAGGATTATCTTTGAGTTTGTGCCACCAGTCCATAGGCGATGAGGTCAATAGGAGAGTTAATCTTTATTTTGCTAGTTTGATTGCTACAATTTATCATACCAACAAAAAAGCTGTCTAATGTTTATCAATCCCCTTGTTTATGAGAAATCTTCTGTCTATCGTCAAGATTTTGAGACAGCGCAACCGTTTAAGCATTTGGTCATCGATAATTTTTTAGTTGGGGAGCAAGCGCAAATTTTGCTGGAAAATTTTCCCAGTTTTAATCCGCAAAAAGCCATTAGTGAGTTAGGAAAAGTTGGCGGGAAGGCGGTTAATGAGGATTTAATCGGTTTAGGGGGTATTTATCAACAGTTTGGCCGCTACATTCAAGCGAAAGAGTTTCTCGAGTTAATTTCCCAATTAACTGGTATCGATAATTTAATTCCAGACCCTAGTTTTTATGGGGGTGGAACCCACGAAAATTTACACGGTCAAGAATTAGACCCTCACATTGATTTTAACCTCGATGAGCGTCACTGGTATCATCGCCGCTTGAATTTATTAATCTATTTAAATCCCCAATGGCAAGCAGATTGGGGAGGGAATCTAGAGTTACATTCCAATCCCCGTCAACCAGAAGAAAATAGGATTAAATCTTTTGTCCCTATCTTTAATCGTTGTCTTATTTTTGAAACCAATGAACATTCATGGCATGGATTTTCTCAGATTAATTTACCAGAAAATCAACGGCATTTATCCCGTAAATCTCTTTCTATCTATCTCTATACCAAAGAACGTCCTATCGAAGAATTATCCCCATCTCATACAACTTTTTACATCCCGCGCCCGCTGCCAGAAAATATTCAACCCCATCAAGTTTTAAGCTCAGAAGATTACCAACAAATTAAAATTTTACTGAAAAGACGGGATGATTTAATTCGTTTTTATCAAGATAGAGAACTGAAAGAATCTCAGGATTTAGTTAGTTTAAAATCCCATATTAAACGCTATCTATCCCTCCAATATCCTCACCTATGGAAAATTATTAAAAGTTTACTCCGTTGGCGAAAGTGACCTGAGAAAAAATCCCTACTTTCCAATCAGAGAGAGTAGGGAATAATCAAAAAAACTAACTGAGAACTTAGCCTAATAACTGGGTAGCACGCGCAGTTAAAGCATTGGCAGTTAAGCCATTATAGGCCATAATTTCCCCGGCACTGGCGGTGGTTTCTCCCCGTTTCCAAGCGAAGACATCCCGGCGCGCATTACTGCGTAACATAATCGGTTCTAACATGGCGCTTGTACCACCGGTTACTCCGATTAAAGCATCACCAGCAAAGAGACTGTCAAAACCAGCATCATCGAGGAAATTATTATCCGCTTCCGAGCTAGTTTCACTCATCACATCGCTAGGACGGTAGAGACGACGGGGATTAATTACTGAGACGATTTTTACACCGATTCCCGCTGCTTCTAACTGTTGTGCAGACTCAAAGACGGGTAATAAAGTCATATCGCCAATGACGGCAAAAACGACTTTTTTACTGCCTTCCGATTCCTGGAGAATTACGCCGCCTTTTTCCAAAGCTTGACGGGTTTGCTCAAAAGTAGTTCGCACCGGTAAAGGCGATTTACTAGCGGTGATTGTAATGCCTTTATTGCTAGTTCCTAACGCCCATTCATAGCAGACTTGAATACTGTTAGCGTCGCAGGGAAAGAGCGGGAAAATATTGCCATTTCGCATCATAGCGGCGAAATAATTTTCAATCTCTGGGCGTTGGTGCGTCCAACCATTACGCCCTTGCTCCAAGGCTCCGGCGGTGAATAAAGTAATAGTAGAAGGGGTGGGACGACGTAATTCGGCCATCGCTTGGGTTACAGTCTGCCAAATCGGTAAACCATTGATAGCAAAAGACTCGTAGGAACACCATAAAGTCCGCGCTCCCAAGAGAGATAAACCGACGGCTAATCCAGCACAGGCATCCTCGCTTAAAGGTTCATAAACTTGACCATTAGGTGCTTGGAAATAGGTATCATCGCTGGTGGGGTGAATAATCTTTAAACCGACGTTAATATTATTAATTCCCGAAGCGGCATTACCATCAGCATTAGTGACGACAAAATTGGGGTCAGCTTTACCCACAGCTACCACTAATTCCCCCATGGCAGTGGTGGCCACTTTTTTATCACCACCCACAGTATATTCCGTCATCGGTAAGGTTCCTAAATCCGGCAGCGGGAAGACTTTTTCCGTTACCACTGTTTCCGCTGCCGGACCCCCTCCAGAGCGCTGGAAATTAGTACGAACAATTGTCCAAGCTTCAGGGGGTAAAGCGCGTTCTTGTAAGGCACTAACGATATAATCTTTTTCTAAAGAATCGCCGGGATAAAGATTATGGGAAGCCGCTCCCCGTTTGTGAACTCCCGCCCCTTTAAGTTGTTTAATAATGATCACCGTTAGTTTACCACCTAGAGCCAATTGGGCGGCTTTATCCGTGGCCATTAACACCGCTTTCATGAACTCCAGACGCTGGTTAAAAGAGAATTTGGTGCTATCTACATATTCCCCATTTTGATTAGCATCATCGAAGTCTTTGGCATTAATGAGAATCACTTCCTCGAAACCATTACCGCGCCAATAGGCTTCCATTTCGGCGTTAGTTTTCAGGGACACCATGCTATGGTGTTCTTGGGAATAGCCATTCCAGACTAAAATCGGCAGAAAATTGGTAATTTCGGGATAAGCAGTGTGAAAATGACCAAAACTACTCATAATGTAGGGTTCTCCTAAACCACCATCCCCGATAGTGACAGGGAAAAGGGTATTAGGGTGTAATTTGGCCGCCGCCATGGCAAAATGCTGGCCTTGGCCCAAAGGACCAGCCGGCCCGAGCAGTCCGGGGATTTGTCCGGAAAGATGCCCTAAAAGTCCGTGTTTTTCCCGAAAACGTTCTCCCAATTGGCTGACGTTGCTGATGCCCATGGCTTCGAGAGAGCGATCGAGAAAGACGTTACTATAAAAACCGGGGGCATGATGGCCCACTTCGGTGAAGATATTTTTCTGGCCTAACATCATCAAAGAGGCAATCACGTCGGCAGCGCTGGCAAAACCGCCGGGGTGTCCCGATTCTTTGGTAGCGGTGATTTGTAGGGTGAGGTAACGCAAAGCATCGGCGGCTAGGAGGGTTTGATAGATAGCATTCGGGTCATTAGCGGCAATAATAGCGGTTTTTCCCTCAGCGATAGCGGCTTTTCCTGCATATTTATCAAATTCGGGTAAGGAAGTCCCAAAATATTTTATCCCTTGACAAAAATCGGGAATTGTGCTAGTAGCTGTCATAAAATTAATATACCCCTTTACATACAGGCAATCATTAAAACTATCTTACAGTTAGCGGTAACTCTCGATAGATGCGATATTACAGGGGGTTTCCCTAGGCGATCGACTATTTGTGCTACACTAATCGCCAATGTTAACGATAAAATTAATCCTATTGATCATGTTAAATAGCAGCCAATTACAGCATTTAATCAGTAAATCCCTACGTTATCTGTTAATTATCGGCACTATTGCCCCCCTAACTTCCTTAGAAGCCCGCCCAGTCCAAGCCACTCCTCCTAGTAGTGCTGCACCCCCTAAAGAAGCGATTGCCCCTATCCCCGCAGAAAGCAAAGAGTACACCTTGGGAGAAGGGGATAAAGTGCGCGTCACCGTTTACCAAGTCGCGGATTTAAGCGGCGATTTCCTTGTTTTAGCCGATGGAACCCTAACTTTACCTCTAATTGGCAGCGTCAAAGTGGAAGGAATGACCGTCACCGAAGCCGGCCAAACCTTGGCTAAACGTTACACCACCTATCTCAAACGTCCCGTGGTTACTGTTAGCATTCTCACCCCCCGGCCCCTGCAAATCGCCATCGCGGGGGAAGTCAATCGTCCGGGTACTTATACAATTAACCCCGAACAAAGCCAAAAAACGCCCCTATTGACCGAAATAATCCGGCAAGCGGGGGGAGTGACTACGGTGGCCGATATTGGTCAAGTTCAAATCCGACGCAACCTCAAGGGACAAGAACAGCTAATTCAAGCCAATCTCTGGCAATTAATCCAAAAAGGCGATAAAACCCAGGATATTAGCCTTAGAGATGGCGATAGCATCGTTATTCCCACTAAAACGACCCTTAGCGTCGGGGAAGTCAATCAATTAGCCGATGCCAATTTTGGACTAGATAGCGATCGAGAAATTAATGTTACTGTGGTGGGAGAAGTTTATCGTCCGGGGTCCCATCGTATTGTCCCCACTGCCAACAATAACAATAACAACAATAATGACCAAGATCGCGGCGGCACCAGGAAACCGGCCCGACTAACCCAAGCTATCCAACAAGCGGGGGGCATCAAACCTCTGGCCGATATCCGACAGGTACAAGTGCTGCGTTATACTCGTGACGGTTCCCAGCAGAAAATCCCCGTAGATCTGTGGAGTTTGCTCGAAAAAGGTGATATGACCGGCGATATCTTTCTTCAAGAAGGTGATACGGTGATTATCCCCACCGCGACTGAAATCTCGGCCAAGGAATCGGAAACCCTCGCATCGGCCAGTTTTGCCCCTAAAACTATTAACGTGAAAGTGGTCGGGGAAGTGGTCAAACCGGGGACAATTGAAGTTCCCCCCAATACCCCTCTCAATCAGGCAATTTTAACCGCAGGAGACTTTGATAAGCGTCGCGCCGATCAGTCCACAGTGGAATTAATTCGTCTCAATCCTAACGGGACCGTCACCAAAACCTCAATTAACATCGATTTTTCCCAGGGTATCAACGAGAAAACTAACCCGATTCTCCGCAATAATGATGTGGTTGTGGTTCATCGTAACGGTCTGGCCTCTGCTACCGACACCCTCGGCACGGTTTTAAGTCCCTTTACTGGTCTGACAGGCCTCTTCAACGGATTTTTTAATCTTTTCCGTTAAAAAAGTTCACTTTAACCCGATGTCATTGGCTAAGTAATCGAGCTAATAATAGATATAGAAACGGCGAAAAGTCGTGAGCAGTCACGGCTTTTCTGTCCGATAGACTCAGGAACGAAAACTATGATTTTTCTCCTTACTCTAGCCCTAATCGCCCTGTCGATTAGCTATAATGTTCACGGCGAAATAATTAGCCTCAGTACCCGCTTATTAGGTCTTTTTTGTGGCTTGTTAAGTTTGTTCTTTACACCCCTACTGCTAAAAGTTTTTATCCTTGTCACTTTAGTCCTCTTTAGCTGAGATTTTCAGCCCTAAACTCGACTAAAACCCTAAGCATACTTAACCCATCAAAAAAACTGTTATGCAAAAACGCTATCTCGGTCAGACTAATATAGAAATTACTCCCCTTCTCGTGGGTACTTGGCAAGCAGGAAAAAAGATGTGGGCCAGTATTGAAGATGGGGAAAGTATTAAAGCTATTCGTGCCGCTTTTGAGGCAGGAATTACCACTGTAGATACGGCCGAAATCTACGGGGAAGGTCACTCGGAATCGATTGTCGCTCAAGCTTTGGCCGATGTGCGAGAACAGGTAATTTATGCCACCAAAGTCTTTGCTACTCACCTCAAATATGAGCAAGTTATCGCAGCTTGCGATCTCTCTTTAAAAAACCTCCAAACTGATTATATCGATCTTTATCAAATTCATTGGCCTAGTGGCTCATGGAACACGGAAATAGTGCCTATTTCTGAAACTATGGCCGCTCTTAATTATCTAAAAGCACAGGGAAAAATTCGCGCTATCGGGGTTTCCAATTTCTCCCGCTCTCAACTGGAAGAAGCTGGTCAATACGCCAGAATTGAGAGTATTCAACCTCCCTATTCTCTGTTTTGGCGCTCGGTAGAAAAGGAAATTATGCCCTATTGTATAGAAAATAATATTTCTATTCTGGCCTATTCTCCCCTTGCCCAAGGTTTATTAACAGGAAAATTTAGAAACGGTTATCAGTTGGCAGCGGAAGACCATAGAATTAAAAATAAACTCTTTCATGGCGAAAACTTTCAGAGGGTACAAGCGGCTTTAAATCAATTAGAACCGATTGCTGACCGCTATCATTGTTCCCTAGCTCAATTATCTCTTGCTTGGTTAATTAAGCAACCCCAAACTAATGCAATTGCTGGGGTAAGAAATGCTGCTCAAGCAGTTAATAACGCTCAGGCAATGACAATTAATTTAACCCCAGAAGACCTAAAATTAATTGATAATATTGGTAAACAGGTAACTGATTTCTTGGATGATAATCCCGTGCTGTGGGATTTCTAAAAATTATGCAGCAGTTATCCTAAGGGTGAAGACAGAAGTTTTGGTGGGTGCATCTCAACATTTGCAGAAATACCGACAATCAGCAATTATCAGTGACTCTTAAATTGGTACAAAAATATGAACAATCGCGTCTAAGCATCCCACCGAAAAACTAATGCGCTCCGGGGTTTGGGGGCGGCGCCACGACCCCAACGGGGGGTTTGGGGGGTTCTACCCCCCAAAAGCTTGGATTGAGTGATAAAATCGGAAGTAACGGCCAATTTTAAAAGAGAGTTTCCCTTTAAAAATCCCAACTTAGTAGATTTACGAAAGTGAGATTCAGTTCCTGTTCTTTGATTGTAACTGGCTACTTAGTTGATGATAGGTGGTGCGTTAGTAACGCACCCTACGACTGGCTACTTAGTTGATGATAGGTGGTGCGTTAGTAACGCACCCTACGTTTTACTTCATCTTTATGAGAAAGGCTTGATATTTAATTCTCAGGAAAAAGCCTGTATAATGACAGCTATAGTCCGATTCTTACCGCAGGATTATCCCTATGGCTAAATCCAAAAAACACAATCTGCAATGGATCAAAGAAACCCTCGACTTAAATCCAGATCATAACTGGAAATCTAGTCCGGGTAACAGTATTTTTGTAGCTGGTCGCGGTGCAGTTCGCTTTGAAGTTCCTCAAGATTGGCATTTTGAACCCGATGATAATTCCTTTCGTTTTTTGGATAGAAAACCCCCCAATGATGATTGTCGTTTAGAGGTTTCCTATAATTTACTTCCCCCCGGAGATTGGAAAGAATTGCCCCTGAAAGGAATGGTCAAAAAGTTAGCTCGTGAAGATAGCCGCAATCCTCACGAAATCGGCGAAGTTATCCAAGAAAAACGCCAAACAGCGCGCATTGTTTGGGTGCAAATTCAATTCATCGACCCCCAAGAAAATCGGCCTGCTTATTCGCGTATTGCCGTGGGTATTGGTTCTGGGGTTCAATGTTTAATTACTATGGATTATTGGGTCGATGATGCGGACAAATTCACCCCCGTCTGGGATACGGTTATCTCCTCGCTGGTGTTAGGTTTATACATTCGCGATCCCCGCAGCGGTTTAGCTTTCCCCGACTAAAGGTAATAGCAATTTTGTAGGAAAATTTCCTTGACAAAAAACCTTAATTGTGATAAAGGAAAAATCGTTCGCTCGACTCTGGTGGGGATAAGTACCTAAGCAAAATTAATTACACATATCTAACCCCCCCTTGCCTCTTGGCTCCTGCATGAGTGCCTTTCTTCACTAGGAAATTTATTTTGCACGACTACTTAGCTGCCGGTTCCCGCATTGACGGGATGTGCAGGAAAGCAAGAGGCACTGAGACTTAAGCGCAAGCTATGACCTTTAAGTACCTAAGCAAAATTAATCACATATACATGAGTTAATCTGAGAGACAGTTCATTCGATATGCGATTACCCTGTAATACTAAATCCTGTTTAAAAGGGATAGAAGAGTGGGGAGCAGGGAGCAGGGAGCGGGGATTAGTGAGAGGAAGTTCGAGGATTTGTACTAAAATTCCCAATAGGCAGTTTAAATGCAGTACAGCTTACAGCATTTCTCAGATAGATGAGGTTTGCTCTTGCATCTGAAATACTTGATTAGCAAGGATCAGTCTGTGCTTCACCTTTACGAGAAAGGCTGTATATAAAACTTTCTAGTTTTGACCGTTAAAACTGGATTTCGATAGTAATCAACTCCCTAACGGGGGAAAGAAGACGAAGGCAATTAATCCCTACAGCAGTGTCTTTTTGCTCCTATAAAATAAAGCTTAATATCTCTATCTAAAGGAATATGATTAATTTTCCTAGCTCATATAGAATAACCAGTAAGAGATGAGCAAAATATGAAAGCATATAACTGACTGTCTAAAGTTAAATTATTCTTCCTCGATACATTTCTTGAATTTAAACCTCAGTCATATATATGAATACCCTAAGTACAGGACAAAAAATAATTTCTTCTCTGGCAAAAATGGTTCCAAGCTTTATCTGGAGAGACTTTCGGGATTATGTTCCAAAAGTGCTACCGTGCAAGGCTTTCAAAGATTTTGTCCTGTACTGAGATGAATACCTTCATCTGTAATTAGCAGGGCTAACCCTTTGAAATTATCACCGATATTAGCAAGGAAATTATCTACAATCACCATGCTATTAAACCTTTGTCGACCAATTATAAACTAGGATAAAACACTGATGAAAGTCCTATTAGTTGCCTCGACGGGAGGTCATTTCCAAGCGATGCAAAAACTGCGACTTTTTTGGGAAAACCACAATTGTTGTTGGGTCACTTTTCGTACCCCCGAAACCCAAGAAATCTTGCAAGACTATCCAGTTTATTGGGCTTATGCCCCGACTAATCGCAATATTCCCAACCTATGGCGTAATTTTGTCTTAGCAGCCCAAGTTCTTCTCAAAGAACGTCCTCAATTAATTTTATCTACAGGGGCAGGAGTTGCCGTTCCCTTTATCATTTTGGGCAAGTTATTGGGATGTAAAACAGTCTTTGTTGAGTCTTTTACACGGGTTGAAGCTCTCAGTTTATCGGCACGATTAGCCCAACCGTTTTTAGATGTTATCTATGTGCAGTGGGAACAGCTAAAACAACGTTATGCTAAGACCGAAATGGTAAATTAACCGATATTTATGGCAATTGTCGAGGAAAATACTATGATTCTAGTCACTGTCGGTACAGAGCAGTATCCTTTTAATCGTCTGATGGAATGGATAGATAGTTTAATCAAACTAAGTATAATTTCTCCAGAAGAAAAAGTGATTGTTCAATACGGCTCTTGTACCCGTTTACCGAAAAATGTGGAAGCATACCCGATTTTGCAGCCAACAGAGTTTCAAGACTTAGCCCAAAAAGCCCGTTTAATTATTGCCCATTGTGGAGAAGGAACGATTGATTTATTGGCGACCTTGAAGGTTCCCTTTATTTTAGTTCCCCGTTCCCATATTTTCGGTGAACACGTTGACAATCATCAACTAGAATTAGCGGCAGCTCTCCGGCTGAAAGGAATTTGTATTGCCCAATCGAAGCAGGAATTAGCTTACTTTGTCAGTGAGCCTAAACTGACCAGTTTAGGGAAAGCTCCCACGGATTATTATCACGATATCTGTGATTCTTTAAGTCAACGCTTTCAGGATAGGGCTCTCTTATTCCTCTTATTGTGTGATCAGTTTAACTTACTATAGAAGCGATCAATCTTTGTGTCCTCTGTGTCTCTGTGGTTCCTTCCACTCGCTCGCCAGCAGGACTGTATCTTAGAATACATTTTACCCACCAAACTCAAGAGAGCCAGGATAGTTACGAGCCTCGTCTAGCTTCTACTTGGCGGAAAGTATCTCTCTCTAGAAAACTCCGAAAAATTTCCGAGGGATTGTTTGTAGAAATCAGCTACCTGTGGAAAAACCTTAGCCGCTATCTCCACTTTTCCTTTCTTCAGTCCTGTCCTTTAGGAATGTCTTCACTTTAAGACCTGGCACTATATAAGAGGGAAAACTGTCTATTAACTGTCTATTAATTGACGCAATTGTGATTAAAATCACGGTTAGCTCGAGGTAAGTCTGTTTCAGTAGATTTATATTTTCCAGTGATTTAACACTCACTTGTCTTCAGACAACTTATAATTTATTCTTTCCAAAAGTCAACTATTTTTAGGAATCAACTATGGCTAATCGATTAAGAGTGATCATGCTCGGACCTGATCCCCACGAACAGGGCGGCATGGGGTCAGTGGCTTCTTTGATTTTAAATACACCTATACCCAATATTAAAATTCAATATTTGTCCACTTGGAAAGCTTATTCGGGCAAGGCAAAAATCGGCAAGTTGTTACATTTAATTGCCACCTTTACCCAAGCATTTCTGTCTTTTTTGCGCCTGTTATTGCAGGGAAAAGTTGACGTAGTGCATCTTCACCTCTCGGAAAGGGGCAGTGCTTTAAGAGTCAGTATTATGATGGTCTTTGCCCTGATTTTTCGTAAACCGATTATTATCCATGCCCACGGTTGTGAATTTCATGAATTCCACGATAACTTAGCTGCACCTCTGAAAAAAAGCTTGGATTGGCTGCTACAACAATGCACCTATCTGATTGCCCTATCCCAAAGCTGGCAGAATTATTATATTTATCATTGTGGCCTAAAAAGTTCTCAGGTTTTGCTCCTAAATAATCCCGTACAGCTGCCCGCCCAAATTCCCGAACGTCAAAACAGACAGCAATTAAATTTAGTTTTTTTAGGTAGAATAATTCAACGCAAGGGAGTATACGACCTCCTGCACGCTCTCGCCAGACTAAGCCAAGAATCCCTAGGCAAAATCCATTTAATTTTAGCGGGTAGCGGTGAAGTTGACCAAGCTCAAGCTCTCGCCCAAGATTTAGGCATAGAACCATATATTAGTTTCCCTGGTTGGATTAACCCCCAAGAACGCGAGCAGCTCCTTGCCCAAGCAGATATTTTTCTCTTACCTTCCTATAATGAGGGGCTACCCATGGCCCTTTTAGAAGCCATGAGTTGGGGACTAGCGGTAATTACTACACCCGTGGGCGGCAGTGGCGAAGTTGTAATTCACCAACAGACAGGTTTATTGGTTAATCCTGGCGATAGGCAAGGATTGGCAGATCAGTTGGAATTATTGGTCAATAATGAATCACTACGCCTAAAATTAGGGAAAAATGCCCGAGAGTTCGTTACTCCTTTGGATATCAATAACTACAATAGGTCTCTTGCCAACCTATACCAATTAGCCCTTAGAGCAGCCAAATCTTTGGCTGTAGAACCAAGTTTTTAGTACCTAAATTTATGGAAAACCGACACCTAACTGAGGAAATTGATTTCCTCAAATACTGGTCAATTGTTAAGCGTCATTGGCTCCCCGCCACGGCTGTGGCAATGTTGCCATTAATGGCCTTGCTATACTTAGCTTTTTCGTCCGAAAAACAATACGAAGCTTCTGGTAAACTCAAGTTTAAACGAGAAAATGTTACCTCTGCCTTGGTCACGGAAGCGGGTGAGAAAATTGGCAAACTCGATTCGTTAAAAGTTCAAGATACACCTCTAGATACAGAAGCAGAAATTTTGCAATCGGCTCCCATAGTTACTGAAGTGATTAAAAACTTAAATCTTAAGGACAAAAAAGGAGAATTGCTGATATATGAAGACTTTTTAAAGAATTTAAAAGTTACTAACATACCGGGTACCGATATTTTGATGGTTAGTTATAGAAGTCCCAGTGGAGATCAGTCCGCAAAAGTAGTTAATGAGGTGATGAAGAACTATTTAAAAAATAATATCACCTTGAATCGGGCAGAGGTCGAGGCGGCTAAACAATTTGTTAGTCAACAATTACCGAAAGCTGAAAAAGCTTTAAGAGAAGCAGAAAGTAATTTACAAAGCTTTAAAACCAAGAATCAGATCGTTGATTTGCGAGGAGAGGCAAGCCTACTTGTACAGCAAATTGGGCAATTAGATCAACAAATTAGTCAACTGCAAGGAGAAAAGGCTAAAGTGGCAGCAAAAAGTCAAGAACTACGCCAAAATATCGGCACAAATCCCCAAAAAGCGATCGCTCAAAGTAAGGTTAATAATTCCATTGCTGTACAGAATGCTCGCCTGAAACTGCAAGAGGTGGAAAGACAATTAGCCGTGGAACGCACCCGTTATACAGAAGCTAACCCAGTGGTGATAACATTAAGAGACGAACAAGCGGTTTTAAAGAATTTATTGAATCGGGCAGTCCAAGAAGCGATGACACAACCCGGAAGTAATTCTCGCGTGTCTCAAAGCAAGGACTTACAGGACAGTTTGACAGAATATCTAGTCAGTAATGAAGCGGAAAATAAAGGTCTAATCAAGCAATTAACTTCTCTACAAGAAACAAAAGCTGCCTATGCTCAACGGGCTAAACAAATTCCACAACTAGAGCAAAGCCAAAAAGTTTTAGAGCGTCAAGTGGAAATTGCTCAAACTTCCTACCAAGCACTCAGAAAAAATCTCCAGGAGCTAGAAATTACCGAAAAACAGCAGGTAGGCAATGCTCAAATTGTCAGTGATGCTGTGCTTTCTAAATATCCGAAATCATCGCAAAAACAGTTAGAGACTATCGGTATAGTTGTAGGGGGTATAACTTATTTATTAACGACTTTTCTGTTAGAATTGGTTTCTCCTTCACTTAAAAGTATTAAAGAGATCAAGAAAATTTTTCCCTATACCTTTTTAGGTTCTTTGCCTCAACCAAATAAAAAAATCACTAATCTCATTCTCCAAGAACAATCCAATTCCCTATTTAGTCAAGCCTATCACCGCGTTTTGTCCCAAATCACTATTGCTAATCCTGACAAAAATCCGATAACTGTTATTGTTACCAGTAGCATTTTTGGAGAAGGAAAATCAGAAGTAGCTGCTAATTTAGCTCTGGCTAAAGCTGAACTTGGTAGTCAGGTTTTACTAATTGATGCTGATCTCCCTAATCCTCAACAACAGAGAATTTGGTCTTTAGACAATGATCAAGGCTTAAGTGATATTTTGGCAAGAAAAACTCAATTATCTTTAGCAATCAAGAATATTAGTAAAAATCTCGATCTTATCTTAGCAGGTCATCAAGTTATTAACCCATTAGCTCTATTTAATAGTGATAAAATGGAGAGTTTATTGTACGAAAGCCTCGAAACTTATGACTTTATTATTATCGATGCGCCGCCGTTGCTTTTGAATGATGTTACTCTCCAAATTAGCCCCAAAACAGACGGGATTATTTTCGTAGTCAACCCAGAAAAACTAGAGACCACCACAGCCATACAAGTGCAAGAAATACTGAAGAAATATCAGTATAACCTGCTTGGTTTAGTCGTTAATGGAGTGAGAATTAATCGGGAATCAGAACCTTATTTTCGCTATGCCAAAAGCTACTTTAACTCTTGACTATCTTGATTAAATACTATATACATAAAAAGTATTTTAGTTATATTAAAATCTCTGAATTTACCCTAAAAAATGAACGCACATCCCCTAGTATCTATTATCATCCCTGCCTATAACACTGAATCCTATATTGCCAAAGCTATTCAATCTGCCCAAGAGCAAACCTTAACCAATATAGAAATCATTGTTATTGATGATTGTTCCACCGATAACACTCTTGCCATTGCCCAAAGTTTTAATGATCCCCGTATTATAATTATCCATAATTCAGAAAATCTTGGAGCAGCATCTACCAGAAACAAGGCAATTAAATTTGCAAAAGGTAGCTGGTTAGCTCTCTTGGATTCCGATGATTGGTATGAACCAAACCGCCTGGAAACTCTCTTGGAAGTTGCCCAAAAAACTCAGGCAGATCTAGTTAGCGATGATGTGTATCTCATTTATGATCAAGCACCGTCGCCCTGGACAACAGTAATTAAAATGAGTGGGCAAACCCTTGCTCACCCCCTGGTATTAGAGCCAATTTCTTTTATTACAAAACAAAAGTTTGAAAGTAAAAGCCTCTTTGTCACGATGACTAAACCAATTATCAATCGTCAATTCTTACTAGCGCATAATCTTGAATACGATCCCACTCTCAGACAAGGACAAGATTATTGGTTTTATTTAGACTGTTTGTTAAAGGAGGCTAAGTTTATTTTTTATCCCTATCCCTACTATTATCAAAGAACTAGACCAGGCTCCCTGACTCAGCAAAAAACCTCCCTAAGACTAGAATCTTACTGTCGAGCTAACCAAAAGTTTTTAGAAAAAATAGAAGTAAAAAATAGTCGAGAATTAACCAGAGCTTTAGTTAAGAATTTGCGTCATCTTCAGAGGTTTAAAAATTATTATAAAGTTGTTGAACCCCTGAAAGAGGGAAAATTTTTGGAGGCCCTACAAGCCCTCAATATCGATTTCTTGCTCCTGTTCCTGCAACGCATTCCCACACTTTTATAAAACCATCTATCCCAAAAACCCGCTTAGGAAAAAACTATTATGAGCTTAAGAGCAAAAGTGATGCGTGGGGGAGCTTATCTAGCGGGACGGCAAGGTCTAGGTATGGTCTTAAGTATTATCAGTGTCTTCTTAGTTACCCGTCTAATCGGTCCAGAAAATTATGGATTATTTGTATCGGCGTTTGGAGTTTTTTCCTATCTGCAACGGATTTTTCAGCTAGGAATTAATTTTTATCTAATTCGAGAGATTAATCCAGAAGAAGAACCGCATAATTATCATCAGGGATTTACCCTCATGCTTCTACTAGGTATTCTTGGTTTAATACTAGGAATTATTACCATTCCTTTGCTGGCACAATGGATTAAGATAGGCAATTTTTCAGCCCTTGCCATATCCCTATTTTTTAGTTTACCTTTTGTCCTCTGTTTTCAAATTCCCTTAGCTAAATTAGAAAGAGAATTAAACTATAAAAAAGTTGCCATGATTGAATTGCTCAATCAATGCCTCTACGTTTTAGTAAGCGTTTATTTCGCCTTCCAGGGAGCGGGAGCATGGGCATTAGTAGCGGCTTGGTGGGCGCAAACTCTCCAGTCAGTGGTGCTGTTTTTCTGGTGTTCCGGTTATCGTCCTCGATTATTCTGGAATCTCGTTTTAGTCAAAGATATGTTAGGCTACGGCATAACTTTGTCCGCAGCCCAGTGGATTTTCTTTTTGCGAGACCTAGTTAATCCCCTGCTGGTGGGACGTTTTGGCGGAGCAGAAGCCGTCGGTTTTGTTGCCTTAGCCATTCGTTTAGTCGAAGTTCTCAGTTTTGTTAAACACGCAACTTGGCGTATTTCCATGGCCGCCTTAGCCAAAATTCAAGATAACCCGCCCAAGCTACGCTGGGCAATTACCGAGGGTATGAGCCTACAAGTCCTCGCTCTCGGCCCGATTTTGGATGTAGTCGCATGGACTTTACCTTTGATTATCGGTTTGGCTTTTGGGGAACGCTGGCGCGTCGCCCTACAGGTATATCCCTTTATTGCCTGGGCTTATTTGACTAATTCCCTCTTTAATCTCCATTCTTCCACACTCTACGTTCTCAGAAAAAATACCTATGTGGCTTTATTTCACCTTCTCCACGTCGCCCTTTTTGCAGGAGGAGCTTGGTTACTGTTGCCAAAATTAGGTATTGTTGGCTATGGATGGGCAGAAGTTATCGCCCTTCCCGCTTATGGTCTGATTCACCTTTTTATTACTAAAATCATTGGCAGCCCCGATTATCGTTTAGCCCTCCTCTGGTGGATTGCCTGCTCCCTAGCTTTATTCGTTCAACAACTAGGTATGTGGACCGGTTTCGGTCTGCTGCTTGTGATCCTACTGCCGATAACACGCCAACAAATTCGCAGTTATTGGCATAGTTTTCAACATTCTTCCTGATTTTTCCTGAACAGCCCATGATTAACCCCAATCAGTCGCCCCTAGTCAGCATTTTAATCAATAACTATAACTATGCTGGTTTTTTACCGGCAGCGATTTCTAGTTCCCTAGAACAAACCTATCCCCATCTGGAGATAATTGTGGTAGATGACGGTTCCCAGGATCGTTCTCGTCAGGTGATAGAAGAATACGGTCAGCAAATTATCCCCATATTCAAAGTTAATGGTGGTCAAGCTTCCGCTTTTAATCAGGGTTTTGCTGCTAGTAGCGGAGAAATTATCTGTTTTTTGGATGCAGACGATTTATTTAGTCTTAATAAAGTTGAAAAGGTCGTAGAGATTTTTCAGGACTATCCCGATATTGGTTGGTGTTTTCACTCCTTGCAGATGTTTACAGATAAAACTGCTGCCCCAGACCATGCTACCCCAAAATCAGTCAATTCAGGAGTTTATGATTTAAGACATTGCTTGTCCCAGGGAAAACTGCGAGGAAAAATGCCCTTTGAGGGTACAGCCACCTCTGGCATCTGTTTTCGCCGCTCTTTTTTAGAGCAGTTATTACCCATGCCCGAAGAAATTAGAATTACTAGCGATGATTACTTAAAATACGCCGCTTTTGCCCTAACTCCGGGCTATATTCTCCTAGAAAAACTTGCCCAACAAAGAATCCATGCTAACAACGCTTATACTTTACGAAAAAACCAAAAATCTTTACGGGGTAAAATTAATATTTTAACTGCCTTTTGGCTTAAAAGTAATTTTCCGCAAATGTCGAAATTTACTAACAATATTTTTGCTCTCGGCTATAGCTTCTATAATCGAGAAGATAATGGCGACCCGCACCTAAAACTTCTCATTCACAAGTATTTCTGTTCTCTTACCATAGGAGAAAAAATAGAAGTCCAGATCAGAAGAATTTATTATTGTTTAAAATCAAAGATTAATCCTCTTTTTCAACCATGATCAGAATCCCCCCACTACTGGAAAAGTTTATAACTATTTTTAGTCTAATTTTTTACACACGACTATTTTCTTTTGAAAGCTTATTTGTCCATTCCGAGGGGGAATTAGCCGTCAGTTCTCCTGACTATACTCCCTTAGATCCACTTCTCTCTTTAATGCAGCATGGAATCGCTTTTGTGGTTTTGGTGCTAATGGCTCTCCGTTGGCAACATACCATCGGATTTTTTGGCCGTAATCCCTTTCTTTGGTTACTAATTATTCTGGTACTAATTTCCGCTAACTGGTCGAATTTTCCTGAGATTACCCAAAGACGTTCCTTCGCTTTTTTAGAAACTTGTCTATTTGCCTTATATTTTGCCTCGCGCTACGCAATTAAAGAACAACTAAGACTAACAGCTTATGCTTTAGGCATCACTGCTATTATTAGTTTTTTCTTCAGCCTTGCCTTCCCCTCTAGTGCTTTAGAATCGGGAGTCCATGCTGGCTCATGGAGGGGTCCTTTTCTCCATAAAAATCTCTTTGCTCGTTTAATGACCTTAATTTGTCTAGTTAACCTACTGGTCACACCAGTTAATCGGAGAGAAGGCTATCTATTTTTAGCCTTTTGCTGTCTCTCTTTTGGAATGATTGGACTTAGCACTTCTAAAAGCGCTCTTTTTATCGGTATAATCCTATTCATACTAATGCAAATTTACCAAACTATTTCTTGGCAAGATTATATCAGAATTCCCCTCTGGTTAACTGGGCTTTTACTGGCAGGTTCTTTATTTCTTTGGATCGGGATGAATTTAGAAGATATTATTACTGCTTCTGGTCGAGATTTAACCCTATCAGGAAGAACTATTATTTGGTCTGCTGTTCTTGATAAAATCCAAGAAAGACCTTGGCTAGGTTATGGATATTTAGGGTTTTGGTATGGATTAAAAGGACCTTCTTCCTATGTACAGAAAGCCTACGGTACTACCTATATACCTCCCCACTCTCATAATGGCTTCCTCGAACTAGCTATTGCTTTCGGATTAGTGGGAACTATCCTATTTATTATGAGTTTTTTATTAGTTATAAGACGCGCAATTATCTCTGCTATTTATCAATCCCATCACGAGGGTTTATGGCCGTTGATGTACTTATCATTTCTGATACTATATAATCAAACTGAGTCCACTTTACTCGAACATAACTCCATTTTTTGGTTGTTGTATATGTCCCTAGCTCTATCTCCTTTTTTACCTCAGCATAATGCTCAATTAAACTATGAACAAAATAGCGTTTTTTCTCAGTGATTTAGATGGCGGTGGGGCCGAACGAGTTATACTTAACTTGGCTAATGGTTTTGCCCAACAGGGAGAATTTGTTGATCTAGTTTTAGCTCGAAAAGAAGGTTTATACTTAGGACAGATTGACCCCGGGGTGAATACTATAGATTTAAAAGCCAAAAGTCTGTTTAGGAGTATCCCCTCCCTAGTCAAATATCTACAAAATCAACGTCCACAAGCCATGATATCAGCCCTAGAAGATACCAATATTGTTGCTCTTATGGCTAAAATCCTAGCAAGGAAAAAAATATCTGTCTTTGTGACAGTACATAATAACTTATCTCAAGAAATACGCCATGCTCAACAGTGGAAGCGCAAAATAGTTCCCTATTTTCTGCGGTGGATTTATCCTTTTGCTAACCGAGTGGTTTGTGTTTCCCAAGGAGTCGCCCAAGACTTAATTAAATTTGGCATCAAACCTCAACAAATTCGAGTCATTTATAATCCGATTGTTACCCCAGAATTAATCGTCAAACTGCAAGAAAACCTAGAACATCCTTGGTTTTTACCTGGTCAGCCGCCAGTAATTTTAGGAGTGGGAAGACTCAATCATCAAAAAGATTTTCCTACCCTAATTCGGGCTTTTGCTTTAGTTCGACGAGTGCAACCTGCTAGATTATTAATACTAGGAGAAGGAGAGAACCGCAGCGAACTTATATCGTTGATTAAAGAACTAAATTTAGATACAGACGTACAATTAGAGGGATTTGTCGAAAATCCTTTTGCTTATATGAAAAAGGCACAGGTTTTAGTATTATCCTCCGCTTGGGAGGGTTTTGGTAATGTTTTGGTAGAGGCAATGGCTGCTGGCATTGCAGTGGTATCGACGGATTGCCCTAGCGGACCAGAGGAAATTTTAGATAAAGGAAAATACGGTTCCCTAGTGGCGATCGCTGATTCAGCAGCTATGGCAGCGGCAATTCTTAATACCTTGAAAAATAACGTCGATCCGAGTTGGCTAAAAAATAGAGCCGAGGAGTTTTCTTTAGAAAAAATCCTGGATCAATACCGTTTACTAATAGAGAAAAAACTTTAGTGGATTTTTATCTAAAATTATGAAAAAATTGCAGTCTTTTCAACTGATTTTAGCAGCGATTCAAGCAGATATTGATCGCTATGTTGTTACCGACAATTTGTCTTGGCTAGAAGTGGTTTTAACCAAAAGAGGTTTTTGGGCGACCTTGCAATATCGTGTCAGTCGTTGGATTCATTTTCATTTCCATTTTCCTATTCTCCGGAGTCTCCTAAAAGCTATTTGCCTCATTTGGCGTTTAATCCTTGAAATGATTACTGGCATAGAATTACCTAACCGGGCTGAAATTGGTCAGGGTTTGTTTATACCCCACGCTCACGGCATTATTGTTCACTGCGATGTTCAAATTGGCGAATACTGTAATTTAAGCCAAGAAGTGACTATTGGTGTGGCTGGCCGGGGAGAAAAAGCGGGAGTGCCTAAAATTGGGGATCGTGTATATATTGCCCCTGGTGCGAAAATTTTTGGATCGATTATTATTGGTGATAATGTAGCCATCGGTGCTAATGCAGTAGTTACAAAAGATTTACCCGATCAGGCGGTGGCGGTGGGTATCCCCGCTAAAGTTATTAGTTATCAAGGTTCAGAAGATTTTATTCTCTATCGAGAAACCCCAAAAAATTCTCAGAAAGTTTTCCCAACCTCTTTTCAAGATCGACCCTAGAAGTCTTGAACTATAGCTTCGCCAAGTACGAAAGCGACTAATGATATTCTCAATCTTAATTGAAATGACTATAATATTGTCGCCATAATAAACTCTTTTGCTAGAACTATTAAGACAATATCAAAGAAACGGCGTTGTTTAATCAAGATATGAATACTAAAAGTTAGCCTATTACTAGGTTTTAAAAATTGCAAAAGAAGACAATAGGACAAATTCACCCCCGTCTGGGATACGGTTATCTCCTCGCTGGTGTTAGGTTTATACATTCGCGATCCCCGCAGCGGTTTAGCTTTCCCCGACTAAAGGTAATAGCAATTTTGCGGGAAAATTTCCTTGACAAAAAACCTTAATTGTGATAAAGGAAAAATTGATCGCCCGACTTGCGTGAGGATAGCTGCCAGTCCCCGCGTTGACGGGATGTGCGGGAAAGCAAGAGGCACTGAGACTCAAGCGCAAGCTATAACCTTGAGGAATAGTGATAAAAGTGGCTTGCAGGGCAATATTTAGGGGCGATTCGGGATTATTTACCCGTTTATAACCCTGAGTGATATTAAAAACTCGACCATCGGGGGTAACTTGAGAAACCACCGCGCAGATATCGAAACTAACCGCATCTGCTTGACAATAACAATCCAGACGGGGACTACCCAAAATCGTTAAATCTTTCCCTAGAGGGGGAGAAGTGTAGGTAATCACATCACTGCGACAGTCTAGCATAGTGCGGTCGAATATTCCCCCCGGTAGGGCGCTATGACCTCCTAAAGATGGGACCGGTCGCCAAGGATCGTGAACGATGGTATCCTCGATCGCAGGTCCTAACAAAATCGCGCTTAATTTCCCCTCATCCTCGCGCAGATTGGCCAAACCTTGACTAGCAAGATAATAAATTTGCTGATTTTCTCTGGGAAACTTCTCCAGATATCGCCATTGATTAGACCCCATTTGAAATAGATACAGGGGAGGATTTTTTAATAACTCCGTTTCCTGACCTTTTAAGAAATAATCAAACCATTGCAGCTGCATTTTATCCACGGGACTAATTGCCTGTTGACCATAATCTATCTCTCCTACTTTTCTCCCCCAGGGTAGATGAGTCCAAGCACCAATAATTAGCTGTTGGGGATAGATAGAACGCGCTTGCATTTCTTGGTATAAACTCAAAGTTCCCCGGAGATGAGGATCGAACCAACCTCCGATATGTAACATCGGTAAATCGATATTTTTTAAAAGGTGTTGCGGTGATAAATTTTGCCAGTAGTCATCGGGAAGATAACGAGTAATCCACTCGTGATAAA
This sequence comes from Microcystis aeruginosa Ma_QC_C_20070703_M131, assembly GCA_007095475.1. Classification (GTDB taxonomy): domain Bacteria; phylum Cyanobacteriota; class Cyanobacteriia; order Cyanobacteriales; family Microcystaceae; genus Microcystis; species Microcystis aeruginosa_I. The sequence goes on along the minus strand of SFCA01000247.1, from coordinate 14,019 downwards.
AAGAATCGGCGGCTAAATCTTGCAGAATTTTGGGAGAGGCAGCAATAGGATCAAAAAGGGGTAAATTTCGGGAAGCTACCCAGAGTTTTTGATAGGCAGTTTCATCCCCTTTTAATCTAGCTGTTTCCGCCGCTAATTGTATTGCCCAAGCGAGATTATATTGTAAATTAAATGCTTCATTTTCATAGCCCCAATCTCGATATAAATTGTGAGCGATCATCGCCGGACAAATAGTTTTTAAAGCACCATGACCATTAGCAGCCGCATATAATTGGGTCATTCCCTGATAGGAAAAACCATACATTCCCACCACACCAGTATTATTAGGAATAGTTAAAACCCATTCAATAGTTTCTAATCCGTCGCTAATTTCATGGGTAAATAACTTAAAATTTCCCGTCGAGTTTCCCCGTCCCCGGACATCCTGAATTACTACAATATAACCCTGACGTGCATACCAGCTAGGATGGGCATAAACCACCGTAGAAGCGATCGTTTTTCCGTAGGGTTGTCGCATTAGTAAAATGGGAAAAGATTCCCTACTATCGGGACGATAAATATTGGCAGCTAAACTAATTCCATCTTTGGTGATCAAACTAGCTGTTTCTTTTTTTATGGGGTAGGGATTAAACATTATTATCTCTTTCAGATCAAAAATACTGTCGGGTGGCTCAATCGAGAAAACTTGACCAAGACCAGATAAAGCTTAACTAAATGTTACAATAAAGGCGGACTGCCTCAACTGCCTAGGACTGGAGAAAAATCAGCGATGCTACGACTAGAGAAAATTAGTAAGATTTACCCGACGGGAGAAGTGTTAAAAGATGTCACTTGGGAAGTAAAAACTGGCGATCGCATCGGGTTGGTGGGAGTCAATGGGGCCGGAAAATCCACCCAACTGAAGATTATTATGGGGGAAGTGGAACCCACGGCCGGGGAGATCATCCGTCCTACCAGTCTCCATATCGGCTATCTTACCCAAGAATTTGAAGTGGATCCCCGTCGGACGGTACGGGAGGAATTTTGGACGGTGTTTCAAGAAGCGAATCAAGTTCACCATCAACTAATAGAAATTCCCCAGCAGATGGAAAAAGCTGATCCTAAAGAATTAGATCGCTTAATTCATCAATTGGATCGCTTACAAAGACAATTTGAAGGGTTAGATGGTTACGGATTAGAAGCGCGCATCGAGAAAATTTTACCAGAAATGGGCTTTACTATTGATGACGGCGATCGCTTGGTAAGTTCCTTTAGTGGTGGTTGGCAAATGCGGATGAGTTTAGGCAAAATTCTCCTACAAACTCCCGATATTTTACTCCTCGATGAACCGACTAACCATTTAGACTTAGAAACCATTGAATGGTTAGAAAAATTCCTCAAGGATTTAACCACTCCCATGGTCATAGTGTCCCACGACCGGGAATTTCTTGATCGCCTCTGTACCAAAATTGTCGAAACTGAAAGGGGAGTTTCTACCACTTATTTAGGTAATTATTCTGCCTACCTACAGCAAAAATACGAACAACAATCCGCTCAGTTAAGTGCCTACGAACGTCAACAAAAAGAACTAGAAAAACAGCAAGCTTTCGTGGATCGGTTCCGGGCCAGTGCCACCCGCAGTACCCAAGCAAAAAGCCGGGAAAAACAATTAGAAAAGGTGGAAAAAATTGAAGCACCAATTGCGGATGTGCGTACCTTAAAATTCCAGTTTCCGCCGGCAGTGCGTAGTGGTCGAGAAGTGGTAACGATTAAAAATCTTGTTCACATTTACGATGATAAAATTCTCTTTTTGGGAGCAAATCTGGAAATAGAAAGAGGCGATCGAGTGGCGTTTTTAGGCCCGAATGGTGCGGGAAAATCGACGCTTTTACGTTTAATTGTTGGGTTAGAAGCTCCCACAGAAGGCTCGATCGAAATCGGTAAACACAACGTTATTCCTAGTTATTTTGAGCAGAACCAAGCGGAAGCTTTAGACCTAAATAAAACTGTTTTAAATACCATTCATGATGAAGTTCCCGATTGGAAAGATGTGGAAGTTCGCAGTCTTTTAGGGCGATTTTTATTCAGTGGGGAAACGGTATTAAAAAAAGTAGAATCTTTGAGTGGTGGCGAAAAAGCGCGTCTTGCCTTAGCTAAGATGTTACTTGCTCCCGCTAACTTATTAATTCTCGATGAACCCACTAATCACCTCGATATTCCCGCCAAGGAAATGTTAGAATCAGCTTTAAAAGTTTATGAAGGCACGGTTTTAATTGTTTCCCATGATCGTTATTTTATCTCCCAGGTAGCTAACAAAATTGTCGAGATTCGGGATGGTGAATTAATTGCCTACGCGGGAGATTATCACTATTATCTAGAAAAACTAGACGAAGAAAAACAAAAAGCTGAACAAAAACGCATTGAAGCAGAAAAAGCGGTCAAAGCTGCCGCGAAACGGGCTAAACAAAAGGCCAAAAAAGGTTAGAATGTAAAGTATCACCCTATCCACGATTATCTATTCAATTAATTAATCTTATGGCAGCTATAAAAGTAGGCGATCGAGTTCCCGATTTTTCTCTCCCTTCCCAAACAGGGACAACGGTTAATATCAGCGATTTAATCGGTAAAAAATCCCTAGTAATTTATTTCTATCCCAAAGATGATACTCCGGGTTGTACCGCAGAATCCTGCGCTTTCCGCGATAGTTACGAAGTGTTTACCGATGCGGGTGCGGAAGTTATTGGTATTAGTGCCGATAGTCCCCAATCTCATCAACAATTTGCCCAAAAATATAATCTTCCCTTCACCCTTTTAAGTGATAGCGATAACCGAGTCCGTAAATTATTCGGTGTTCCCTCTACCTTATTCGTCCTCCCCGGACGAGTTACCTATATCATTGATCAAGAGGGAATCGTCAGACATATTTTTGACTCTATGTTAGATTTTAAAGCTCACGTTACCGAATCTTTGAACACGATTAAATCTTTTTAGGTTGATGATTATGCAAGAAATTAAAGCATCTATCCCATAATTGGGCCGGTTCTGACTTAAAAATAAAATTAATGGTGTGTTAATTGAGACTAACACACCCTCAATCTACCTTCTATCTCTAAATTTGTTCTTACTCATGTCTGCAAGAGATAAGTTTCATGGATTGGTTAAGCATGACTTGGAAAATGAGGGTTGGACAATCACTCATCATCCTTACACTATCGACTTAGGTTTTGTTGATTTTTATAGAGATTTAGGTGCAGAAAGGCTATTAGCTGCTATAAAAGACGATGAGAAAATAGCAGTAGAAATTAAAACATTTTTAGCAGCTTCGGCAATTTCAGAATTTCATACAGCTATTGGTCAATTTATTAACTATCCTATCGCTTTAGAAGATAATGATCCTCAACGCTTACTTTATCTAGCGATTCCCGCAGATATATACAAACGCTTTTTTCAGAATACATTTCTTCAGACAGTAATTCACAAAAATCAGATTCCCTTGATAGTCTATGACAGCGAAAAAAAGGAGAAATTACAATGGATAAAATAGACCTATATCGCCAACATATTCAAGAATTAATGATCGAAAGAGCCAAACTGAGAGCGCCTAGTGATCCCGTCAAAACCGAAACAGTTTTTGATACCAAACAGGATCGTTATCTCTTGGTTCATCTGGGTTGGCGGGATAGCAGCACGCGTATTTATGGCTGTATAATTCCCGTTGATATTATCAATAATAAAATCTGGGTACAGCACGACGGCACGGAAGAAGCGATCGCTGATAAATTGGTAGCGAGGGGAGTCCCCAAACAAGACATCGTTTTAGCTTACCATGGGCCCCATGTGCGACAATATACCGAGTTTGCCCTTGGCTAAAACCATTAATTGATGACCTTGCCCATACAAGTTTTACCCCAAGACGTAATCGATTTAATTGCCGCAGGAGAGGTAATCGACTCTTTAGGCGCTGTGGTGCGAGAATTAGTCGAAAATGCCATTGATGCGGGGGCAGATAGGATTACCATCGATATATCTCCCCAAAACTGGCGAATACAAGTATCGGATAACGGTAGGGGAATGTCTAGAGAAGATTTGCAACTGTGTAGCTATGCCCACAGTACCAGCAAAATCCGCCAACGGGACGATCTTTGGCAGATTACCAGTCTCGGATTCCGTGGCGAAGCTTTGCACAGTATCGCACAGGTGGCGCGTCTGCGGGTTGCCAGTCGCCATGACGATGATTTAGGTTGTTATTGTCTTTACAATCACCAAGGCGAGCCGGATAATTTAGAAACGATTCCTATAGCTATCGGCACTATCGTCACGGTAGAGAATCTCTTTGGTAACTTTCCCGTGCGTCGTCAAGCTTTGCCGTCAATTAACAAACAATTAAAGGATATACAGACTTTAATCCATAATTTTGCTCTCTGTCATCCCCAAATTACTTGGCAGGTTTTCCAAGAGCATCAAGATTGGTTACGCATTAGTCCGGGTAAGGATGCCAGTCAAATATTACCGCAATTAGTTAAATCTCTGCATTTTAACGATTTAGCATCCCTAAAACTTGACTTAACGACTCCTGACGCAGAATCTGCCCAAATTGAATTAGTCATCGGGTTGCCCGATCGCATTTCTCGTCATCAACCGGATTGGGTTAGAATTGCTGTTAATGGGCGAATGGTGCGCTCATCGGAGTTAGAACAGGCAATATTTGAAGCTTTCGCTCGCACAGTTCCTAAAGATCGCTATCCCGTTTGTTTTCTCCATCTACATCTTAACCCTCGTTCGATCGATTGGAATCGTCACCCAGCCAAAGCAGAAATATACCTGCATAACCTCATTTTTTGGCAAGAACAGATAATTTCAGCCATAGACAAGGCGTTAGGACTAAATCCCGAACATATACCCGAAAAAGCGCAAAATCAGCGCCTCAGTCAAATTCTCAAGGCTGCCGAAGAAAAAAGCACCTATACAATAGGGGAGAAATCCCCGAAAAATCGGCTGGAATTAAAGGCAGTAGCCCAAATTCACCAAACTTACATAGTTACCGAACATCCTAACGGATTATGGTTAGTGGAACAACATATTGCCCATGAGCGGGTTTTATACGAACGTTTAGAGGATAACTGGGAAATCGTGCCGTTAGACGATCCGATCATCTTAAATCAGCTAACTACTCGACAAATCGAACAATTACAACGTTTAGGATTAGAAGTTGCCAGTTTTGGCGATCGCTCTTGGGCAATTCGTAGTATCCCTGTTCTACTCAAAGAACGCGAGGATCGGGCTGATGCTTTACTAGAATTAAGTTTAGGGGGGGATTTACAAACCGCTCAGGTGGCCACCGCTTGCCGGAGTGCGATCCGCAACGGTACAGCTTTGAGTTTGGAAGAAATGCAGAATTTACTCGATGATTGGCAAAATACCCGTAATCCCCGCACCTGTCCCCACGGAAGACCGATTTACTTATCCTTAGAAGAAACCTCGCTCGCTCGCTTCTTCCGTCGTCATTGGGTAATCGGCAAAAGTCACGGCATTTAATCAGTTATCAGTTAATCAGTTATCAGTTATCAGATGTGAGTTTTCAGTTTACTGATTACTGATTACTGTTCACTGTTCACTGAAAATTGGCAGATATTGCTAGGGAAAAACGAAAAGTGCTGCCTTTACCTAATTCACTTTCCACCTCGATTTGACTTTGGTGTAATTCCACTAAACGACGGGTAATGGCTAAACCGATACCACTACCCCCAGAATAACGGGAACGAGAACGATCGGCCCGCCAAAAGCGCTCGAAAATAAAGGGTAAATCCTCTGCTGCGATGCCAATTCCCGTATCGATAACGGCAATTTGTAGGTGGTTTTTGTCCCTTGTCACTTGCAGGGTAATTGCACCATGATCGGTGTAACGAATGGCATTACCGAGCAGATTCACTAAGATTTGTTCCAGGCGATCGGGATCGGCCATGACAGATGGTAAATTGGGGGGACAATCTAACTGTAAATTCGGTCCATCTTCTAATAATTGATCGGCAAATTTTTCGATGAGAGAATTTAACAAAGGTAATAAATTAACAGGTTGCAGTTTAAGCGAGAGATAACCAGATTCCGCTCGCGATAGCTCCTGTAGATCGTGGGTTAAACGTTCTAATCTGCGGGTTTCTTTCACTAATTTCTGATAAAGTTCTGGATTAGGTTTGATCGCACCATCGGCTAATTCTTCTAAATATCCCCGCACCACAGTTAAAGGGGTGCGTAATTCGTGGGTAAGATCACCGATTAATTCCTGTCGCCTTTTTTCCACATCGGCTAAACTAATCGCCATCTGATTAAAACTGATGGCTAATTGATTTAATTCTGGGATTTCGCTTTCTGGAACTCGCGCCGATAAATCCCCTTCAGCAAAATTTTTAGTGATTTGTTTCATTTGTTTTACCGGTTTCATAATGCGTTGAGAAACCAAAAAACTCAGATAACCAGCTGCGCTTCCCCCGGCAATAAATGACCAAATGGCACTACTATCCCAAGCTGTCTCAAAACCCCTAACCAAGAAAGTTCTCGCTGATCGCACGGTAAAAAATCCCTGCCTTTCTAACTGTTCCAAACGCAAAACAAACATTCGCGGAGAAGATAATTTAGCAATGATAATAAAGCTACTCAATCCCACCACCATAACGAGGAGATGGGATAAAAATAATCTGGTTCCTAAGCTTAATTTTGGTGGCTGCATATTTGTTAAAAAACTCTATTTGTCGTCAATATTATTGAGAGATTGCTGCGTAAATCTAAAAACCTTGTTGGATAATATCTTTTGGTCTTTTTGAAATTAAAAAGTGCCAGCCATTGGATTGTTCGGTGGGAAAATTTAGGGACTTTTTCCCTGAAAATTAGGTAATTGACCACCTAAAAATGGAGAAAACCCTACGCACTACACCCTACACCCTACACCTAGGAAAAACTTTTTGCCGCAAACCCTATTGACGGTGTTTCTCATAAAGATGAAGTATAACAGGATTTGGTATAGAAGACCGACTCCCCAAAACGAAAACTTTGTACCTTACCATTAAGATAACTGCTATGTATTCGGCTACAGCATCTTAAATAAAGAACTCGATCGGGTTCTTCCTGTGGAAGAATCTCCCGTTAAGCTATGCTCTGAGGGGAGAGTAGGTCAAAACTTAACTTTTCGCCCCTCTATGCTAGGGTATCAAGAGGCGCTACTCTGTTAGGAGATGATTTTGCTTGAGTTATCTGCCCAAAGTAGCGTCTGTTTTTTTTTAACCCTTACCCCCAAAAGAGAATCTTTTCTGTATGCTAGAGGCTAATAATCAGGGAGAGAATCAAATATTTCTCTATGAAGTTGTTTTTTCGGGTTCTTCTGGCTCTTTGCCTCAACGCTTCTCCCGGACAGTCCTGCGAGTACCTAAAAGCCGCATGAGTCAAGAAACACAGCGCCTCCTGCGCCAAGGGGCCAAGATTCTCAGTATAAAGCCTCTTGACCAAGAAACTCTCTCGATCAAGCCTAGTTTACCCCCTCAACCCTGGTGGGTAGAGATCACCACCAGTCAGCCGAAATGTCTCTATTATTTCGGTCCTTTCGAGAGTTTTTCTGAAGCTTTATCCCATCAATCCGGTTATATCGAAGACCTACAATCGGAATCTGCCGTGGGAATTAACAGCGAAATTAAACAATGTCAGCCAGAGGTTTTAACTCAAGAAGATTTTTAATGTATGGTATCTGATTATACAGATTTTTAGGAATAGTTAGTTTCCTCTTGTTTTCGTTGAACAATGCCTTTACCCTCACAGAATTTACAGGGGACGGATTCATTCTCTGTCTCTAGATAAATTCTTCCTTTGCCTTGGCAGTGGGGACAGATAACTTTTTCTTCCCGCCAATAATTCTCTAAAAAAGCCTCATCGGTAATATAGGTAAAATCTTCAAACATTAGCTTGTCCTCTTATCGTTCAGATAGCTTAATCTGGATTCATCTTTCAACCTGAGAAATTGAAAATCAGTTTTACCCCCATCGTAAAAAAGATCGGGTTCATTCTTCTTGAAACTTAAATTACTTCATATTTATTTATATTTATTAATATAATAATGAGTGTTCACTATCAATCTTGTCTAGCTCACATCGGAGTGTTTGACTTTATCTTAGATTGCGGAGTCGCGATTTTCGCTAGAGGTCTAATGTTGACCGATCACAGCAAAAAAAGCTCCGGCACTCCCTACTCCGGGATCATAGCCAATCAAGTGAAAATGATTAGCCGTAGCAATAAGGCAATAAGTGGGTGGGTGGAATTAAATATAAGATGAACGTAGGTTGAGTTGAAGCATGAAACCCAACGCCCGATCGTGTTACGCTACCGCTAACCCATCCTACAAATAATTGTGCCTCCCTACTTAGAATTAAAATTTGAGGACTAAAAAGTAATGACCACAGAATTAGAAACCAAAAAAGTTACTCCTACTCGCTGTTTAGTTGGTGCGGCAATTTCCGCCGCCTTGGGGACAATTCTCTATTATCTCACGGCAGCGATCGGTCATTCTTTTTACTCAAAACCAATGGTTGCACACAGTCCGATCGCCTTGAGAATTGGCAGTGCTGTCCGGACTTTGGTTTTTGGTTTAGCTTCTCTAGGAACCTTTATTTTTGCTTTTGTCACCATTGGTTTAATTCTTTTAGCTATCCAATTACTACTTAAACGCCATCAACAAACATAAATTATGAATTATGAATTATGAATTGGGACTAGAAGGTGGTAATTTTTTTCAGTTATCAGTTAACTGAACACTGATAACTGAACACTGAACACTGAACACTGAACACTGATTAACGGATATTTTGTGCAATAAAATCTTCGATGAGTTGTTCTAAAACGGCCGAGGAGGCGCGGGTAATCAGAAAACATCTAAACTCTTGGCCTTGACTGAGATATTGGGAATAGGCCGCTTGTAAAAAAGGTTTATAGCTGGGGTTTTTGCGAATATACACCTCAAAAAAGGCCAAAGATAGGGAATGGGCGTAACTATCGATTACATAGGGTGCTGGCAAGGTAAGATCGGCTATGGATTCGATCGCTTCGTTAATTCCCGCATCCAGTACCGAAAAATCGACGTGAGCTTGACCTTCAATCAGAGCTAAATATTTATTTTCGGTGTTGAGGAGGGGAAAAGAGCGCACCTGTTCAAAAATAGCAGGGGTAGCGGGATCGTAGGTTCCTGCCGCTACAAAAGTGGGAATTTCGATCTTAGCTAGTCCTTTAGCCCCGAAAATACTCCAATTAAACGGATTAACTGCAAAAATCGCTTTGATTCTCCGATCGCGAAAGTTGTATTCTTCTCGGGGTAAATCCAAAGCACGACACTGCAGCAAGAGGGAGACATTGAGAAAAGCTAATCTTCTTTGGCAGTCCCGTTGTAAATTCTCGAAATCGATCGTCGCTCCACCCACGGCTAAGGCTGTATAACCGCCGAAGGAATGTCCACCAACTCCCACATTATCTAAATCTAATTGCCCCTGAAATTCCCCCGCGTTGCGTCTTTGCAATTCATCGATCACAAAAGATATGTCCAATGGACGATTGACAAATTCCTTGGTATCAAAAACCATCCGCGATAAACCAGCGAGCAGATTCTGCACCTGTAGGGTATCGCTGCCGGGGTGTTGGGGTATGGCGACGAGATAACCGTAACTAGCCCAATGTTCCGCTTGTCGGACAAAATCTTCAGGACGGGAAGCTAAACCGTGGGAAAAGACGATAACGGGGGTTTTCTGGGTTAATTGCCCCTTGGGTTTCACAATAATTAGATAAAGTTCCCTCTGACGACGGCTATCGGTTAAATCCAGCCGCATCTGTTCCACTTGTTGGGGGCCCGGTTGTCGGGGGTCGGTCATGGCGGTAAAATTAATTTCACCGGCCTTTTTAGCTTCTTCTAAGGATAATTGCGCCACCTTTTCCGTGAATACTGTGGTGGCTTTCAGGACGATATCGATCGCCTGGGCTAATCTTTGCACTCTTGTCACATCAATCTGCATATTAGTGGGCAGATTACGCAGCAGGTTAAGAACAGTTACCCCTCCCGGTTCAAAAGCTGATTTAATTAGGGCAGAACGCAGGGCAAATTTCCCATTAATACCCCCTTGAATGGTGAGCAGTTCCCCTAAAAGGGTTAGTATATCTTCCCCCATTCTGGTGTTAAAAAAGCGCGAGATCAGGACGGGATTAATTTCTTTACTTGTGGTTAAAGCTTGCCGAAATTCTTTTTGTTGTTCGGGGGTGGTATTACCTAAATATTGTCTTAGATTAGCGTCAATTCTGCCAGTCTCGACAAAGTTTTCTAGAGAACTAATTTCTAGGGTACGACTAAAGGGCGGTAAGATGAAAGTGATTCTCTCGGCCGAGAGGACAGGAAAGCTAGTCAGTATCGTTCCCAAGCAACCAAGGGCGATCAAGCGACCAATTTTAGCTAATTGCAACAAGTTTTTCACCTCCTTTTTTTCCTGCGTTCCTATTCCTTCTCGATTGTAACAGTAACTTCGCAGTTTTTAACCGTTTTCTTGCTTGACTATCAACAAGAATTATCAATTTACCTCGGTCGATAATCTTGACCTAGAATAATCGCTAACAAGTCTCGAAAATTCCAATCTTGCCGATTTCAAGCTACTCATCGCTCATGATTTCAGGGTAAAAATGCCAAAGTTGCCACTACTTTCACCCCAAATTCTTCCTCAAAAACAGGTTTTTTATAGTCTAAACTCCACAATTCTAAAGCACAATCATCTTCAGCATTATTGGGAAAAAGATGCAGATGTAGGGTTCTATATTCGGGATCGTACTTACATTCAATCTTTTTAATCGCTCCTATTTGTCGCCGATCTAAAGCCACAGCCAAGCGCAGTATAGCACTTAAATGTCTGACCATATACTGATAGTATTCCGTTAATTTCATAAAATCATCGTGTCTTTTCTTCGGTTTACTTTTGCGGTGATAACGAGCGATATTAGCGATAACTTCTAACTCTATTTCCGTATAGCCCAACAGTTCACCATTGCGAATTAAATAATAGGAATGTTTATGATGGGCAGCATGACTAACATATAAACCACTATTATGTAAAATTGCCGCCGCCCATAATAAATCTTTAGCTTCCTGATTCCAAGAATGTAATTGTGCTTGGGTTTGCTCGAACAAAGACAGGGAAAATGTTGCTATTCTCTCGGCCGATTCCAAATTAACTTGATACTTTTTCGCTATTTTCAAGACACTGCGCTGACGGATTTCACTCTGATAAAGTAACCGATTATCAATTAAACCGTGCGTCAGCATCCAATCGACGATTACCCCTTCTCGCAAGGCCCTTTCACAGAGAACTAACTTATCAACATCTAACATGGTCATCGCTTCCAAAAGCACGATCGAACCAGCTAGAATTATCTCGGCCCGTTTATCGGACATCCCCAGAATTGCCAGTCTTTGATGATAGTCCAAAGTGGCGAAACGTTTGACTAATTCTTTGACATCTTTGCGGGTTAATTGATAGCCATTTAAAGGATTAGGAATTTCCCCCAATTTCTCCAAAGCATGGATAGTCATCAAAGTTTCGATCGTCCCAGAAGTTCCCACTAAACGCGGCACTTCTCCCACCTGTAAATGATGTTTAATTTCTTCCACTGCCCGCTCCAACATTCCCCTAGTGTATGCTCTTAAATAAGCTAATTCTGTGGGACTAATGGGATCGGTGGTGATCAAATCTTGGGTCAAACGCACCGCGCCGATTTTGGTACTACCAAGAAAGCGAATTTCTTGACTATCAGCTAAGATTAATTCCGTGGAACCGCCACCAATATCGATAATAATATGGGCTTGATTTTGGAAATCCATCCCCGAGACGACACCGAGATAAATCCGGCGCGCTTCCTCCTGTCCAGAGATGAGATTTACAGAAATACCGACTTCTTTCTCGATTAAAGCCAAAAATTCGTCACCGTTGGCCGCTTCCCGGGTGGCGCTGGTGGCCACGGCGATAATTTGATCCGCATGGAGACTAATAGCCAGATCGTGACAGCGTTTTAAAGCTGCGATCGCTCTTTCCATGGCCGCTAGGGTTAATTTACCAGTTTTCCTATCTCGATCGCCGAGACGGACTGTATCCTTTTCTCGGGCAATAATCGTAAAAGCGGGTAAAGACGGTTCAATTTTCACCACTACCATGTGAACCGAATTCGTACCAATATCGATCGCCGCTAGGATTTGGACATCGGGGACTTTTACTAGGGGCGCTAGTCCCCAATTGGGTGTAACTTGATTAGAAATATTCACCATCGCTCATCAGTGATCGCTTACCAGTCGGGGGATAGGTGTTAAGGCTGGTCTTATTATCCCTCTAATTGTCCGCCTCGGCGCCGCAATTTTAGCTTTGTATAGCATTTATCTTATTTGTCAATATACAATTTTCGCTGCTCCAGGGCCAATTGCTGGAATTCCCCTTCCCCAAATTCTCCCTCACCCGGACGGCGCTCTCGATCGGACTCGACTAAATAGATATAATCACAATCAACCCCTTCTAGATTGGTATTTTCGGCGATTTTCCAAGCTTCGATACAAGCACCCGTCAAGGTGGCTCCCTGTAAATTGGCTCTCATCACGTTACTATGGGCTAAATTTGCCCCTTCTAGATTAGCGTAGGCCAAATTTGCCTCGCTGAAATTTGCCCTAGTCAGGTTGGCATTTTTGAAGTTAACCCCGTAAAGATTCAGTCCGCCAAAATTATAGCCAATATAAGCTTTATTTTCCCCTTGACCAGTAACCAGAAGATTTCTAATCGCAACTTCGGCCAAAATTGTCTTTTCCCAGCGCGCTCGATCGATGCCCGATACCAGATAAAATCGAGTTCTAGTTAAATCTTTTGCCCTTAAATCAGTGGCTTTTAACTGCGCTCCTGTGAAGTCAGCTTCTTGGAGATTTGCCCCGAAAAAATTTGTACCTTTACTGGCTAAAAAAGCAATTGCCACGGATTTCGTGATCGTTCCTCTCGATTCTTCTAGGGATAACCAGGCCAGATAAGCGGTGAATAAAGTACCACAAACCCCAACAATCAAAGCTATAGACAAAGTTATATTCACCGCAGCTATTCCTGCTAATGATCCTTGAAAAGCCAAGATAATTACTGTTAATAAAGTTAAAGTTAAGCTGATGAAAATTGCGATAATAAAACTTATTGCTTGACCAGAAATTAAGGATAAAACTAAGGGCAATCCCCCCACTCGCTGAGGATAAAATCTTCCATAAATTAGCGATAAAATCGTGATTATCACCGCAGCAATGATTTTAAATTCGGTCACATCTGTCACCAGCATTAAAGCTAGATAATAACCAGCTAATCCCCACAGAAAGCCGCAGAAAGCCGCTATTAACCAAGAAATTAAAATTAATTGTAGCCGACCGCGCTTTAGTAATCCTGCCTTGGCTCCTGTAAACTTAGTTCCTTCTAAAATAGCCCCTTGAAAATTAGTACCACGGAGATCCGCTTCACTAAAATTCGCCCCCGATAAATTCTTTCCGTGAAAACACTGTCCTTTTAATTTTACTCCTGTGAAATTGCGTTTGCCCTTGGCATATAAATCCAGTACCTCATTTGCTCTCATAGAAATTACGGAGATCTGTTTTTTGCTTGATTGATTAATTTAATTCATAACACCTATTATCTTTTTAAAATTTGCCTTGGTTATTTTTGGGCAATTTATACTAAATCCGTTGAGTATAGGCTACATATCAGGATAGGCAAGAGGAGGAATAGATAATCAGTCTTTAATAACCAGATTTAGTATAATACAGATATTTCTACATTTTAATAATAAACGCCTTATATCCGTCAATTTTAACTTGACAGACCAATGGGGTTGACATCCTCACCGCCGTAAACGGACGGCGATTCCCAAACCTCACGATTTAGGTTTCTGCTTCTTTCCCGAAGGATTTTTCGCACCTGCCTTAACAGATTTACTCTGTTCTGGTCTTATGGTCGCTCTACAGACTGA
>SFCA01000246.1:0-15387 GCA_007095475.1 Microcystis aeruginosa Ma_QC_C_20070703_M131 | reverse complement strand
TCTACTAATGACAGTAGCCTAGTTACTCAGGAGCCGGATACGGCGAAAGTCGTAAGTCCGGTTTTGAAGCAGGGGGTGGGAAGGCGACTTCCTGCTCTACTGTAACGGGTGTAGGGTGTAGGGTTTTACCGATTTTCAGGTGGTCAACTACCTAATTTTCAGGGAAAAAGCACCTGAATTTTCCCCCCGATCCCCGCAATGGCTGGCACTTTTTGAGGGGAAAAAAGTCTAAAAGTCCTATCCAACAAGGTTTTTAGATTTATTCAGCAGACCCTATTATAGTTATCTAAATTTAGAATTTAGGCCAATCGCTGAAGTTATTGTCGAGGAAAGTGTTGAGCAAATCAAAAAACAGTTGGCTGAAAAGTCACCTGACACGCTTAAGCAATTGGAAGGGTCTTGGGAAGATGATACGGATGCTCTAGCACAACCGATACAAATGATGGCGACTTGTTATTGTTGTTGATGCTTTAGATGAGGTAGATCAAGTTAGTTATCGAGGTGTTTCAAATATCCTTTTTTTGCCGTATCATTTACCGAATGGAGTTTATTTTGTTCTAACTTTACGGAGAGGTGTTGATGTTCCGATGACAGTTTATACTCCTTTTCTCCCCGCTCCGCAGCTCCGGCGCTCCCCTGCAATCTTAACGAGTAATTCAGATAGTCAACAACTTAGCTGACTAGGCCTCAGGAAAATAATCGCCACAGTCGATCGCTTGTTCGGTGTTGGCGCTCCTGGGTTGTACACTACATTTGAGGCGATAATCGTTGGTAAAGTAGCGGCAGTGGGAGCAAGGGATGGAGTGCATCCGCCGGGCAACTTGCCAACTATCGCGCACGGCACTGGCTAAAGACCAGCAAACTAAAGCGATAATGGCAGCGGCGATTGAAAAACGTAAAATAATCCAGATTTCCATGGCGAGCAACTAAAATTACCTGATGTGGATGGGAATCAACCGAGGCAATCGGCAGATGGTTAGATACTGAACAGTTTACTGAAATCGAGACTAACCGTTAGCAATCACCAGACTTTTAAGAACATTTTCGGTCATGGCCGCTAGTTGATCCAATTGTTCCTGATAGCGTTTTGCCTGTTTTTTGGCTTCTACCTTGCGTTTCAGGGCTTCCAGGGCTAAATCATCGCGATTTCTGCTTAAAGCTTCGATCGCTACTCGATTCCATGTTTCTGCTTCTTGAAGGGCTTTTTTATACTGGGGTTGAATTTCATCCCAACTGACCTTAAGATTGCTTAAAGCCCCTTTTAATAGGGTTTGGGCATTGTTGGGGTCGGCTCCGATGAGGGATTTTTTCAGAGGTTCGTAGAGTCCCACCGCTTGTAAATGGGTAATAATCGGGATAAATTCTTCTATCTGTTGACTTTTGCTAATACCGGTTTTACACCAAGTGGCAAAATGCTCGCAGTTGTTAAAAAGAAGATTATATTTCTGCTCCCCCAGACGACTTAGCGCCCTTTCTACCACCACATCGGGGATAAAGGAAAATCCCACCTCTACATGGCGCACCACATAGATTTTACCGCCCCTAGCAAAGGTTTCTAGAGAAGTTCGTTCCACAATCTCGCTCGGTTTTCGGTAATGAATGACGCTACCATCACCGCAATCGATGCCATGATGGGCATAAACACCCTGAAGATTGAGCAATTCCCGATAGGCGTATATTTGATCCCCTCTAGCCATATTTTTTTAGTGATAAAGTAAACAAGTAGATTATCTATTGAGCCAGTTTTTCCGGTTATTAATCTTATATTTTAGAGATTATGGATGCTTTTAGTCCCTTTCCCCCTGACTGGACAGAGAATGCTGTTCACGCTTACAATTTTTGTTGTCCTTACTGTGGGGCCAAAGCTA
Organism: Microcystis aeruginosa Ma_QC_C_20070703_M131; assembly: GCA_007095475.1. Lineage (GTDB taxonomy): Bacteria > Cyanobacteriota > Cyanobacteriia > Cyanobacteriales > Microcystaceae > Microcystis > Microcystis aeruginosa_I. The sequence continues at coordinate 13,519 of SFCA01000246.1, read as the reverse complement.
AAGAAGCTCAGGCCGTTTGGATCAATCGCCGCGCTCCCGTTTTAGGAGAAGATTCCCGTCGTAAATGGCAGGAATTCTATCATTGTCAATGCGATCGAGTTTGGTGGGCCTGGAGTAGTGATCGACCGGCCGAAAATAAGTAATTCTGAATCGGGAATGGAAAATATGGCCGATATTTATGTTTCTTGGGATGAATACCATCGTCTGATCGAAAAATTAGCAGTAAAAATCGATCGTTCCGGTTGGCAATTTGCTCAGATTGTCTGTTTAGCTAAGGGAGGATTGCGCGTCGGTGACATTCTCTGTCGTCTTTTTCGTCAACCCCTAGCCATTCTCTATGCTGCTTCCTACGGGGGGGAAAATCATCAAATTCGGGGAGAATTAACTATTTCCTCGAATTTAGCCATGATCGAGGACCAATTAAAGAGTCCCTTGTTATTAGTGGATGATTTAGTCGATTCGGGAATCACTCTCCAAAAAACCTCGATTTTGTTACAGGAAAAATACGGGATTACCAATATCAAAACTGCGGTGATCTGGTACAAAGCAGCATCAAGAATCAAACCTGACTATTATGTGGAATATTACCCCGATAATACTTGGATTCATCAACCCTTCGAGCGTTACGAATTAATTACACCCAAAGACCTCCTAGAGTAAATTCAGTTTAGCATCAGCTTAGAGAGTTTCCCCTTAAAAATACCACCAAAGAAGATTGATAGCTGAAATCGGCAACGTCATCTATTCTCCGTAGGATTCAGCAGTAATTTTACCCCGAAAAACGATGTAATTATAAACTGTATAGGCTAGTAAAATTGGGATTAAAAACCCCACAAAAGTCAGCATAAACACCAAAGAACTAGGGGCGGCCGCCGCTTGATAAATTGTCACGGACGGGGGAATAATATCGGGAAAAATCAACAATCCCAAACCGATAAAAGAGAGCATAAACAGCAATACTGTCCACACCATCGGGGTGTTTTCTTTTTTTAGTTGCAAACTCCGCAGTAATAAACCCAGTAAGACCACAGCTAGAATCGGGATGAGGATAAAGATGTAAATTAGTCGAGGGTCAAATAAACGCTGACGGATATGGTCAGAAAGCAGCGGTGTACTGATGGTGATAAAGATAGCACCGATAAAAGTGGTAATAGCGGCAATTTTTGCCGTTTTATAGTGAACTTCCTGTAAATTACCCGTAGTTTTCAGAATTAGGTAAGTGGAACCCACTAAAACATAAGCTTGGATTAAAGTTAGAGACACTAGAATCGATCGCCATGTTAACCAATCAAAGGGTCCGCCGGCAAAATGACCCAATTCATCCACTTTAATGCCCTCAAAAACCGCACCGAGGGCGAATCCTTGCCCCAACGCGGCCAAAAAACTGCCGAGTCCGAAGGCATAATTCCAGAACAACTTGCGACGAGAATGTTCACGAAACTCGAAGGAAACAGCCCGAAATAACAGCCCCACCACCATAATCACTGCTGGCAGGTATAAAGCGTTTAAAATTGTCCCGTAAGCTAGGGGAAACGCCCCAAACAGGGAACCCCCCATCAAGACAATCCAAGTTTCGTTAGCATCCCAAACATTGCCCAAACTGGTCATTAAAATACTGCGACGCTTCTCGGAGGAGGAAGTCAGGGAAAGAATTCCCACCCCCAAGTCAAAACCATCGAGGAGGACGTAGAGAAACAGGAATAATCCCAGAATAAAAAACCAAATTTGTGGCAAAAAATACTGTAACGGTTCCATAGTTCCTCCTATTGTTGCGTTTCCAGGGAACGAGAACTAACCTCCTGTGAGGTCACTTTTTCCTCTTGAGTCCCCGGCAGTGGTAAGTTAAGATTGGGTCCCTGACGGATAATAAGACTGCCGAAATAGAGAGCAGAAACCAAGAAAACGACATAAATCGCCGTAATTCCGATTAAAGAGGTTAAAATCTCGCCTGCGGGCAGTTTAGAAGCAGCATCCACCGTCCGGATTTGATTGTAAACTGTCCAGGGTTGACGACCGACACAACGGACAATCCAACCGGTTTCAACCGCAAGATAACCCAGAGGGGCTGCAAAAACCCAAGCGCGCAGTAACCATTTTTGACTGTCGATTTTTTCGTTAGATAATTGACCGCGCAGCCATTGCCCGACAGTTACAGCCATTAAAGACGCAAGAAAAAGACCGATAGCGACCATAATCCGGAAGGAATAATAGATTAGCCCCACCATGTGCGGTCTGTCTTCGTATTTCCACGTTTTTAAGCCGAGAACAGGTTCCGATAACTTGGGTTTTAATTCCAAAAGATAACCCAAAGCATTAGGAATCTTCACTTCCCAGCTATTTGTCTCCGCTTTATCCTTGGGTAAAGCAACCAAACTCCAACCGGCAGTTTCTCCCGCGGGAATGGTTTCCCATTGCGCTTCCATGGCGGCTAATTTAGCCGGTTGATAGTGATACACTTGTTCGGCACTAAGATGACCGACAAAAATTTGCAAGGGAGCGATAACAATCGCTAGAGTAAGAACAATTTTGAGAGAACGACTAAAAAAGCTAATGTGACGTTTATTGAGCAAATACCAAGCACTAATTCCACCAATGACGAAAAGAGAAGTTTCCAGAGTAGCGAAAAACATATGCAGGAAACTATTAACCATGAAGGGATTGAGAATCGCTTGTAGGTAATCCTGAACGATAAATTTACCATCCACGAAGATGCCACCGGCGGGGGTTTGCAGCCAAGAATTAGCGGTTAAAATCCAGAAAGTGGAAAGATTAGCCCCGAAAGCGACGAGAATTGTCGCTAGGAAGTGAATTAAAGGGGGAACTCGTCCCCAACCAAACAACATAATTCCTAGAAAACTAGCCTCTAGCATAAAGGCCATGGTTCCCTCGAAACCGAGGATAGTTCCGAAAAAGTCCCCCACCGCTTCCGAAAAAGGCGCCCAATTCATGCCAAACTGGAAGGCCATGGGCAAACCAGAAGCAACTCCAATGCCGAAATTGAGAATGTAGAGTTTTGCCCAGAAGCGAGCGTGATGATAGTAGTCAGGATTGCGGGTTTTTAGCCATAATCCTTCGACAATGACTAGATAAATGCCCATACCAGTGGTTAATACCGGCCAAAGCATATGGAAAATAGCGGTGATGGCGAATTGTATCCGCGACAAAGCAACGGGATTGGCAAGTAAATCCATGATTACAATCTTTAAACGATCGTGAAAATATGATAAGCACCTATAATACTTAGCCAGTAATACCCTGAAAAGGCAAGGGTAAATAGGGATTATATAGATTGTTTTTAGATTTATGCGATCGCTTTGGTGTTAGTTAATGACTTAGCTAGTATTATTGTATTACATTGGGGGGAAAACTCAGAAAAATTGCTAGAATATTAGCCTGATTAATTAATTTTCCCCTCGATCGAGTATGACTTTCTCCTCAGCCGCAGACTTTCAAGATGAATTTGATGTCATCGTCGTCGGGGCGGGCCATTCCGGCTGTGAAGCGGCCCTAGCTTGCGCCCGTCTCGGTTGTCGTACCCTTCTCCTCACTCTTAATCTCGATAAAATCGCTTGGCAACCCTGTAACCCCGCCGTCGGTGGTCCGGCTAAATCCCAATTAACCCACGAAGTGGACGCTTTAGGCGGCGAAATTGGCAAAATGTCCGACCGCACCTATCTGCAAAAACGGGTTCTTAATGCCTCTCGCGGACCGGCAGTCTGGGCCCTACGCGCCCAAACCGATAAACGGGAATACGCGGCGGTGATGAAAGGTATCGTCGAAACCCAAGCCAATCTGGTTATTCGGGAAGGCATGGCCACAGACCTGATTTTAGGGGCAAATGAGCAAGTTTTAGGGGTAGAAACCTATTTCGGCACTTGTTTCGCCGCTAAAGCCGTCATTTTAACCACTGGCACTTTTTTAGGCGGCAAAATCTGGATCGGCGGCAAGTCTATGGCCGCCGGACGCGCAGGCGAATTTGCGGCGGTGGGTTTAACAGAAACCCTAAATCGTCTCGGATTCGAGACTGGTCGTCTAAAAACTGGCACTCCTGCCCGTGTGGATAAGCGTTCGGTGGATTACTCCCGCATGGAACCGCAACCGCCCGATGAAGAGGTACGTTGGTTTAGTTTTGATCCGGAGGTGTGGATCGAACGAGAACAAATGAACTGTCATCTCACCCGCACCACGGCGGCAACTCATCAATTAATCAGAGATAATTTACATTTATCCCCCATTTATGGCGGTTTTATTGACTCCAAAGGACCGCGTTATTGTCCTAGTATTGAGGATAAAATCGTCCGTTTTGCCGATAAAGAAAGTCATCAAATTTTTATTGAACCGGAAGGGCGCGATATTCCCGAACTTTATATCCAAGGCTTTTCAACGGGACTGCCGGAAAATGTTCAATTAGCAATGCTGCGGACTTTACCCGGTTTAGAAAACTGTGTGATGCTGCGGGCTGCCTATGCAGTGGAATACGATTATTTACCGGCAACTCAGTGTTATCCAACCCTGATGACGAAGAAGATTGAGGGGTTATTTTGTGCGGGACAAATTAACGGCACAACCGGTTATGAAGAAGCGGCAGCCCAGGGACTGGTGGCGGGGATTAATGCGGCGCGGTTTGCTTTAGGAAAAGAGTTAATTGTTTTTCCCCGGGAGGAAAGTTATCTAGGAACTTTGGTCGATGATTTGTGTACCAAGGATCTGCGGGAACCCTATCGAATGTTAACCAGTCGTTCCGAATATCGCTTAGTATTGCGATCGGATAATGCCGATCAAAGATTAACACCTTTAGGGCGAGAAATTGGTTTAATTGATGACCGGCGTTGGCAATTATTCCAAACTAAACAGACTAATATTATCGCCGAAAAAGAACGCCTACACGAAACCAGAATTAAAGAACGGGATGAAGTAGCAATCGCCATCGTTAAGGATACAGAACAAAAAATCAAAGGTTCTCTCTCTTTAGCGGATTTACTGCGTCGTCCTAGCTTGCATTATCTCGATCTTGATCGTTATGGTTTAGGTAATCCCGATTTAAATTTAGCCGAAAGAGAAGGGGTAGAAATTGAGATTAAATATTCCGGTTATTTGAAACGACAACAAAATCAAATCGACCAAATTAGTCGCCACAGTAACCGTCATTTATCCCCCGATATTGACTACATGAAAATCGAAACTTTGTCAATGGAATCGCGAGAAAAATTAACAAAAATTAAACCCGCCACCATCGGCCAAGCCTCGCGAATTGGCGGAGTCAATCCTGCTGATATTAACGCTTTATTAGTATATTTAGAAATGCGGCAGATGTCGGCAGTTAAAAGTTAGGAAATAATCTTGACTATCAGCGATAAAGAGTTCTTATCGGCTGCTTAATTAGCAGCACCAATCAGGATAAAAGACGATCAATAATAGGGATGGGGATACTTTTCGATCAGCCTTAATTTTGCCTCTCTCATCTATCAAAAAATCTATTCAAGATTTGTCAAACAACGCCAATTCAAGTCTGAATTGGCGTGTTAAGATGTTGGGGGCTTCGTTTTTAGATATAATTTGTTGTTGTATTGATCAGACAGTACCTGATGAGCCTTTTTCTATCAACTCTTAAGGAGTCGTGCGTTTCATTTTTGAATTGGCGCACTAATACTAGATAAGTAGTTATAGAATTCTAATAACTCCTCATTAGTTAGCAGTAAACGCGACTTTTTGCCATAGGTAGAAATCAGGTATTCCCGACCTTTTTCTGTAGTCCAAGCTAATCGTTTCATCTCCACATCAATTTTAGTTTTAAGAACTGAATAATCGATTTCTTCGGGAATAACAACAACTGGTTCCGGTTCTGGGGGTTCTTCTTCGGTTAAACTCGCTTCTTCTGGCAATTCTGATAATAAGGAGTAATTATCGGTTTCCATTTCTAATAATAAAGGCTCTGGTTCTGGTAAAGGAATATCCTCAACTTGGGGTAATTCCGGTTCAATTTTAGCCGGGGGAATATCCTCAACTTGGGGTATTTCCAGTTCAATTTTAGCCGGGGGAATATCCTTAACTTGGGGTAATTCCGGTTCAATTTTAGCTTCAGGACGAGGTATTTCGGTGACTTTAGCCGTTTTAGTCGATTTTTTAGCACTAGCGACGGGTTTAGGTAAATCTTCTGGTAGAGAAATATTATTGGGGCTGACTTTTTCCACAAGCTGGAGATCGGGGGTGCTTTCAGCCTCTAAAAGCAGTAAAGCCCGTTCTCTGGCTCTATCTTCGGCTATTTCCACCGTATCTGCCGCAGCTAAACCTGTAACGACCGTTTTTCCCTCAATTTCGACGATCGCTTTCACAATATACTTGCCGTGATCGATTTGAACTAACTCGCTAATCAGGGCAACTTGGGGGTAACGTTGGCGTAACTTTTGCAACATGGTGACTTTTTCGAGTTCTTTTGTACTTATATTAGAATACTCTATCGCAATTCTGGAAAAATGTAGCAAGTTCTTGCTAAGATTAAAGGTTAGATAAAATTTTCAGTCCTAGGATTAGCCTTGCCCACAGTAACAAGATTCTACTAGGCTGAAGCTTCTGCCAGAAAGACTAGCGATCGCCGAAAAGTTTGCCGGTGTTCGCTATTGGCTTATACTAACGAAGGCTTCGATAATTCTCAGGGTAGGTTCGGGTGTTCGATGCTTGGTCAGTTTACCTTCACTGTCACCACCAGCGATCGCAATTACCCCGACAGAGATAATCTCTCGAGTCAATGGTTTCAATCAATCTTCCCATTATTAAGTATTTAAACTTAATTATTCACGATTCCGTCAGTGTCTTGTAAGTAAGGATTATTGTTAGATGGACTTCTCGATCGCCACACTCCTCTCTCATCTTAGTGATGATAAATTAGCTACGGGTAAACTTCTCGAAAAAAAACTAGGCTGCGAAGACGATCCCGAAAGCTGCGAAAAATTGCAAGTGATTCTCGATGCTTTCGAACGTCTGGGAATGGTTGTCAAAGAACGGGGGCGCTATCGTCGTGTGATCGAGGAAAATGTCGTAGAAGCAAAGCTGCGCTGTTCCAGTAAAGAATTTTGCTTTGCTATCCAAGATATCGAAGATGCTGATGACATCTACGTCTCGAAAAATCATCTCAGTAACGCTTGGAATGGCGATCGAGTTTTAGTTAAAATCATCCGTGAGGGAACCCGTCGTCGTTCCCCAGAAGGAGAGGTGAGATTAATTCTCGAACGAGCTAATCCTTCACTTCTAGCGCAAGTAAAACAGGAAAATGAGCAGTTCGTGGCGGTTCCCCTGGATGATCGCCTGAAATTTACCCTTAATCTCCTCGAAAATGGTCAAAATCTCCAAGAAAACATCGATCACCTCGTTCATGTTTCCGTCCTCCGTTATCCCCTAGGGGAAATGCCTCCCATCGGTAAAGTTACTCGTGTTCTCGGTTCCACGGCCGAGGCCGCTGCCGACACCGATATCGTCTCCTGTAAACACGATCTACCCCATAATTTTCCGCCAGAAGCCCTTGAAATTGCCGATAATTTAGGGGATTTCTTCGATAGTGATGAAAAAGAACAACTGCGAGATTTAACCCCACTCTTCACCTTTACCATCGAAGATGACACCCCCCTGGATTATCCCCCAATCATTGAAAATGCCTTTTCTTTAGAAAAAATCAACCAAAATCGCTGGCAAGTCGCCATTCATATTAGCGATGTCACCCGTTACATTGAACGGGGCGGATTATTGGATAAAGTTGCCAAAAAACGGGGAACAGCCGTCTATTTAGGCGAAAAAGTGCTGCCATTAGTCCCGGCTGCCCTTGCCAGTCGTTGTTCCCTGTCACCGCAAGAACAGCGCCCCGCTATTTCTATCCTCGTCACCCTCGATGATAAGGGGGAGCTAGTGGAGTACGAAATCACCCGCAGCCTCATCCAAGTGGATCAACATTTTACCTATCAACAGGTGCGCGATCTGCTCAGTGAAGAAGATAGCGCAGCTGCCCCCACCGATACGGTTGAAACCCTGAAAGATTTATTTTTTAGCGTTTGCCCCACCCTAAAATCCCAACGTCTGCAGCGGGGTAGTTTTGATATTCAATTAGACAAAATCTCTCCCTATAAAGACGAAGGACGGGGGGGGACTGTTCTCGCTTCTAATAATTTACCGGCCCGTTCTTTACTGACAGAAGTGGCAATTTTAGCCGGCAAAGTTGTCGCTGAACATTTGCAAGCTTTAAACTTACCCTGTATCTACTGTGGACAATCGGAACCGGATTGGGATGAATTGGAGGATTTACTCAAATTGGCCAATAATTTAGGGGCAGAATTAAATTTAACTGCCGAGGAGGAGATTAAACCCAATGACTATCAAAATCTCACCCGCACTTTTTCCGCTTCCTCATCGGTGAAAGTCCTCAATTATCTCCTGCAAGAAACTCTCAAATTGGTTAGATATAGCAGCCATCCTCTACCCCATTTTGGTTTGGCCTATCCTAGCAATTATACCCACTGTCTCTCCCCCCTGCAAAGATATGCCGATCTTTGGGTACAACGGGTGTTAAAAATCCTATTAACAGAGGGGAGAGATCGCCGCAGCAAAATCGTCAAAGTTGGGGTTAATTTGGGCAGTAATAGCTGTCATGGACAGATTCATTGGAATATTCTCCCAAGTCAAATTCAGGAGGAGTTAGAAGAAGAAAGCCACCTCATTGTTTCCCATCTTAATGATCGCTCAAAAATTGCTGAAGATGCGGAAAAAGACCTAGAAGGATTGAAAAAAGCCGAGAAAATGAAAGAAAGAATGGGTCAAGTTTTTCGCGGCTTAATTACCGGTGTACAATCCTATGGTTTCTTCGTGGAAATTTCCGATTTATTAGTGGAAGGGTTGGTCCATGTTTCTTCTCTCAAGGATGATTGGTACGAATATCGCGCCCGTCATAGCTGTTTGGTAGGACGGAAAAATCGCGTTGCCTATCGTCTCGGTGATGAGGTAGAAGTGGAGGTAAAAGATGTAGACTATTATCGTCAGCAAATCGATCTAGTTACGGTTAGCGGTGGCAGTTCAGCAAGTTATGACGACTTAGAAGAAGATTAATTATGAATCAACCAACCACCGAAAAAATCGGAAAAAACCGCTTTATTCTGCCATTTTTATGCGGTATTTTTCTCTTTTTAACTGGCTGTGTCCGTTACGATGTGGGCATTAATTTTCCTCACCAACACTACGGGGAAATTATTCAACATATCACCCTCGGACAACGTTTAACCAGTCTCAGTCAAACCGAAGCCACTAAATGGTTAAATAGTATCGAACAGAGGGCAAAATTACTTAAGGGGAAAACCGCTCCTATTTCCGAACGAGAAATAATTGTCACTATTCCCTTTAGTAATAGTCAGGAATTAGAGGAAAAATTCAATCAATTTTTTGATCCTAGTTCTTCCTTTAAAATCAAAAACTCCCCTAATACCGATGATATAAAGTTACTGCAACTAGATTCAAAACTGGCAGTGACAGAACAAGATTGGTTCTTTTTGAACCAGAAAAACTTAAAATTAACCGTTGATTTGCGGGCTTTAGGTGTACTTTCCGAACAGGGAAATATTATCATTAGCCCCGGTTCCTTAGTCGATAGCGACTTCGCTTTAAAGACTCCCTTTGCGGGTCAAAATATGGAAGATGACTCAGGATTAAATCCCCCGGTAGAACAAGTTGACAATCAGTTAATTTGGCATTTAAAACCGGGAGAAATTAACACCATTGCGGCGGCTTTTTGGGTTCCTAACTATTTAGGTATCGGCACAATAGTTATTGTTTTAATAACAGGTTTTGCCTATTACTTGAAATATAAACGCTTGCCCGGTGTATCCCCATCGACTTAAATTGAGAGGGCAACTATTGACCGAGATTTAATGATCAATGGGGTAAAAATTAGCCAACTCTAAAACTGATCTAAAAATTAGCCCGCAATAGGGAAAATTTTGGCTAGGATCAAATCATAGTCACAATTGAGACTAGACGAGTTTCCCTTTTTTTACTTTATTACTGGCAATTACAGTTATGGTTAGCAATATTCCCTTTTCTATCCCCGAACATAGCCTCGATCGAGATTGTACCACCCTCTCCCGTCACGTCCTGCAACAACTACAAAGCTTTTCCCCCGACGCGCAGGATTTAAGCGCAATTATGAGTCGGATTGCCCTAGCGGGGAAATTAATTGCCCGTCGTCTCAGTAAAGCGGGATTAATGGCGGATGTGCTAGGTTTTACTGGAGAAACCAACGTCCAAGGGGAATCAGTCAAGAAAATGGACGTTTTTGCCAATGAAGTATTTATCTCGGTTTTTAAGCAAAGTGGTTTAGTTTGCCGTCTTGCTTCCGAGGAAATGGATAAACCCTATTATATCCCAGAAAACTGTCCCATCGGTCGCTATACCCTACTCTACGACCCGATCGATGGTTCTTCCAATGTGGATATTAACCTAAATGTGGGTTCGATTTTTGCCATCCGTCAACAGGAAGACAATGATTTAGACGGAGAGGCGCGGGATTTACTGCAAAATGGTCGTAAACAAATCGCCGCCGGTTATATTCTCTACGGACCCTCGACTATTTTAGTTTACTCGATCGGTCGCGGTGTTCATGCCTTTGTCCTTGACCCCAGTTTAGGGGAATTTATCCTCGCCCAAGAGAATATTATTATCCCCGACCATGGCCCGATTTATAGTACCAATGAGGGCAATTTTTGGCAGTGGGATGAGGCAATTCGCGACTATACTCGTTATGTCCACCGTCATGATGGTTACACGGCCCGTTACAGTGGGGCATTAGTGGGAGATATCCATCGAATTTTAATGCAGGGTGGAGTTTTTCTCTATCCGGGTACTGTTAAAAATCCCCAGGGAAAATTACGCTTAATTTATGAAACTGCCCCCCTTGCTTTTTTAATTGAACAGGCAGGAGGTAAAGCTAGTGATGGGGTGACAAATCTTTTAGATATCGTTCCCGATAAATTACACACCCGCACACCTTTAGTGATCGGTAGTGTCGAAGATGTTAAATTGGTAGAGTCTTTTATCGCTGATCGCCGTCATCGAGATCGAGTTTAACTTATAGTTTTATTTAGAGATATTGACATGGATTTACAATATCTGAAGTGGACTAAAAATGTAAGGCGACACGATCGTACATGGGCATATCGGGAATATAAGGTTTCTGATCCCTTCCAACTGGAATGGAAAGATGATGAAGTCAATGCCAATAAACCCGAAAAAGGTAGTTTGATACTACTCAGGCAGCGAGGGTATGTTACCCATTTAGTAAAAGTTCTCGACTGCAAAGCCAAACGTGAAATTGGCAAGGATAATTACGACATCTATCGAATTGTTGAGGTGCTTTGGGCTATTGATTTTGATAATCCACCTGTATCAGCCAAAGCAGATGCGATGTTTGATTATCGAGTCAGGTATCAGGGTGGGAATGTGATGGAATTGGAGAAGTTACCAACTTTCAGACAGCGTTGGGATGACGATGGCGGTTTGGGGGGATTCCAAACTTACATTCAGAATTTATTGGGGCTGTCAAGCAATAACTAAGAGCCTTGTTAAGCTTGTGTTATAGTATTGAGCAGATATAGGGCAACCGCTATGACTGCTATAGTCCAGGAACTTTTAGATACCTTTGACCGCTTGACAGACTCAGAGCGCTCAGATTTGCTATTAGAGATTCTGAAGCGGACAATTCACCTGGATTTTCCGCCCTTATCTGATGAAGATCTAGTCCTCAATGCCGAGGGAATTTTTCTAGAATTAGATGATCAGGAAGCTTCCTATGGATAGCCCTGATCGTGGTCAGGTTTGGCTGGTTGATCTGGGTTATGTGGCCAAAGTCAGACCCTGTTTGGTTATCAGTTTCCTGCGCTCAATCAAGAGCGTGCCTTAGCGACTCTGGTTCCACATAGGACAAGCTCTCGTGGTTCAAGATTTGAAGTGAAAGTCCAAGCTCGCTTCCTTAGAGAAGGAGTCTTTGATGTACAAAACATCATTACAATTCCCCATGCAAAGCTTTTGCGTAAATTAGGAAATCTGACATCTGAGCAAATGATGGAGGTTGAGAATGCGTTGCTTTTTTGGCTAGGGTTTGAAGAGAGGAATGATCAAGAAAGCGAAGATTAGTCTGTGCGCTAGTTGCAGCGGAAACATAATCAATAGTTAGGGTTTGCGGCAAAAAGTTTTTCGTGGGGTGTGGGGTGTTTAGGTTTATTCAGCAAGCTCTAAATACAATCGAATCCCTTTGGGATAATTATTGTAGTATGAGAACATGAGTTGTTCTTAAGGAGCTATCTAAGTCATGACGATCACTATAGAAGATTTGCTGTTATCTTTGCCGCTAGTTAGCAGTGAAGAAATGTTAGCTGGAATGAGTTTTATTAAAAGAGTGATTGTAATTCTGGACTCTAACATTTTAAGCTTATTAGTAACCCCGATCGGTGAAGACTGGCCAGAAGATCAAAAGTTATTTACAGAAGTTTATCAATGTACCGAATGGTTTTATCGTCTGCTGGCAAGAGGAGCTTTTCTGACTTCATCTGAATCTATGTGATTATGAGGTTAGACGAGAAGTAAAAGCGTGCAAGAATTAGATAAGTTAAGGAATGTAATTAAGTTTCATAAAGTCAGTTTTATTTTACTACAAAAAGCCGCTTATCTTTGGGCTAAAAAGTTAAAGAAAATATTGATATAGATTGTATCCTATCGGCTCAATGGTCTCTACTCAAAGAAAAATATCCCAGTCGTCGGGTTATTATTGCCAGCAAAAATATCAAAGATTTCCAAAACATTACTGATTGCGCTCTCTGGCAAGATATACATTATTAAAGCGAAACCGCTTGCTTTTATTTTTTCAATAATAATTATAGATCTAAAACAATCTATTGACCGCCCGAAAATTCCCCCCATAATCTTGAGAATTTTTTGATCAATTGGGACTCGATCGAGGATAATTAGAAAAAGTATTTTGACTCATAACCAAATCTAATCAAGAAGCCCAGTGACGATTCCCCTGCTAGAGTTGTTTGTGTTCGCCACCGTTTTGTGCGGATTTTTAGGAACATTCCTGAAAAAAAACTTAATCATGAAGATTATCGCCATGGATGTCATGAGTACCGGCGTTATCGCCTACTATGTGGTGATTTCTTCCCGTGATGGTTTATTTACTCCCATCCTCAGTACAGTTAAACAGCAAAATTACGCCGATCCTGTACCCCAAGCAGTGATTTTAACAGCGATCGTCATCGGTTTTTCGATTCAGGCGTTAATGCTGGTGGGAGTGATGAAATTAGCCAAAGATAACCCCACCCTCGACAGCAGCGAGATAGAAAAAAATAACACACCTTGACATCCTCGCCGTCGTAAAACGGACGGCGATTCCCAAACCTCACGATTTGAGTTTCTGCTTCTTTCCCATTCGGGGTTCCGCACCTGCCGCCCCAGTTTTACTCTGTTCTGGTCTTATGGTCGCTCTACAGACTGA
>SFCA01000245.1:0-5539 GCA_007095475.1 Microcystis aeruginosa Ma_QC_C_20070703_M131 | reverse complement strand
ACCGGTTGATGGGAGAAGTCAGCCGAAAAATCATTTTTTGCTTGGCGGTCATTTTTAAGAGCCTTGATTTTCACAGATCTAGTTTAGTTGAAACGGTATGGGTTTCTCAGGATAGCCTAGCAGTCAATTCTCCGGCGAGGGCAGTAAACTGGCCCCTCTCTTCCCTTCGGGTAAAAATTCTCGATCGAATTGGCAATTTAGTCCCAGACAAGGCCTAATCAGTTGCGCTCCTCGCGCCTGAAATAGAGACTGCGAGCCTGTATTTTGCGACTTTTAAAGGTATTTGCGATATTTTTTCAATCGAGCTTCTCCAATAACGGCTAGGCGCTGCACATCGGCAAGGCATTGCTCCAATTCGGCGATCGCCTGCCTTTGCCCCGCTGCCAACTCTTGCCATTGTGCCTCAGACTCTGGGGTTTTGGGGAACGCCACCGGCGCACCACTGCCGGTGCTGGCAGCGCAATCTATGGTTGCTGGACTGTGGACGTACCACCGCCTCAGCCAAGCTGAACCGATCGCTGCCACCGGCTGTAAGGCGGCGAGGCGATCTTCCAGTTTCTCGATCGATTCAGCCTGCTCTTGACACCGGCGCTGCCAAGAATTGACGGGCAAGGCTTCCAGCTGCCGATAAACTAAAGTTTGGCTCGTTATCTCGTTTAGAGGAATTTTGTCATCTTTACTTTCTCCTAGCTGGGGACTGATCACTGTTTGGGTTCGTCCCACCTTTGCATCGGCCAGATTTTCCCTCACCAGCAATTTCTCTTCCGGGGGACGAGGAACTTGTTTTTCCGCCTTGAATTCAGCTTTCTGGGGGAATTCTGCCCCTGGGTTCGCCGAAGCTGCGGCCTTGCCGATCGCGGTTGCCAGTTCTTGCTCTAATTGCGCGGGAGAAATTTTCCCTTCAGCAAAGGTGACAATGATTGAGTTGGCCAAGGGGTTGATGCGGACGCTGGTAACGCCTTCCAGGGCAGCGATCGCTCCCTGGAGAAGGTTTTGTCCCCTTAGGTTTTGGCGCAGGGAAGGGAGGCGCAAGCGGATTCGCCCAGGAAGTGAGCTAACCACTTGACAAGAAATTCCGGGGGTAGCATTTGTGGAAAATTCAGACGTGCCACCAAATAGCATAATAATTTAGCCAATAAGCATTGACAACAGGAACTTTATCATCTTTTACAGTAGATTTATTGAGACTCCCTTGGCTGAAAGCCGAAGGGATTGCAGAGGTCTTGAAAAAGCGGGATAAATCCCCGCTGCTCGCCAAGACATTGACTGCGAATTCTTTGAGTGCGACGACACAATGCTGTCCCAAATATCCTAACCCACAGACTAAAAATTGCTCTAGTTTTAAGTTGCCATTACTGAAGTTAGGAAAGTTCACATTTCCCTGCGACTAATTTTTAGTTTCTGGTAAAAACTGAATGATATGTTTTCTAAATTCGTCGGCGACTTCTTTGGCCTCTTCTAAATATTTTTCATAGCGATGGCGATCTTGTAAAATATTAATTCCCCCTTGATTAAAGTCTTTTTTTTCTGCCCATTCTCGGGCAATTTCTTCAATGGGGTCGCAACAGAGATGAAGTGCCTTCTCAACGATTAGCTCTTTCAAATGTTCGTGCATATATTCTCGGGTCATTGTTGAACTACTCCTTAAGTAGGGTCTGCTGAAAAAGTTTTTCGTGGGGGCAGGGTGTAGGGTGTGGGGTGTAGGGTTTTACCCATTTTCATCTGGTAAATTACCTAATTTTCGGGGAAAAAGTCCCCGAATTTTCGCCCGGATCACTCTCGGCTGGAACTTTTTGAGGTCAAAAAAGTCTAAAAGTCTTATCCAACAAGGTTTTTAGATTTATTCAGCCAACCCTAATTAATTTTGCTTAGGTATTTGATACTTTCCTTGAGATTTTAAAGGAGGGGGCTAAGAGAATGCCCCCCTACAAAATTGCAGTTATCGAGTGGGTTTCTCGATCGGTCAATTAGGGATTAGGATTGGGACGTTTCCTCTACGGAAGTGATTTGAGTCGTATTTCTTGCCGCCGCTGTTTCCGCTTTCGCTTCTGCCACTAAATCTTGCCAAGATTGACCAGCTTCGGCAAAAGTAGCTTGCAGTTTTTCACTAGCTTCCATCCCTAATTTGATACCGCTTTTGGCCGCATTGCGACCGGTATCTGTAATGGCTTTGCCGGTCTGGGGACTAACTAAACCAACTAGGGAACCCAATACTAAAATTGCGACGACTCCAACACCGCCAACAACCAGTAATTCTTCCATAAAAACCTCCTGAATGAGTTGTTCACTATTAACTGTCTATTTTTCGCTAGTTGCCTTAGCTTTTTTAGCGGTTCTGATTTCGGCCTGTGCTTCCGCTACCAGATCGTTCCAGGATTCGCTGGCCTCAGCTAGATAGGTTTGCACGGTGTCAGCGGCCTCTGCACCCCACTTGATTCCCTGTTTAGTCATGTCGCGCCCGGTTTCGGCGACCTTTTCCCCAGTTTCAGGGTTGCTTAAGGCCCCAATAGCGGGGGCGATCGCCAATGCCGCCAAACCAACCCCTAGGGCGAAAATCGGTTCAATACCTAATAAAAATTCCATGAGACCTCACAAATTTGCTCGATTTTGGATTTTGACTGTTAGACGTTCGCCGCATCTCGATAGGTCGTCTTCTCGCCACCGAGGGCCGGGCGCAAGCCGTTCAGTCCGGCTAAAATTGCCGAACCATTATTGATGATAATCGCTAGGAGCGGATCGAGGGCAAAGAGAACCCCCACCGCCAGCGCCCCCAGGTTAGGAATGCCGACAATTAAGGCATTTTGGTAGATAATGTCCATCACTTGCTTGCTGATCCCGATCGCATGGGTCAAGCCGCTGAGATCGTTATCCATCAGTACCACATCGGCAGTTTCCCGAGCGATGTCGCTCCCTGCGGCAAAGGAAATCGAGACATCGGCATAGGCAAGAGCGGCGGAGTCATTAATGCCATCGCCGATAAAGGCAACGGTTTTCCCTTGCGCTTTCAGTTGCTGCACCACTTCCACCTTCCGTTCTGGGAAAGCTTGGGCGTGGACCTCATCCCGGCGCATTCCTAACTCTTGGGCCACCGCATCCGCTACCTGCTGCACATCGCCGGTGAGCATATGGGTGCTGATTCCCTGCTGGTGTAACTCAGCAATTACCCCGGGGCTTTCGGTGCGGATCGGATCGGCATACATGATAACGCCAATTAGGATGCCATCCCGGGCCACATAAGCCAGAGAAACGCCTCCCGTCTTAAACTGCTCACTGGCACTAATGTCGATCCCTTCCGTTTTCATAAAGCGGCTGCTCCCCACCAGTAGCTGCCGCCCTTCGATTTGGGCGACCACTCCCAACCCAACCCGATAATCCCACTCCTCGCAGGTTTTCGTTTCCGTCCCCTGTTGTTGGGCCTGTTGGACGATGGCATGGGCGACGGGGTGGCTCAACCCCTGTTCCGCCGAGGCCGCCAGACAGAGAATTTCTGCTGGGGTAACTCCCGCGGCGGTAACTTGAATGTCGGTGACGGAAGCATTGCCCTGGGTCAGGGTTCCCGTCTTGTCAAAGACGACGCAATCGACTTTTGCCAACATTTCGATCGCCCGGCCGCTGCGGATGTAAACGCCGGTCCGGGCAGCGTATGTTAATCCAGCTAAGACGGCGGTGGGGACAGATACGCGGATGCCAGTGCCGAAGTCGAGGGTGATAATGGCCGTTGTCCGGGCTAAATCTCCCGTGAAAGCAAAAATGCCCGCCCCAATCAGTAGGGTGGGCAACACGGCAATATTGGCAAATTTGGCGGCATAGTTTTCTACGCGAGTATCGTGGACGGGAGCGGCTTTCATCAGTTCCACGACTACCCCGGCGCGGGTATTATTCCCCGTCCTTTCCACGAGAATTGCCAATTGTCCTTCTACTAACAGGGTGGAAGCATAGACCTCATCATCTGCTTCCCGGTGGACGGGAACCGATTCTCCCGTCAGTTTCTGTTGGTCAATTAGTCCCTGTCCCCGGATAATCTTGCCGTCGATGGGAATTAAATCTCCCGGATAGACGATGACGAGATGGCCTTCTTTTACGTCTTTGAGGGGAACTTGCACTTCTACGCCGTCCTGTTCGATCCAGGCATATTTGCCCAAACTGTCTAGTAAATCTAGGGTCTGGCGTTCGCTAGAGCGAGCGGTGACATCGCGAATTACTTCCCCAGATTCGATCAAACTGATCATGAAGGCGGGGGGAATGAAATGGCCCTGGGCGGCGCTGAGGGTGATGGCCAGGGAGTCGAGGAAATCGACGGTCAATTGTTTTTCTTCGCTGATGCCTTCCCAAGCTCGCCCGTAGGCGGGCAGACAGGCGGCTAAAATTAACCCCCCAACGAGCAAGGGGGGGAGTTCTAGGGGAAAGGCGACAAGAGCGAGGGCTAAACTGGCAGCTGGAATGCCCAACCGCTCCCAATAGTTAATTTCGTGGGATGTTGGTGCTGTACCTGCCTTGCTGGTTAGGAGATAGCCGCGATCGGCTTCTTCCATCGAGAGTAGGATATATTCCCGTAGTTGTTCGGGGGAAATTTCCTCGTAATTGTATTCAATAATCAGGGATTCAGCCGCCTCATTGCAGCGAACTTGCCCGATGACATTACTATCCGCTAATATTGCCACTAAGTTGCTGGCATAGTCAGGAGCGTAACCCAGGCGCTCGATCTTGACCCGCCAGCGCCCTTCGAGGGAGTGAAGGAGTTGATAGTCTTGGGAAAACCTGTGAGCTTCGGGGACAATTGCCGCGGTTTCGTTAAGTATGTCCGGTTGGACAATTACTTTTTCTGCAGTATCTGTGAAGGTCATCTTATTAATTAATGGGTGTTGATTAGTATATGCTTGACACTAGCATCAACCATTTTTTATTGTCAGGAGGGAAGACGGGGAATCAATCCAGAACTCGTGTCTGCAAGCAGGCTGTCTGTACTTCGTCGAGATTAGTGGCAAACCCCAGTATAGTTGACATTACCGTGCTGAAGTTTAAAGACGCGATCATTGTTGTCTAAACTAAAGCTCAGAGGAGTACCAGCTTGACTCTTGCCTCTAAAGGTATTATCTGCCCTGATAGGTTGTTAGAGCTAGTCCCACGGGTTGCATTTGTGGGGGAGTGGCCGCTCCAAAGGCATCAATCGTGATAGATTGAGTTTTTTTGTCGATAACCACCACCTCTCCTTCGGCAATGTCCGTCACTGATTCCACTATCGTTACGGCAACGGGCCGTTTTCTCTGGATCGATGCGTCATCAGTCACTAACCCCGCCCTAAAAGGGACGGGGCTTGCCTAGACCAATTTAGGCGACGCAAGTAGAGACTACCGCATCGAGACACAATCTGGCACAGACTTCCGAATACTTCCCTAGTTCGGATTCCCTCTCAGCTTTATTAGATCTCTTGCATAAGTCTAGACAAAATAGGATAAAATAGTCCAAGAGTTAAGATTGAAAGATGAATTACGAACAAGTAAAAACTTTAAAGCCAACAGAGTTCAAACGCTTGTGTGGC
>SFCA01000244.1:0-15420 GCA_007095475.1 Microcystis aeruginosa Ma_QC_C_20070703_M131 | reverse complement strand
GTTTGAGCGTAGCCTACTCTTTCTTGCTTTTCGTACCAAGCTTGTGTTCGTTCGTGGAGAGCTTTATTGTAAACTAATCTTACACAGCCCAATGTGCGCCGCAATAGCGACTCTTGTTCTGGTGTCGGGTAAAATCGGTAAGAATAGGCTTTTTCCATGTCTCATATTTTAGCATATATTTCGTAACGGTAAGAATAGGCTTTTTCCATGTCTCATATTTTAGCATATATTTCGTAAACGATGCTCATATTTAACAGCAAAGCCGCCGTAAAACGGCGGGGTTTCAGACCCAAATTTTCGATGAATAAGTCTCTTTCTGCGATCGCATTGGCCAGCACCCTGCTGTTATTTCCCTTCACCCCTACGACTCTCGCTCAATCGGAATGCTTTCTCCAAAGAGCAGATGGACAACACATAGATCTTAGCCGTCTCTGTGGCAGTTCATCCAGAAATAGGAAAAATTCCCCGCAAGTTTATCAGCTACCGATTCAACGCCGGGTTAACGGCATTCCCACGGTGATGGTAGTTTTTAATAACCGTCACTATTATGAAATGCTTTTTGATACAGGTGCTAGTGGCATCGTCCTCACCGATGCCATGGCGAAAGCAATGAAAGTCAAACGGGAAAAGGAAGTAGTCGCTCATACCGCCGGCGGTGTCGTTACTGTTTATCTTGGTCGTATTAATTCTGTTAAAGTGGGCCAGGTGGTTTTATCTAATCAGATTGTGGGTATTTCTCCCCAAATGGAAGGGTTAGGACTCTTGGGACAAACCTTTTTTGGTTCCTATGATGTCACGATCAAAAAAGATGTGATTGAATTACGTCATCGTCCATAGTCTCATGGGAAAAATGCTCGCTTTTCTGACTCTAATCTAAAGTTCCTCGCTGTATTTGTTCCCGTTCGATCGCTTCAAATAGCGCCTGGAAGTTGCCTTCTCCAAAACCTTTAGCGGCATGACGGCGCTCGATTAATTCAAAAAAGAAAGTCGGCTGGGAAAAAATTGGTTTAGTGAAAATTTGCAGTAAAGTCGGCTTTTCCGGGAGAGAATAACTATTTTGTTCAAAATCGATGAGAATTTCCTGCTTTTTAATTTCTAACCATTCCCAATCAGCAATATTAAAGGCTTTCTTTTGATAGTCAATTTGTTGATAATAACTGTTGGGAACTGATAGAAATTCTACTTTCCTTTCTTTTAATTTTTGAGTTAATCTTAAAATATTTTCTGTTTTTAAAGCAATGTGTTGAATGCCAGATTTTTGATTAATATCTAAAAATTCTTGAATTTGAGAACTGTTACTATCTGGTTCATTAATCGGTAATTTTAATTCGGTTTTGGGGTGAACAAGTACCTGGGAATAAAGACCAGAACGCTCCGTTTTAATAGTAAAAGTTTGCCGTTTTTTAAAGCCTAAATTTTCCTCATACCAATTGGCTGTTAACTCTAAATTCCCCTGAAAAACATTTAAAACTAAATGATCAATTGCCAGAATATCCTGATCATATTGTTCCTTACTATCATACTCAATCAGATTAGGATCGGCTAAAATTGGCGTGATTCCCTGTCTTTCAATTAATGTATGTTTGAGATTAGCAATGCTAGAGATTTGACAGCTTTTTATCCTACCCCTAGCCAAAACAGTTTCCTCAATAAAAATGTCCTGTTTAATTCTCCTAGCTAAACTGTCTAAATCCTCCACTTGAAAAGCTACATCCGCCACCCCTTCAGGATATTTACTTAAAAATTCCGTCACGGGACTAAGGGAATTTAAGGGAGAAGATAAGATAAAAATAATCTGTTTAGTTTTATCTTTTTGGATGCCATTGCCAACTATTTCCGTGTGCGTGTGCAGATTAACTAAACTTGCGATCGCCTGAAAATCCATCACCCGCACCAACCAATCTCGCCATTTTTTGGCCGATTCTACATAAAAATGAATATGATCAACAAACATAGATAAAGTCAAAAAAGGGGTGTTTTTCAGTAAACAGTAAACAGTGATAATAAAACTCCGAACTTGCCACTAAATGCTATTCACTGACAACTTAAATCTGAACACTGATAACTGATAACTGATAACTGAAAAAGCTGATGACTAAAAAAAGAGATGACTATCGGGTTGAATATTAATTTCCATGGGGACGGCTTGGGGTTCAGCATTCATGGCAAAATAGATAGCATCGGCGGCGGTTTGAGCGGTTAACATTTTAGTGCGATCAACTTTTAAGCTCACCTGATCCCAAAAAGGAGTATCGACCCCACCAAAATAGAATAAAGTCATTTTAATACCATAGCGTTTTAACTCATCAGCCAAACATTTACTAAAACCGACCACCCCGTACTTAGAAGCACAATAAGCGGCAGCCATAGCCATAGAATGCTTACCTAAAATTCCCACCACATTACAGATATGACCAGCTTTATTTTCCTTCATCACATTAGCGGCAGCCTGACAGGTATAAAAACTCCCCTTTAGATTGAGGTCGAGCATTTTATCTAAATCTTCCGGCGTGATTTTATTGTATTGTTTCATCACACCGGCTCCGGCCGCATTAACCAACACATCCAACCGGCCGTAATGGGAGACAATTTTTTCCATCAAAGTTTCTACCTGGGTTGGATTGGTGATATCCGTCGGTACAATTAAAGAAGGACAAGACAACTCACCAGCTAAATTAGATAAATTATCGGCATTTCTGGCTACTAATATGAGTTTATGACCATTAACAGCTAGTTTACGCGCTAAAGTGGCACCTATACCCCCCGTAGCACCGACAATCAGAACAACTTTTTCGCTCATAATTATTTACAATTCCTTACAAATCTTATTGTAAACTGTTCCGACTGGAAAATCATCGCTAGTCCCAACCCCTTGATTAAGGGTTAACCAACTTCTGATAGGATAAACCGTGACAATGTAAAGAAAATTTTATGACTGTACTGACCGAAGGAATTGCGCCCCACGGTGGGCAATTAATTAATCGTATTGCTACCGCTGCCGAAAAAGCAGAATTTCTGGCCCTAGCTGAAAAACTACCGCGAGTTTCCTTAGATGAACGAGCGCTCTCGGATTTAGTTATGATTGCTATTGGTGGTTTCAGTCCCCTAAAAGGCTTTATGGAACAGGACGACTACGAAAAAGTCGTCGATGATATGCGTCTAATCAATGGTTTACCCTGGGCAATTCCCGTGACTCTTTCCGTTAGCGAAGCAGTGGCGGATCCCCTTAAAGAAGGCAACTGGATTCGTTTAGATGACAGCGAAGGCAACTTTGTCGGAGTCCTAGAACTAACCCAAAAATACCGTTATAATAAGGCCCACGAAGCAGTTAACGTCTATCGTACCGACGACCAGAAACACCCCGGGGTAAAAGTCCTCTACGAACAGGGAGAAATTAACCTCGCAGGTCCGATTTGGTTACTTCAGCGCGATCCTCATCCCCAGTTTCCCAAATATCAGATCGATCCTCTGCAATCGCGCCAAATGTTCCACGAAAAAGCTTGGAAAACCATTGTCGGTTTCCAAACCCGTAATCCCATCCACCGGGCCCACGAATACATTCAAAAATGCGCCCTAGAAGTGGTAGATGGTTTATTCTTGCATCCTCTTGTCGGCGCTACCAAAAGCGATGATGTGCCAGCCGATGTGCGGATGCGTTGCTATGAGATCATGATGGATAAATACTTTCCCCAAGATCGCGTTATTCTAGCTATCAACCCCTCAGCTATGCGTTATGCAGGCCCCCGGGAAGCAATTTTCCACGCTATTATCCGTAAAAACTACGGTTGTACCCATTTTATCGTCGGTCGTGACCATGCCGGAGTCGGTGACTACTACGGAACCTACGATGCTCAGTATATCTTTGATGAGTTCGAGCCGGGGGAATTGGGAATCGTGCCGATGAAGTTTGAACACGCTTTCTACTGTACCCGCACTTCGGGAATGGCAACCACCAAAACTAGCCCCAGTTTACCGGAAGAAAGAATACATCTTTCGGGAACGAAAGTCCGGGAACTGCTGCGCAAAGGAGAATTACCACCTCCAGAATTTTCCCGTCCAGAAGTGGCTGCCGAATTAATCCGCGCCATGCGAGAGTCATGAACATAACTAGGCGAGAATTGATCCAGCAGACAGGTTGGGGGTTGCTGACTTTGGCGATTAGTCAAGGGACACTTAATCACCATTTGGCCGCTCTCGCCGCCCCTAATCCCAGAAAATTGGCTCTTTTAGTCGGTATTGACCAGTATGGGACGAATATTCCGCCGCTGCCCGGCTGTCTTACCGATGTGGAGTTACAAAAAGACCTTCTCCGTTATCGTTTTGGTTTTCAGGATGCTGATATAGTGACTTTAACGGGACAAAAAGCCAGTCGAGAAGCGATCGAAGCGGCTTTTTTAGAACACCTGATCGCCCAGGCCAAGGCAGGGGATGTGGTCATTTTTCACTTGAGCGGTTATGGCAGTGTTGGGGCCCGAAAAGAGGTTTTTATTACTGCTGATGGGGCAGAAAATGCTTTACTTAAGGAAAATATCCTGCTGATGGCTCGCTGTCTAGCTACGGATAAGTTTAGCTTGATTTTTGATAGTAGTCATCTCCCCCAACCTCAGCCCTATCTCGGTAATCTTCGCGTTCGTTCCTATCCCGAAACCCTTACTGATCTTAACCCCGCCGAATTAACTTTCGCTACCGATATTAAAACCCGTTTTAACCTCAAAAATAAGCCTAGTAACGGCGTTATTCTCGCTGCCGCTAAACCAGAGCAAAGCGCCCTGGAATTGAGCGGTAATAGCCCCAATGCTGGCTTATTCACCTATGATCTCACCCAGTATCTCTGGCAAGCTTGCCCCAGTCCGACAATTGCGATCGCTTTTCCCCATCTCCGTCATCTTGTCGCTAGTCACAGCAGTGAACAACAGCAGCCGGCAATCCTAACCAGTAATCAAAAAAATAATTCTGCCCCGCTCTATCATACAGCGTTAGAAACGTCAAGGGGTGGGGCGGCAATTGTTACAAATCTTATTGATGAACGCACCCTAGAAGTCAATCTGGTGGGCCTGCCCTTAGAAATCCTAGAAAATTACGGAATTAACTCCTGTTTAAGCTTTATTGAGGCGACTGGGGAGGAAATCAGCCTACAAATTCTCTCCCGTCAGGGTTTAAAAGCCAAAGCCCAGTTATTATCACCAACCGCCTCCCTAGAAATAGGACAGATTCTACAGGAAAAATTGCGGGTTTTTCCGAGTCAAATCGGTTTAATCGTCGGTTTGGATCATAACTTAACCCGAATTGAACGGGTAGATGCTACCAGTACCTTTGCCAGTTTGCCCGATGTGGCCGCCGTGGTTAACATTGGTGAACAAACGGTAGATTGTCTCTTAAGTCGAGTTGGTGGCGAAGAAACTGGCAATTATCAGTTATTATCTCCCAATGGCTCCCTAATTATCGGTAGTTTAGGGGCGGCCAACGAAGCAATTAAATCGGGAATCAAACGACTGCAATCCCAACTAGAAACCCTGCTGGCCTGCAAATTGTGGCACTTGTTGATCAATCAAGAATCCTCCGGTTTAGCCGTCATTGTCACCCTGGAAAGCCTCGATCAAACCTATATCTCCACAGTGCCAACCCAAAAAATTGCGGGTAGCAGGGGGACTAATACCGCTAAAAATGACTTAATTCTGCCCGTCGGGACGGAAATTCGCTATCAAATCGAGAATCAAGAAGAACAACCCCTCTACGCAATGATCCTTGTCCTCAACAGCGATCGCCAACCGCTTTTATACTGTTCCCGTCCAGAAAACCCCGATAATTTCACCAATTCCAGCCCATTAGCCCCCTTTGTCGTGGCGGCCAAAACCAAGGCCACCATCCCCAATTCCAGCCTAGGGCATTGGAAAATTAGTCAAGCCAAGGGCATCAGAGAACATCTCCTGATCCTCAGTCGCCATCCTTTCCCGAACACCTTGACCCTTCTCAATGCCACTCAAAGCCTCAAGGGAGAAGCCAGCCAACTGCTCACCCTGACTAACCCCCTAGAAATAGCCAGAGCTTTCTGGAGCGATCTAAAATTAGATTTAGGCTTAAAAATGGATAATTCTGGCAGTGTCATTGATGAATACGCCTTTGATCTGGGAACTTGGTCAGGTTTCCGGTTTATTTATCAAGTTATCGACTAAATCGATAGAAAATTCTTATGGAATCCTTGAAAAGAAAAGGTTAAAATCCTAACACAGCTACCCCTAAATTTCCCGATGAATCTTCTGCCCCGGACCACCCAAAGCCGTCTCAAAAAAATTCCACAAATTCCCAGTGTTTGGGAAGGAGATCGTCGTGCTTTATCCTTATCGGAGAAAATGCCCCGGGCCACCCTAGAACCAAATCAAGAAAGCGGTGGCGAGTGCGTGATCTGGGTGGATGGTAGCGAGGGCTGTGTACGCGCTATGGAAGTAGTTTCCCCCGAAACCGGACCGGAGGCCATGGTGAGAACCTTAATCCGCGCCATCGAAACACCCCAAAATCCCGCCCGGCCAGCCAGACCGAAAAAAATTATCGTCCGCGATCGAGAAACACAGTTTTTTCTGCGCGGGGTACTACAAGATCTCGATATCACCATCGATTATGTCCCCAATTTGCCCCTGATCGATGATCTCTTTCGTGGATTCGACGAATTCCAAAATAACCGTCCCCCGGCAATTCCCCCCGCTTGGCAGTCCGCTTTAGTTAAAACCGCTCACGAAATTTGGAAAGCTGAACCCTGGTCCTGTTTAGCTGATTACGATATTTTGGAAATTAAGCTCGATCGCTCCGATTTCCCGCATCTTTACGCCTGTGTCATGGGAATGCTCGGTCGGGAATACGGAGTCATTCTCTATCGTTCCCTAGAATCCCTCAAACAATTCCGGCAGGCCGCTTTAGAAGAAAAATCGATGGAAAGATTAGAAAAAGCCTTTCTTTCCCAAGATTGTTGGTTTTTAAGCTACGAATTGGCCGATGATGATGAGGACGATGATGAGGATGACTACGATCTAGCCTCGGCTGCCCCCTCCCAAATCCATCCAGTTTTCGGCAGCGTGCATCCCTACGAAGGCATTCGCCCCTATTTGGATGAAGAAGAAGCCATCACGGTATATTTAGCTTTAATAGCTCTGTTGCGCTTTTTTAAAGGCAATCAATCCGCTTTATCCGAAGAACCGATCGGAGAATTACAGCGTCGTTTTCGCATTCCCCTCGATCCCGAACAGGCAAAAGGGGAAACCGTGGCGGTGACGGTAGCCACGATGCCCGATCTATGTGCGGAATTTATGCAACTCTTGGAGGAGGAGGACGACGACGAGGATGAGGATGATGAGGATGATGAGGAAGAATCCGTACTCAAGGAGGATTTAGTTCCTGATAATGCACATCTCAGTCTGGGAATGGTTCCCTGGCAATTATTAGATAAAATTCGCAGTCGTCCAAAAATCCATTATCAACCCCAGTCCGTACCGACAAAAGGAGAGGGTTTCCCCGTGGTGATGATCCAGACCTCCCGACCGAAAGCCAAGGAAATTATCGAAAAAATCGAACAAGCTGGCGGTTTGGCGGCCATTGGTTTTAACCCCGGCGAAGATCCCCTCGAAGATACCCGTTATGATCTGGGGATTCTGAAAATGGCTAACGGTGATCTCTATCTATTTGGTGAATTCGAGCAAGATGATCCCGACCACCGTAACGCGCGTCGCAATTGGCAAAAACGCATCAAAAATACCGAGGGTTATTGTGGTTTGATTATTGCCATGGGCGTAACGGGTTCCTCCTGCGGCAATCCCCAATTAAACGATATGTTAGCCCTCTACGAGGCAAAATCGATCGATAGTAAAGATTTAGACTTGGGAGTTTTGACTCTTATGCCTCACTTTGGTTAATTTGAACCGGCAGCGGCGCAGCTTTCTTCAGTGATCAGTAATCAGTAATCAGTTTGCTTGGCAAATTCATTGACATACTCCCACCGTCAAGCTGCGCTATGAAGTGTAGAAATATGCCCATGACGAATCGATTTTTCCCGCCGCGCATGGGCAGAAATTCCCTTAATGGGTAGGTCAACTTCGATGAGGCGTTTAGGGTAGGTCGTCATAGTTAAAATTCTACAATCTCGTTAAAAAATCCCACTCCTCAAACCAAGTTGAGCGATCAACGCATTTTAATAAAGCAATAAAATCCTGCTCAATATTAAACGCTATATTATGAGGGCTGATCGCCTGATTGATAATTGCTTGAACATCCTCCTTGTTTGCATATTTATAAAAATCCTGTGTGTTCAAAATTCGATTGAAATAGTTGCGATAAGCAGTTGATAATTGAACATCATTTTCTGGAATTGACCTATCATTTGTACCCAACATATCATCACTTTTGAGCTTATCCCGAATAGAGCGGCATTGATAGATGATTTGTTCAAATGCCTCATTATCATTGAGTAATTGCTGTAATTTGGGATTCATATAGTTCAGATAGGCTTGTTGAAGACCTTGGGCAAGACGAACGGCATCCACTGAAATCGAATTTTGCTGGCGATTTAACCACAGAAAAAGTAACCTACCCAATTTATCAAAATCTGTCAATAAAATAGATTCAAACGTATATGCACTTGGGATATACGTTGGCAAACCAAACCGATTATTTAAATTACTTAGAATTAGATTTTTATGTTCGTCATTTAAAAAATCTCTATCAAAAATTAACACAGATTTTTGCCATAAATTCTGCTGATTTCTAATTAACTGAAAAATCTTTTTATAACTAGGTAAATCCTTAAAAATTTTAGAGACTCCACCCATCACCCAGAAAGAATATTTTTTTGTATTTATACCAATAGTATTCTTTTGTAATAACGTATAAATTGCTTTTGAATCATCCTGACCTTCGACAAAAATGATTTTATCCGCTTCAACGGCATTAATAAAATCTAAACCATTGCTATTCCCTAAAGAACTAATAATAGGATTTAGTGCAGAGGGATAAATTCCTTTAAAGTATGGCTCTACGAAAAGTTCTTGTTGAGATAAAGCATTATAATTATATTGAGGTCTATTTTCCAGATGAAATAATTGATGTAAAGAAACCTGTCGAATTAAACTTTCATTATGAGTTGTTAAAAAGATTTGAGTATTTGTCGAAAATCTAAGAAACGTATCGATTAAACGTTTTTGAATATCCCGATGAATATGACTATCAGGCTCATCAAATAAAATTAAGTTTAGGTCTCTAGTTTTTTCTGGCGCGTAAAGATTCAATAAAATAACAATAATTTGTAACGTTCCACTTCCCAACAGAGAAATATCTTTCTCAATATCTCTTGACTCGATTTTATAATCAATCACTGATTTTATATCTTTTTGGATATCACTTTTAGGGAAAAACTCAATTTTTTTATCGCCGTTAAAGAGAATATATGATAAATCTCCAATAAAATTATCGTAAAGATTTTCATTTCGAGTTGTATCATAATAAAGATTGTATAAACGATTACGAACAACTTCAACAGACTCTCTTTTTTGAATAGATTCAATAATTTGTGGACGAGTCACAAATCTCTCCTCAGTTCTGATGGTGGCTACAGGAGAGGCAAAAGATGCACTAATAGGGTTGGGAAAATTTTCAAAAAACTCATTGAATCCTCTAAAGTTATATTGGTTATAACTCAAAAGCTCAATAACATAATTTAAACCAGAGGTCTTGATAGAAAAACCAATTTCTAAATTTATATCTACTTTATTTAAGTTAATAGATAATTCAATAGGATCGGTTGTATCACGTTGATAAAAGATATCGTCAATATTTGAAGCTCTAACCGTTTTAATAGTTTCGTAAGGAAAATATTTTTCTGTTGTATGACCGAGAATATAATCACCTTTTTTGTATAACTCTTTATATCCTTTGCCCGCTTGCCGAATTAGCTTATTAAAACACTCATGCCAAAGAGCGATCGCCTCTAGCAAATTGGTTTTTCCTGAATTATTAACCCCAGTAAAGACATTAAAATCAGGATCTAAATCTACGGTAACATCTTGAAAAGACTTAAAATTTTTAATCTGAATTTTGCTGATCTTCATTCCCGTTCATCCTGCCGTAGAATTGCCTCTAGTCCAAGCTGATAATGTTCAATGCTTGTAACAGGTTGCCGTCCTAGCGTAACCGCATCTCGAATGACATAAACTTCCGACATTGTCCCACAGTTAAACACCACATAGAGCCAATAGTCTCGCTTTAATCATTCGGCTGTTTTATACTTATCTCTGATGCTAACACAATTGGGAAGTAGGTTAGCCCAATTAAATCTAATTAGGGAGCAGCCTCGTAGGTTGGTTTGAGCGAAACAATACTTGGGAGAAAACGTATTAATTCAATTGAAAAAGCGAAACCCAACAACCTCAACGCTTACGGCTTAACTCTCAGAGTAATTGGCTGATAGCATTTTTCTTGATTCGTGGCAGGCATCCTACTCGCCTCTCCCACCCCCCCTTGTCCCCCCGATGTCGGGGGGGTTGGGGGGGTGAGGGTAATTAACCATCTCTGCCATTACTTTGGAAAAATGGTATCAGTAGATTGACAAAAATTGAGCTGCAGCCTCATACTAAATCCGTTGAGTAACGCACAGAAAACGGGTTTCTCCGAGAAACCCGTTTTCTGCTCATGCACTCATGCAAAAAGGGGAATAAATAATCAGTTTTTAATAACCGGATTTAGTATCAGTTCTGATCACCGATCACTGAAATCCCTAAAATTAAGCGATAATGTAAAGTAAAGTCAAACTTTCTGGACAAATTCTTATTATGGTGTTATTCGGATTCGGAAAAAAATTAACTTTGCCTACAGTAAGGGAAGCACTACCCGGGCGATCGGAAAAAATGCCCGTACCTAGCACCCACTACGTTAACGGTCATCCTTTGCAGCCCCCCTTTCCAGGCGGTATGGAAACCGCAATGTTTGGTTTAGGCTGTTTTTGGGGAGCAGAGCGGAAATTTTGGCAATTAGAAGGAGTTTACACCACTGCCGTAGGTTATGCGGCTGGTATCACCCCCAATCCCACCTATCAGGAAGTGTGTAGCGGCATGACTGGGCATAATGAAGTGGTTTTAGTGGTCTATGATCCCAGGGTGATTTCCTACGAACAACTGTTAAAGGTTTTCTGGGAAAGTCATAATCCCACCCAAGGAATGCGTCAGGGTAATGATACGGGAACTCAGTATCGATCGGGTATCTATACTTAT
Source organism: Microcystis aeruginosa Ma_QC_C_20070703_M131 (assembly GCA_007095475.1). Classification (GTDB taxonomy): domain Bacteria; phylum Cyanobacteriota; class Cyanobacteriia; order Cyanobacteriales; family Microcystaceae; genus Microcystis; species Microcystis aeruginosa_I. The sequence goes on along the minus strand of SFCA01000244.1, from coordinate 4,174 downwards.
AGTCCCCTGCAAAAGCAATTAGCGGAAAAATCTCGATCGATCTATCAAGAAGCTCTCAATAAAGCGAGCTACGGTCAAATTACCACGGAAATTATCGACGCACCTGAATTTTATTATGCTGAAGTTTATCATCAGCAGTATTTAGCTAAAAACCCCGGCGGTTACTGTGGTTTAGGGGGAACGAAAGTCAAATGTCCGATCGCTCTTGATCTGTAACCGTTCGGGGGGGATCAAGCAGCCAGTGGCATTGACTCAGTGGAAGAACTCTCCTAGGGCAGAAGATAGGGAGAAGAACTTCCCTGAGGAGATGCCCTAAGCGCCTTGGTCATGACTTCCAAGACATTTATTGATAAGGATGTTCATGCCGTCTGTATCCGTCAAGACAATGCAGAAACTATCCCCTACCAAACCACAATTAGATTACCCTATCTCTACGATATTTTTAAAAATGAATTAACGGCAGTCAACCCGATTTTAACCTGTATTGAAACCTCAAAATTAGAGGAGGAACACTAATGAAATGGATTTATACTCTAGCCGCCATTGCCTTCGCTATCAAAATGGTAATTATTCCGAATACTGCTTCCTCTATATCATCCTTAGAAATTGTTGAATCCCTAGTGCGCGACGGCGGTGTTCCTAATGCGGTTTCGGTGGTTATTTTTCGTAATCGTCTTTACGATACTATCTATGAAGTGGTTGTTTTTACCATTGCCATTATGGGGGCAAATTTTCTTTTAGCCACCGAAAAACCCGCCAGTAAAATCCATCAATTTACCGACCAACCTTCAATTATTTTAGCCCGTTTGGGGTCAACAATTGCCGCTTTAGTGGGCATTGAATTAGCTATCCGCGGACATTTAAGTCCGGGGGGAGGTTTTGCCGCCGGAGTCGCCGGAGGTACGGCAATTGGTTTAATAGCAATTACCTCGTCTCCCGAATGGATGCAAGCAATTTATCGTCGTTGGCACGCGGCAACATGGGAGAAAATTTCCGTCTTAGTTTTTATTGTTTTAGCCGCCATTACTCTCTCAGGATTTGAGTTACCCCACGGGGAATTAGGGGCGCTATTTAGTGGGGGTATTTTACCGATACTAAACATTTTAGTCGCCGTTAAAGTAGCTTTAGGTTCCTGGGCAGTAATCCTCGTTTTTATCCGTTATCGCGGTTTATTGTGAGAGGTTAATATCTATATTTATAGCTTTAGGTCAAAACTGGGGATTAACCGATGAGCATAACATGACTTGATGGTTGAAAAAATGCTATAGTAATTTTGTTGCCCTCCTCAAGAATCAATAGGCATCTAATGATTCTGCTAAAAGAACTCCCGAGGTAAAAATTATGGTTAACGTTATTCGCGGTTCTTCAGCTAAACCTGTATCTTCTCAAAGATTAGCTAAATATTTTGAGGAAAGAACAGATATAGAGGGAACATTGTATATCGGCTATCCTATTATTGGAACTCCCCAAGGAGGATATCAAATTGATGCTCTATTAGTCTCTCGTCAGCAAGGGGTTATTATTTTTAATATTGATGAGGGAAAAAATTATGATTTGGATATTGAAGGCACTCAAGACGAGAGCATAACCAAGTTAGAAGCAAAACTGCTGTCTTATAAAGAGCTTGTTCAAAAAAGAAAGCTAATGGTTAACATTTCTGTAGCCACCTATGCACCGATTTGGAATAATTATCCAGAAGCAATTAACCCAGAGGAATATCCTGTTCTTATTAAAGATAAAGATCTTGATGATTTTATCAAGAAATGTCAAGGCAATGATTCTGAATATTTCGAGAAAGTCAACTCAGTTATACAAGCTGTTACAACCATTAGAAAAAAAGACGCTCGCAGTTATGTTGTTAAACCAGATTCTAGGGGAGCAAAGTTAAAAAAATTAGAAGATTCTATCGCTAATCTTGATGAAACTCAAAATAAGGCTGTTTTAGAAACCACTCAAGGTGTACAAAGAATTAGAGGTTTAGCAGGTTCGGGAAAAACAATTGTCTTAGCACTGAAAGTAGCTTATCTTCATGCAACTCATCCCGATTGGAATATTGCTGTTACCTTCTATACACGCTCGTTAAAGGATCAATACAAAGATTTAATTACTCGGTTTAGTTATGAGCATAAAAATTCCGAACCAGACTGGGAAAAAGTAAAAATTATTCATGCGTGGGGAAGTCCTAAGATAGAAGGAATTTATTATGAGCTATGTAAACGACATAATATTGAATATTTAGATTTTAGTCAAGCAGACAACCTAACATATTTGTTGAATGAAGACCCTTTTGAGTTTGTCTGTCAAAAAGCCTTCCGAGAGATTAAAAAATTTCATCAATATTATGATCTTATTTTAATTGATGAAGCTCAAGATTTTCCTCAAGACTTCTTAAGACTCTGCTATGAAATCTTGAAAGATGATAAACGTTTAGTTTATGCCTATGATGAGTTGCAAAGCTTAAATAGTAAAGTCATGCATTCTCCCGAAGTTATTTTTGGAAATGATAATCATGGTAATCCTAGAGTTAAATTGGAGAATTTACCCAGCGAACCCCAACAAGATGTGGTTTTAAATACTTGTTACAGAAATTCTCGTCCTATTCTGTCCTCTGCTCATGCTCTAGGTTTTGGAGTTTATTATCCACAGGGACTAATTCAAATGTTTGATAATCCTCAATTATGGCAAGATATTGGTTATGAGGTTGAAGAAGGAGAATTAAAATCAGGAGAATTTGTTAAACTGATTAGAACCCCCAAAACCAGTCCTAAATTCCTTGAAGAACATTCTTCTATCGATGATATTATCAACTTTAAATCTTTCGATAACAATCAGGAGCAATTTGAATGGCTAGTGGAACAAATTGCCAAGAATCTCAAGGAAGATGAATTAAGATGCCAAGATATTATGGTTATCCATCCAATACCTAAAAATGCTCGCAACGTTTTTGGAAAAGCTAGAGAAATGTTATTTACAAAAAATATTAATTCTCATTTAGCAGGCAGCACATCTTCTCCCGATGAGTTTTTTCAAGAAAACTCGATTGCTTTTACACAGATTTATCGTGCAAAAGGCAATGAAGCGGCAATGGTTTATTTCATTAACGCTCAAGAAGGTTTCTCTGGTTCACCATCAGAAATTGCTAGTAAACGCAATATTTTATTTACAGCGATGACTAGAAGTAAAGCTTGGTTAAGAGTTATTGGTTATGGAGCAAATATGCAAGCTTTAGAGACGGAATTTCAGGAAATTAAATCGAGAAATTTTGCTCTTGAGTTTACCTATCCAACCCCAGAAGAACTTCAACAAATGAAGAAGGTTTATCGAGATACTCTTAATACCAAGAGATATAAAAATGACAGGGAAAAGCAAGAATTAATTGCCAAGTTAAAAAGTATAGAATTTTCATCAGATGAAAAAAACGAAATTATCAAAATATTCCAAGAATAGTTAAGAAATGCTTAATGTTCAGAATATCTTTAAAGATGTTAAAAATTTAACGGCTAAATTGATAGAAGTAGGATTATCAAGTCAGCAGAACTTTCCGACTTTGAATAAATTGAGTCAAAATATTTCTGAGATTAGCTATGCCAATAGTTCCGACTTATCCATTGCCCTAAAAAATGTTGCCTATCAAGATATTTATGATGAGCTTGATCGCGGTAAGAATTATAATATTAAAATGATTGATGGAGCCTTGATTCAATTACTTTATCACTTGCAAGGATCGCAGTTATTATCCCATAGACTAGCTTTCTTCTCATCCCCTTATTTAGAATCTTTTCAAAATGAGCCAGAACTATATGAAGAAGATGAGATATTTGCCGATATTATCGACAAAAATATTGTAGCTGTACCGATTAGATTTGATTACGATCCTGATAATTTTCAAGAGATTCATCACCCCAGATGTCATCTCACCCTAGGACAATTCAAAAACTGCCGAATTCCAGTGTCCTCCCCTTTAACACCCAGTATATTTATTGCTTTTATCCTTCTTGACATACTCCCACCGTCAAGCTACGCTGTGACGGGGGATTCTTGACCTATCACTATCGGAAATTCCTTGTTCAACGAGACAGCTTAGATTCTCAATGTCTCCATTAAGAATCCAGAGACCGGACTCTCCCAAGGCGTTTGGGTCGGTTTCTGTTTGCCCAACAGTACCGTTGAGATG
>SFCA01000243.1:0-8114 GCA_007095475.1 Microcystis aeruginosa Ma_QC_C_20070703_M131 | reverse complement strand
CTCTCTTACAAGCAAGTGATTTTATCTTTAATACAATTAACCTCAATCAGACCATTGATGGTAGTGACGATAGTTTTTATCCTAATGATCAACTATTTGGTGGTTTAGGCAATGATACCCTGAGAGGATTTAAGGGTAATGATACCTTGTTCGGAGAACAGGGAAATGACCGTTTAGAAGGTGGTTCTGGGAATGATACTCTCTACGGTGGGACAGGTGATGATACTGCCGTCTATACTGGCAATCGCTCTCAGTATTCATGGACTAGCAATCAAGGAGTATTTACGATAACTGATTCAGTAGCTAATCGGGATGGCATAGACAATTTATACGGTATTCAAAAACTACAATTTTCCGATCAAATTGTAACAATTGCTCCTGAGGAAGATTTCCCTAGTATTACTCTTGCTGTCTCTCCCAGTAGTGTTACTGAAGATGGGACAACAAATCTGGTTTATACCTTCACTCGTAGTGGTTCCACAACCAATCCTTTAACAGTTAATTACAGTATTGGAGGGACAGCAACCAATGGAACCGATTACGCTTCTATTCCCACGGGTGTCATCTTTGCAGCTAATTCTGCGACTGTTACCGTAATCGTTGACCCCACTGCTGACACAATAGTAGAAAGTAACGAAACTGTTATTTTAACCCTCGCTTCGGGGACTGGTTATACAGTAGGTACTCCTAACGCAGCCACGGGGACAATTACCGATGACGATACCAGTGTCACCTCGCAACTCTCCATCAACGACATCACCGTAGTGGAAGGTAAAGATAATAATGCCATCCTCACCGTCACAGTTGATAACCCCAACCCGCAACCAATTACCTTCAACTATACCACTGCACCGATTAACGCTACCGCCAATGTAGATTACACTAGCAAAACCGGAACTATCACCATTGCACCTAATACTGCCACCGCTACTATTAGCATTCCCATCCTCAATGATAACCTCAATGAACCTGATGAAGCTTTTACAGTAACCCTGTCAAATCCCGTTAATGCTACCATCAATCCCGAAGGGGGAATAGGAGAAGTTATCATTACTGATACTTGGCAAAGCACTCTCACTCGCACCCTACCCAACAATGTCGAAAATCTCAGACTAATTGGCAGTAATAATATTAATGGTACAGGTAACGCTGGTAACAATAATATCACCGGAAATAGTGGCATTAATCAAATCAATGGAGGTGCGGGAATTGATACTTTAACCGGTGGTTTAGGTGCAGATACCTTCATCTTCCAATTTGGCCAATCTACCATATCAACAAGCGACAGTATCACAGATTTTGCCATCAATAGTGATAAAATTGACCTACTAACTCAAAGCGGAAACGCCACGAGTGCGCCTAGTAGTTTCAGTCGCGCTGCTGATAGCACTGCTACCACTTTAGACAATTTAATCAATCAAGTATTTACTGATGCCAATGGAGCGACTACAGGTAATCAAGGATTAGGGATTAATAGTGCAGCCTTAGTGCAAGTAACAACCGGTGCAATAGCTGGAACTTACCTCGTTATTAATGATAGCACGGCTGGCTTCCAATCCAGCAATGATTTATTAATAAATATGACTGGATTTACTGGCACTTTGCCAGCTTTAGGGAACATTACAGTGGGTAATTTCTTTGTTTAATTAAGTAGGCGTAGGGTGCGTTAGGCGGCTAACAATTCCGTCAAAAAAACACGCATCAACAATCCGCCGTAACGCACCAACTCTATTATTAAATCGGTGCGTTACGCTATCACGCTTCACACCCTAGGAGTAAGCGGACAATTCAAATGAACCCAACAACCGCCAATTATGATGAACCCTGGAAAGAAGCATTAAGTCACCTAGAAAACGGGTTTCTCGGAGAAACCCGTTTTCTGGACTTTAAGACAAATAAGTTGGATTTAAAGTTTTAAGGATTAAAGTTTGGTAAGTTTATTGACAAAGAGAAGCTGTCAATAAATATTGACGAATTAATTAGGGCTTGCTGAATAAATGTGAAATGTAGGCACTTCATCAGCCCGCGTCCTGTAGGGGCGAAGCATTCGGATAGAAAATCTACGGTTTCACCGATAGGTTATTGCCCGAATGCTTCGCCCGTACTTTTTGCCGCAATCCCTATATACACTAATGATTAATTGGCAATCTAATCATCATCCTTATCAAATATTCTGATTCGGCTTATTGCCTTAAGTTTGAGATGATATATTTAACAAATCGGCTCGACTTTGTGTTATAATCAAAGCAAGGCTTTAAAGACGATATTCTCAGCAAATTATGCCTATTGTTCTTACTGGCACTCTAATTTCACTGAAAGATTAATTTAACCTTGATCTGTTGGGATTGATTTCTTAACCTTTTAATAAATTGATTTTTTCCCCGGTCAGGCTAGAATCAGTAGGATTAGCATCCAAGATAATCAGGGTAACTTTGGTTAATCTGGGGCAGTGTAGCCTAAAAAAACGCCCAAAATAGTCAAATTTAGGCTGAAGTGGCTTCTTACTAACTGTTTAATCTATTATTTAGGTATTAGACTCTATGGCTAAAGCTCCTAGCGTAACTTCCGAAATCGATCTTAAAGATTCGCAATATTACTTTAACCGAGAATTAAGCTGGTTAGAATTTAATCATCGCGTGCTTTATGAGGCACTTGATCCTCGGACTCCCCTACTGGAAAGATTAAAATTTACCGCCATTTTTTGTGCCAATCTCGACGAGTTTTTTATGGTACGGGTGGCAGTGCTTAAACAACAGGTAGAGGCAAATGTAGCCGTTTTAAGTGCCGATGGCCGGACTGCCTCGGAACAGCTAACCGAGATCAGTAAACGTCTGCGTCCCCTTGTACAACAGCAGGATCGTCTTTTTGAACACACCCTAAAAAATCTCTTAGTAGAACAGGGAATTCATCTGATTAACTATGTAGATTTACATCAAGAACAGCGCAATTATCTCCACGATTACTTTGAACAAAATATTTTCCCCGTTTTAACTCCCCTAGCGGTGGATCCTAGTCATCCTTTTCCCTATATTTCTAATCTTAGTCTCAATTTAGCCGTAGTCGTTCGCGATCCCGACACCGATAAAGAACTATTTGCCAGGGTGAAAGTGCCGCAGGTTTTCCCCCGTTTTCTGGCATTATCCAAGGAATTACGCCACCAAGACGGAAAAGCTTCGATTTGGACGGGAGTACCCCTTGAACAGGTGGTAATGCACAATTTAGAGGCACTTTTCCCCGGCATGATCATTCAAGAATGTTATCCTTTTCGGGTGACACGCAATGCTGACATCTCCGTCGAAGAAGATGAGGCCGATGATTTATTATTAGCGATCGAGGAAGAAGTACGCAAGCGCCGCATCGGTAAATCGGCAGTACGTCTGGAAATTCACAGTTCTACTCCTAGCAATATTAAAGACCGGATCATGCGCGATCTGGGACTTGAGGAGATCGATGTTTACGATGTGGATGGACTGCTGGGACACAAAGATTTATTTTATTTTATGTCTTTACCCTGTCCCGAACTGAAAGATCCCCCTTGGAATCCTGTCACCCCAACGGTTTTACAGGGATTGCGAGAAATAGTTGACGGTAACGAAGACGGGATACTAGAACAGGATGGCGAAGATATTTTTACTTTAATTCGCAATAACGATATTCTCGTTCATCACCCCTACCATTCCTTTAGTGCCTCAGTACAACAGTTTATCGCCCAGGCGGCCTATGATGCCCATGTTTTAGCGATTAAAATGACTTTGTATCGTACTTCCGGAGATTCCCCGATTGTCAATTCCCTGATTGCAGCGGCGGAAAATGGCAAACAGGTAGCGGCGTTAGTGGAACTAAAAGCACGCTTTGATGAGGAAAATAACATTAGTTGGGCGAAAAAGCTCGAACAAGCCGGAGTTCACGTTGTTTATGGCTTAGTTGGTCTAAAAACCCACACGAAAGTGGTTCTCGTGGTCAGAAAAGAAGGGGATAAAATCCGTCGTTATTTCCATATTGGCACGGGTAACTATAACCCAAAAACGGCTAAATTATACACTGATTTGGGTTTACTTAGCTGTCGTGAGGATTTGGGGGCAGATATCACCGATTTATTTAACTTTCTGACCGGATACTCCCGTCAGCAATCCTATCGCAAACTTTTAATTGCTCCGGTGAGTTTGCGAAAACGGATGTTAGCAATGATCGATCGCGAGGCCAAAAACTGTAAAAATGGCGGTACGGGGCGCATTGTGGCAAAAATGAACTCTATTGTCGATAAACCGATTATAGAAGCCTTATACGCCGCTTCTCGTGCCGGTGTGCAGATTGACTTAATTATTCGCGGCATCTGTTGTTTACGGCCCGGATTGCCAGAAATAAGCGAAAATATCCGAGTAATTAGCATTATCGGCCGCTTTTTGGAACATTCCCGCATTTTTTACTTTTACAATGGTGGTCAGGAGGAGGTGTATATTGGTAGCGCCGATTGGATGACGCGGAACCTGACTCGTCGCGTGGAAGCAGTGACACCCATCGATGAACCAGCGATCGCCAAGGAACTGGAAGAAATTCTCGGGATTATGTTGTCAGATAACCGACAAGCATGGGAATTACAATCCGATGGCAGTTATATTCAGCGTCGTGCTGACAATGAGGGACAGGAAAGCAGTACCCATGTAATTTTAATGGACAAAGCCCTTAAATCTGCGGGTATTAGTCCATAGGAACAGTGATCAGTTATTAGTTATCAGTTATCGGTTATCAACATTTTTCGCGGGTTAGACAAAATGGCTGAAAATCTAGAGTTTTCGTTGAGGTGCGTCGATGCCTTGTCCAGTAAGGCTTTGAGCCTCATGACCGAGGTGACTATTGAAAATTATTATTAATAATGGCTTATTTTTCAATATCCCACGAAAAATCGTTGTACAATCCTTGTACAGCCTAGTTTTGCAAAGCTAGTCTTGCTTCCAATTCGTGAAGCGTATGAATGGAAACGTTACGCATGTAGTCAGCACCTAATTCCTTAAGTTCTTGCTTCCAATTCGTGAAGCGTATGAATGGAAACTTTGCATACCCTCGCCCGGCTGTTCCCGGGAACTGCCGTCCAACTTGCTTCCAATTCGTGAAGCGTATGAATGGAAACTTCGTTCTCCTTGTTGAGGTCCTCCAACGCCTCTCCTTGCTTCCAATTCGTGAAGCGTATGAATGGAAACGTACACCACCTCCTGCCCAGTAAGCCTGGACAGGGTGATCCATCTTGCTTCCAATTCGTGAAGCGTATGAATGGAAACGATTAGGACGCATATCAGTAGAAATGCTAAGCTTCCTATCACTTGCTTCCAATTCGTGAAGCGTATGAATGGAAACCCGATTTCTCGGTTTTTTTGACTTACTGCCTCTGCCCTTGCTTCCAATTCGTGAAGCGTATGAATGGAAACTCATTGGATTTTTGGATAGCTTCTGTAGCAGAATTGAGCTTGCTTCCAATTCGTGAAGCGTATGAATGGAAACCTCTAATCGCGGATCATTCGCAGTAAGTGCAAAGATAGTCTTCTTGCTTCCAATTCGTGAAGCGTATGAATGGAAACCTCAGCTTGGAAAAGCACGAGGCAGAGAGCGACCAACCCTTGCTTCCAATTCGTGAAGCGTATGAATGGAAACAGAATGCCAGGGATCAATCCCATCTCATCGGTTAAGAAAAATCCGAGATTTCAGCGAGATTATGCGTCAGTGGGGACAACAATTTCAGAGGAACTTTAACCAGACTGAACTCGGCAGAATAATTTATGCGGGAGGAGATGATTTTTTGGGCATCGTTTATAATAGCCAATTTCCCGATCCACAACTCGACTCGATCGAGATCGATCGAGTTCTCCACTGGCTACAAACCCCTCATAAGTAGGGTTTGCTGAATAAATGTGAAATGTAGGCAAGGTCAGGGTTTTGTGGCTTTTCTCGTGAAACAGGTGCAAGATTTTGAGAGAATCGTGCTTCAAAACCTTGCGTCTTCATCGGCCCGCGTCCTGTAGGGGCGAAGCATTCGGGCAGTAACCTATCGGTGAAACCGTAGATTTTCTATCCCAATGCTTCGCCCGTACTTTTTCAGCAAACCCTAAGTAGCGATCGCACTTTCAAAAGACCAAATAATCACATTTAAAGGATTTTGCTTTAAATCTTTTCATAGGAAGCAATAAAATCATCTCGTGAGATACCCGCTTGAGTGCAAATACTCCTTAGTGTAGAGCTTTTAATTTGCTTGTGATTGGGTAGCGTTAAAAGTGTTGTTGTTCCATCTGGATTTTTTCTAATCATAGAAATATGCTCTTTTTATCTAACAATTGAAAAACCAAATTTTTCAAGAACTTTAATCACTTTGGCTTTAGGGGCATCAGCGGGAAATTTTGCCATTAGACTATTGCTTCTACAACAAAGGCTTCTAATAAAGATGAGTCAGCTTCGAGAACTGATTCCCCAAAGGTTTCAACATGAAAAGCGATCGCCGATTGCACATCATTAAGAGCATCTTCATAGGTATCACCCTCACCGACTACTACGCCTTGAATTCCCAATGGATAGGCGATATAGCCATCAGAATGTTTTTCCACAATGATTTTAATGGATTTCATAAATTCTTGACACTTTACAGGAATTTCCTGATCCTATCTCATTTCTATAGGACTTTGATAAGAAAACGATCGCCTCTCCTCCTCATCAAAATCTCTGTGTGGAAGGAAGAAGAATAGGGATAATTTTCCAGAAATATAGTCTTCAAAGCCCTGCCTAGCAAGAATTCTACGAATGATAAGCACTGATTATCACACAAAGTCGAGAAGAGCCAAAGTGATCGCTATTCCTCATCATCAAAAAGCGATCGCATCCTCCAATTGTATCCCCACAAAACGTGATCGCTATTCTTAAACGATGCTATAGTCAGAATAGTGAGTTCTAATTACAAGAATGCAAGTTAAAGACCTAAGTGTTGAAGATTTTAAGTTTTTGATTCAAGAAACTGTTACGGAAACAGTTCAATCTCTACTAAATGATCCTGATGTTGATAAACAACTTAAAACCGAAGTCTCTCAATCTCTAGCTGACTCTTTACAGCGAACTCGAAATGGAGAACGGGGAATTTCTGCGGAAGAAGTAGCTCAAAGATTAGGATTAGATTGGTAATGCGTCGCCATATAGAATTTACCGATAAAGCTTTTGAAGGTTTAGAGTCGCTTACGGCAGTTGTTCGGGAGCGTGTCTTTAAAAAAGTTCGTTGGATAAATGAAAATTTTGATGATATTAGACATCAAAGTTTAAGTTCTAATTTAAGCGGTTTGTTTAAACTTAGAATTGGCGATTACAGGGTGATATATTCTTTTGATGATGACTTTATTACGATTCATCAAGTTGGTCATCGTCGAGATATTTATTCTGATTAGTTTTAGTTTAATTACTTCCATTCCCAAAAATTGCTCCTTCCAAAAGCGATCGCACTCCTCCTCATCAAAATCTCCAAAAAAGTTGCTTCTCCCAAAAGTGATCGCTATTCCTCATCATCAAAAAGCGATGTCGTCCTGACAATGAGGGACAGGAAAGCAGTACCCATGTAATTTTAATGGACAAAGCCCTTAAATCTGCGGGTATTAGTCCATAGGAACAGTTATCAGTTAAGTAGTCATGCAAAATAAATTTCCCAGTGAAGATAGGCAAGAGGCAATAGGCAAGAGGCAAAAGCTTCATCGAAATGTGTAATTAATTTTGCTTGGGTACTTATTAGTTATCAGTTATCGGTTATCAACATTTTTCGCGGGTTAGACACAATGGCTGAAAATCTAGAGTTTTCGTTGAGGTGCGTCGATGCCTTGTCCAGTAAGGCTTTGAGCCTCATGACCGAGGTGACTATTGAAAATTATTATTAATTATGGCTTATTTTTCAGTATCCCACGAAAAATTGCTGTACAATCCTTGCACAGCTTAGTTTTGCCAAGCTAGTCTTGCTTCCAATTCGTGAAGCGTATGAATAGAACTCTTGCAAATTAATTATATGTTATAATGATGGGTTAACTAATTTTCCCCAAAAAATTAGTTAATCAGTACATTCGTCCTGAATGAAAACTTGAAGTTTAACTTTTAACTCA
>SFCA01000242.1:0-8303 GCA_007095475.1 Microcystis aeruginosa Ma_QC_C_20070703_M131 | reverse complement strand
GTTGGCGATCGATAATTTTACCAATAACCACACCCTTTGCCCATTCTCGGCGATCCTCGATCTCTTCCACTTCTATTCCCGCAATTGTCAATAATTCGGCTAATTCTTGGGGAGATTGGGCGACTTTGACTAATTCTCGTAACCAGTTGCTTGAAATCCGCATCGTTAATTCTTGCTTGCCGTTGGTTCTTAACTATTGTAAACGGTGGGTAGTCACCGCGACCGGGTTGGCAGGAAAATGATTGCTAGTCAAAAAAAGAGCCTCAAATGAGTTATAATACAAAGGTTTTATCGTAAAAATTGCAAATTTTATCTTTGATCCTAGCTATTTCAGTTATTATCGGCAATATTGTAGGAGCCAGTAAAAATGACTCGGCTTTTTGAAAGTTTACAAATCAGTGGTTATCGTGGTTTTGAACAAATAGAACTGTCTTCTCTAGGACAGGTGAACATTTTTGTCGGTAATAATAATTCTGGCAAAACCAGCATTCTCGAAGCTGTTTCAATTGTTTGTAATCCCCTCGATCCCTTTCAGTGGCTAGAAGTGGCCCAACGTCGATTATACTTAGGCAGAATATCTTTAATGCGACCGGATTTGGAAGCAATTAAATGGGTTTTCTTTCGTCAGAATAATCTTGCTAGTAACGCATCCTATCAAGGACAAATTTCGATCAAGTGTACTGGAAATTCACCGATTAAAAATCTAGCAGCTAATCTCACCGATATTTACGGTGCGAGCAACGAAAAAGGCAACCCAGAAAAGTTCAATGATGATTCCACCGATTCGGAAACCGATCTGGTTATCAATGGGTTAGAATTAAGTGTTACCGCCCATATTTTAGAGCAAGGCAGTCGGCTTGGGATAGATAATGAACAAGTATTTCAGTTTTGGGAAAAAGAGCGTTTTATTCAAAGGAAACGACAAAAAATACTGGTGGAAAATGCCACCATATTTCCGGCTTATTTGTCCTCGGAACCAATTCTAGATAGACTATCTAAAATTATCCTAAAGGAAGAAAATAACAAAGATGATATCCTAGATTTAATTCGGTTATTTGACGAGGAAATCACCGACATACAAATACTTTCACCCAACAATAAACCAACTCTTTATATAGAACATAAACAGCTTGGTTTTGCTCCTCTCTATGTGTTTGGTGACGGATTTAAGAGAACCTTAGTTATGGTGCTTAGTTTGTTGACAATTACCGATGGGGTACTTCTAATTGATGAAATTGAGACATCTATTCATATTTCTGCCTTAAGTCGTGTATTTTCTTGGTTAATTAACACCTGTAATCAAAGAAGAATTCAACTTTTTGTAACTACCCATAGTTTAGAAGCAGTTGATGCCATGCTACAGTCAGAAAAGTCCATAGAAAACGTGGTAGCTTTTCGGTTAAATTCTCCAAGGGAAAAACCTCAAAGATTTTCGGGCGATTTATTGCATAGATTGCGTTGGGAACGCGGGTTAGATGTGAGGTAAAGATGGTGAGATACTGCTATATTGTTGTCGAAGGTCCGCAGGATGTCGAATTCTTAATTGGTTTACTTAAATTTTATGACTTAAAGCGAGTTATTCATTTATCTTCATTGGATAAATTTTGGGAAACACTTATCCCGACAGCTTATCCACTAGACGGTGATTTAACCAAACGAGTACCAGTACCATCTTTTGTTCAAAATGAGCAACTATCAATCGCTTTACATAGTTCTATCGGCATTACACGCATAGCGCAAACCATCGAAGAAAGTCTAAAGTTTATTCAAGTTGCACGGCTTTTTAGTGTGGGGATTTTTGCCGATGCTGATTACAGGGAAACACCTCAAGAAAGGTTCAATAAACTAATTACTAAGTTATCGGATATTGACTTACCAAATTTGCTACCACCTTCTCAAATTGGTCAAGTTAACAATCATTCGACTCGCTGTGGTATTTTCATCGCTCCTAACAATCGTGAGCAAGGAACTTTAGAAGATATTCTCCTCGAATGTGCTAAGATAAATTATCCTGATTTACTCAATCTTTCTCAAACCTACATAGAAAGTATTGACAGGAATCAGTTAACTAAAAATGATCTAGAAGATTTTAAAAAACCAGCAGGTGAAAAGAAAGCAATTATATCCAGTATTAGTAGTATATTAAGACCAGGTAAAGCCCTACAAGTTTCCCTACAAGATAATCGCTGGCTAGATAAGCAAACCCTAGAATTAGAGAGCATCAAGCTTATTAAAAATTTCCTTGAGCAAATTATCGGACTTTGAGAAAAAAAAGATAATTGAATAGCTGCTATCGAAATTATCCCCATCTCCACTAAAAACAAGCTATCCTAAAGATTGCCATCCCGTTGCGATTCTATCCGTGCCTTACTATTCCCAAGATCCCGACGCTTTCACTCCCAGTTATCTGAACGAACTACAAGGACAGATTCTCGCTTGTCCCCACTTCACAGTTAACAATTTAAATCGAGATTTCGTTAAAACCAAAGGCTTTTCCATCGCTTTTCGACGCACACAAATCAGCGAAGTTGAACGAATCTTTCCCTATTTTAAACCCTATCTCGATCGCAGTTTACAAGCTGACTGCAACGCTTTTTATCTTAATCCCTTACTCCTACAAACCGGTTCACGGGTCGATCCCCATATCGATCGCTCCCTGCGCTCCTATTGTAAAACGATCGCTCCCCCGCTCCTAGTTAGCGTCCTTTATGTACAGGTTCCTAGGGATATTCAAGGGGGGGAATTGGTACTAGCAAACCGTAATCGTTCCGTGGCCCAGATTCGTCCTTGTGCTAACACCCTGATCCTCTTTCAAGGAGATCTCACCCATTCAGTTAATCCCGTTAGCTGTTCTGGTATTCGTCTCAGTCTTGTCTGCGAACAATATCGCTTAGATGCTGAAGAATTGCGAGATATTCCCGAAATGCAGATAGAATCGCGAACCATAAAACCAGAAAAGAAAAAAAGGTAACTACCGAGGTCTTAACAAATTAGGAAAAAACTAGAACTTCCCCCTTGAGAACTTGAGTTAAAACTTGTAGAATGTTTTGACCTTGTTTTCTGAAGGAACATCTTGACGTTCAAGAACCCCTATTGTACTGGGGCTTTGACTTGAGCGGGGAATTCTCCTTGATTAGTCTGATCACATTTTGGGCATTTCTTGACCACTACTTGATGTTCGGTTACTTCCATCTTCAAGACGGGTAGGTCAAATACTTGCCGTTTCATCACTCTTGCTGCTTCTGCACCTGTTAGGTTACATCCACATTGACAAGACTGATTTGAGGGTTCGTGTCTGACTATCTTCTCCGGTTGACTCACCCTTTCTAAGGCTCTTTCCGGACCGACGGTGAGCAATTGCTTATGAAATAAGAGTTTCAGAACTTAGAGTTGACAGGGGTTTTCCGAAAGTGACACAAGAGTGCTCAGGTGTACCCTTGATGTCCTTTTTGTCCCCCCGACTTTTTCCCACTTGCTTTCCTTCTTTTTTCTCTACCTCGGTAGTTACATTAATTTTGCTTAGGTACTTAATACCAATAACTAGAACTTTGTTGGGGTTCAGGGGCGAAAGCTAACCAGTAGGGGAATTGTAAAAGAGCGAAATTCAGCCGTTCTTCGGTATCATCGATGATAATGAGCGGTGAATACTTATCCTCGATTAAACGTTCCGCTTTTTGAATTAAAGCTTCGGGAGACTCAAAGAGAACGATGCCGCGGTCTGGTCCAAAATCGGCGCGGGAAATGCCGAGACAATCTTGGAGACCGCGCCGCCATTCGCCTAAACGTTCGGGACTATTAGCCAGAACTAGAGAACGGAAGCGATCGCCCTGTAATTCCGCCATAATCGAGATAATTGCCGAAGCCACCAGAATATTCTGGAGACGGCTGCCCATCCCGCGAACAGTACCCCGGCCCCCCTGTTTAAAGAACCACTGTTGCACCCGTTCGGCGTGAATTGGTTCAAAAGTGCGCCGTAATTGCCAAGGGGGACCGTAATAGTCAGGACGACTGCGATAACGGTCTAAAAGAGCTTGGATGCGCTGATTTTGCTCAGAAAAGCCCTGTCTAGGGCTGGATTGTCCCACCGGTTCCGATTCATAACCCGAACGGTTAGAACGACGGGGTTCTTGCCAATTATCCCGGCCTTGGTTACTGCTACGGGAGGGACGGGGACTTTCTTCGCGATCATCCCGGCCTTGACTGCCACGGGATGGGCGCAGGTTTTCCTCCCGTTCGGTCCGCAGGGGAGGTTCCACGGAGCGGGGGGATTTTTCGGGGGTTTCAAAACGGGGTAATTCCAACTGTTCGGCAGCTGCGGCCAAATCCTGTAAACTGCCCACCAGATAGTCTTTAAATCCCTGAACCCGCACGGCTAGGTCTTGGGAGACTCCGGCGAAATTACTCCGCATTTCCTGTCGAATCCGCTCACGACGGCGTTCTAACTGTTCGATCGCCACTTCTAAAGCCTGTTTGCGTTGTTCTAGGTCTTTTACCCCTTCCTTGAGCATTCTTTCGATTTGAGCTTTGATATCCCCCAATTCCTCGGCGATCAAGCGTTCTTTTTCCGCTTTTAATGCCGAGATTTCTGCCTCTAGGCTCTGTTTTTGCCGTTCTAGAGCCTCGATTTCTGCTCGTAGGGGTTGCGCTTGGGCTGCGGGAACTAATTCGCCTTCGGGGGCGATTGCCGATGGCAGGGGATTCTCTACTGGGCGATCGTTCCAGAGATCATCAAAACTAAATTCTTCGACAGATTCATTGGGTAAGTCTGTCATTTTGTCAAGGGGTAAAACATTAAAATCTTCTGAAGTCATCGGCTTTAGAAATGCAGAGCGAACAGAGGGCCAAGGCAGGTAATTAAGACGCTATTAGCTAGATTTTATTTTATCTCAATCTTAGTTCGCTTCTGAGTCGATCGCTGGCGATGCTGCCAAAGGATAGTATTTTTCGAGGCAAAGTCTCAGGGTTGCGCTGTCAAAGATAATGGGCAAAAAATGAATGCTGTTAATTTCTTTGAAATAAAATAGGATCGGGACTTTGTTCCAGAAAATCCGCCAGTTTTGCCATTCTTGGTAGGGAAAGGAGCGAATTTGTTGCCCAGATAGATAGACATCTAGGGAAGTGGGGGTAAACTGGAGGCGAATGCGGGTAGTCTGGAACATCAAGAATAGGCCTAACAGGGAGAAAATTATGCCGAGCCAGACCTGTAAAAAGAGTAAAGGCAGCGATAAAATTACCAAAAACAGGGGAATTCGATAGTTAGGAGCCAGTTCGATCGTTCCTGTTACTTCTTGCGGGGAAATAGTTGTCATCGGTGTCCCTATCGGCAGTCAGCCAAAATATCTTCACTTCTAGTTTATCCCATTGTTTTTCGACAGGCGATCAAAATAATCGAGACTCGAGCGGGGATGATCTGGTGGTGTCATGGCATCGTAGAAAGAGACCTTACCCCCATAGGCGCGCCGGAGATTAAAATCGGTTAAGACCTTAGATCGTTGATCGGCGAGGATCAATTCTTTATTTAAGAGGATTAAATCAGCAAAATGGGTGATAGATTCGCCTAAATCATGGTTAACCACCAGGACAATTTTATTTTCTTGGGCTAACTCACCAAAGATATTAAAAAGAATCCCCTCGGTTTTTTGATCTACCCCAACGAAAGGTTCATCAAAACAGAAAACCTCCGCTTCTTGGGCCAAAGATCTGGCTAAAAAGACTCTTTGCTGTTGTCCCCCCGACAGCTGACCGAGGGGACGATGGCGTAAATCAGCCATTTCCACCCGTTCTAGGGCATTTAAAGCCTGTTGACGACTAATATGGGAAAAAGGACGAAACCAACCCGTTTTTCTGACTCTCCCCATCATTACCACATCCCAAGCGGTGACGGGATAGGTCCAGTCGATTTGAGATCTTTGGGGAACATAAGCGACTTTATCCAGTTGTTGCTGTAGAGATTGCCCTTGATAGTTAACGGTTCCCTGTTGTACGGGAATTAATCCTAGCATGGCTTTGATCAGGGTACTTTTGCCCGCACCGTTGGGACCGATAATACCGGTTAATCGTCCTGGATGAATTTTCAGGGTGATATCCCGTAGGGCTTCCACGCCGCGATAATATACTCCTAGATGACTAACTGTAATTGTCGTTTGCATAGTTGTTACCCTGAGTCTCCATTTCTAGCATAACTAAAAATGAGACAATTATGAAGCAACCATGAAAAGATTATGAAAGATAGCTAGGGTGAGATTAATCGCCACTCAGTAAAGCTTCCACGAATTCGTAACTGGAAAAGGGCCGCAGATCCTCGATTCCTTCCCCAGCGCCAACAAAGCGAATCGGTAGGTTAAGCTGACGCGCTACGGCAAGGGCAACACCCCCTTTAGCTGTACCATCGATTTTAGTCAGGATCACGCCGCTTAATTGGGCAGCTTCCGAGAAAACCTCTGCCTGTCGCAGCCCGTTTTGTCCTAAAGTGGCATCGAGAACTAGAAGCGATTCCACCACAGCACTCTCGGCTTTTTTGTCGATAATGCGGCGAATTTTGCTTAATTCTGCCATTAAGTTCTTTTTATTCTGCAATCTTCCCGCCGTATCTACTAAGAGTAATTCTATCTCCCTGGATTTAGCGGCTTCGATGCCATCGTACACCACGGCGGCCGGGTCGGTATTTTTGCCCGGGTTGGCAATTACTTCGACTTGCGATCGCTCTCCCCAAACTTTCACCTGTTCCACGGCAGCAGCGCGAAAGGTGTCGGCAGCGGCAATTATACAGCTATAGCCAGATTGTTTAGATAAATGGGCTAATTTGCCGATAGTCGTTGTTTTACCGACTCCGTTAACTCCTGTGAGCATCCAGATATTTAATTTGCCTTTTTCTGGCTCAAAACCGGGGTTGCTATAATTGGCTAAAGGTGCATCTAAAATCTCGCGGATAATTTCTTTGAGATATTCGATCGCTTTTTCAGGGGGCAGAGCTTCCTGTTTTAGCTTATTTTGGAGGGTAGTGATAATATAATCGGTGGCATCTACCCCCACATCGGCCTGAAGCAATAAAGCTTCGATTTCCTCCACCGCGTCTTGATTGAGGGGACCCTGACCGACCACGGCCTTAAGCCGATTGACCAAGCTGCGGCGCGTTTTGCCTAAACCCTGACGCAATTTTTTTAACCAGGTGATTTCTTCTTCCGAAACGTCCTCTGCTTGTCGTCCCTGATTGGCTAAAACTTTGGCCGACCAGATAAAATCTTCATCTGGTTCTGTGGGGGTTTCGATGGCGGTTTCTTTGAGAATTTCGAGGCGATCAGATTTTTTCAGCCATGCGGGGGTATTATCCTCGGTTTCTTCTTCTTTAACTGGTTCTTGCTCTTGCGGAGGTTCCGTTTCAGCAATGGATGTTTCAGGGGTTTCGCTGACGACGGCCTCGGCCGTGGCTTTTTTCTCTTGAATATTTTTAAAGGCTTTTTTAGCCCAATCTAAATACTCTTCCTGACTGGTTGTCTCGCTAGTCGTCGGGGTTGCCTCGCTGGGGGTTTCCTCTACGGGTGCGGGGGGTGTTTGTTCTTGTTCGGGTTGGACTTTCTGACGACGGAACCAGTTAAACATAGGAGAAACTAAACATAAAACTATTTATCTAGTTTATCTTAACCCTTGAAGTGAGCAATTTTGATACTTAGATTTTTAATTATGGATTTCTCCGCATTTTTTGCCAGAGATTAAGGAAAAAATATGATCCGAGTAACTCAATTGATAACCTTGCTCAAGGATAACTTTATCTCTTTTTAGGGAAATGCTGTATCCTAGAAAATAGAATAGGAAGGAGAGTCAAAAATGTTAAGCGCTACTGAAACTAAATATTATACTCCCGAAGAATATCTAGCTCTGGAGGAAACATCCGAAGATAAAAATGAATATCGTCAAGGAGAAATTATCCCAATGGTAGGAGCCACCACTAATCACAATCAGATTTGTCTAAATTTTTGCCGTAATTTTCCCTTAAACATCAATACTCAAGATTATTATACCTACATGGAAACGGTGCGTTTATGGCTGTCAGATTATAGTATTTACACCTATCCCGATGTGATGGTGATTAAAGGTCAACCTCTCTATCAAGGGAATAGTCAATCTAACGTGATCAATCCCTTAATTATTGTCGAAGTTCTCTCCAATTCTACCCAAGCTTATGATCGAGGGGATAAGTTTAAATTCTATCGTTCCTTGCCAACTTTTCAGGAATATATTCTGATCGAACAATCTAGTTATAGTGTGGAACGTTACTCTAAACAAAAGGATGATCAATGGTTAAT
>SFCA01000241.1:0-6298 GCA_007095475.1 Microcystis aeruginosa Ma_QC_C_20070703_M131 | reverse complement strand
CCTTCTTTTAATCTCTCTCTTGGTTTATAAACTTCAGCTATTAGAGGAAAGGTCATCCCTCTCAATAAACCATAAGCCGTTACTGCTACAATTACCTTTTCAATCTTTCCGAGATTACCCAATCTAGATTCGGTCAGGGATTTCCGAAAGTCCCAGAAGAGCGATTAGACCAAATCAGAGAGAAAAAATCATCTATGGCAACTACATCCGAAGACGTATGGCGACTCTTAGCCGAATTAGCCACTGCTCAAGCCGAATTAACTGCTGCTCAAAAAGAAACTGACCGACAACTCAAGGAAACTGACCGACAACAGAAGAAAACTGACAAACAACTCAAAGAATTAGGTCAGCAAATTGGGGGACTCGGGGCCAAATTCGGCAGCTTTACCGAAGGACTTGCCCTTCCCTCAATGGAAAAGATTCTCAGACAACGCTTTGGTATGGAAGTTGTTAGTCCTAGTCTGCGAGTCAGTAAAAATGGCCAACACCTAGAAATTGATGTCCTTGCCTACACTAATGGTGAGTTAAATACTGCCTATATCGTCGAGGTTAAAAGTCATGCCAGAGAGGAGTCTATTACACAATTAAAAAGTATTTTGCAACGGTTTCGCAGCTTTTTCCCTGAACACAAAGATAAAAAACTCTATGGCATATTAGCGGCGGTTCATGTATCTCCAGAATTACGGGAAAAAATTCTGCAAGAAGGGTTTTATGTGGCTCGGATTCATGACCAAGTATTTGAATTAGATATTCCCGATAATTTTCAACCTCGATAGACCAAATCAGAGAGAAAAAATCATCTATGGCAACTACATCCGAAGACGTATGGCGACTCTTAGCCGAATTAGCCACTGCTCAAGCCGAATTAACTGCTGCTCAAAAAGAAACTGACAAACAATTGAAGGAGACTGACCTACTATTGAAGGAAGTTAGTCAACAACAAAAGGAAAACGCCCAACAACAGAAGAAAACTGACAAACAACTCAAAGAATTAGGTCAGCAAATTGGGGGACTCGGGACCAAATTCGGCAGCTTTACCGAAGGACTTGCTCTCCCCTCAATGGAAACGATTCTGAGGCAACAGTTTGGTATGGAAGTTGTTAGTCCTAGTGTACGCGCCAGTAAAGAAGGACAACATCTAGAAATTGATGTCCTTGCCTATACCAATGGTGAGTTAAATACTGCCTATATCGTCGAGGTTAAAAGTCATGCCAGAGAGGAATCTATTGCACAATTAAAAGATATTTTGCAACGTTTTCGCACCTTTTTCCCTGAACACAAAGATAAAAAACTCTATGGCATATTAGCCGCCGTTGACTTATCCAACGAATTACGGGAAAAAATTCTGCAAGAAGGGTTTTATGTGGCTCGGATTCATGACCAAGTATTTGAATTAGATATTCCCGATAATTTTCAACCTCAAACCTATTAAACTAGCAAAGGCGATCGCTTTGAATTTGATATTGTGAGGGATGATTGCTTGTATTTAGCGGTAAATATCCTTTCGATGCCCAATATCAAGAACAATCACCTTCTTTTCTGAATCATCGATTCCATAAATAATTCGATAAACTCCAATCCGAACCCGCCAACCTTCTCTTCCTGTCAGTTTTAGACATCCTGATGGTCTGGGATTTCTAGCTAATTCTCTAATGCCATCTCGAATTTTTTGATAATCATCCTTTGGGAGATTTGCTAAAGCCTTAGAAGCACGTTTTTTATTAGTTGGCGGCAGCTTGCCGCCAACTCACTCCTCTAGACAAGTATTTTGACTCACGCCCCTTCCTCTTTTGAGACGTTGTGACACTTAGGGTGCGGAATGTGGGTTATAAACCCGTCCATTGCATAACAAAAACCGAAGAACCGTTATTTGCGTATATTTTCTACAAAACTTGACAATAGTCCTCTTCGGACAGGCGTATCTGCCATCTTCGCTCAAGGGCTGAAAGCTTTGGTTTTCATAAGTTCGCTCTATTCCGCTGGTGCGTCACGGGGTTCTGGAGGAGTATTTTTGACTTCTTTGGGGTTAATTGCGATCGGACTGAAGGTTCGTTTAGTTTTTTAACAATTTATTCCCTATTTTCCAGCAATTTCTCAATGATGCGGTGAGAAATGCGAAAATTAGTCTGTTGTAGTCGGGCTATAGTATCTGAAAGCTCGATTAAGCCTCGGCTTGATGCGTCGTCTAAAATTCCGAGAGTGCCAATAATAGGAATTCCCCGCTCGCTGGCAATTCGCCGCCCCAAGCGTTCATCGATAATCAGCAAATCGGCGGGTAAGGTTTGAGCGAGGGTGATAGCGGCCTGTTCTCCGGGGTCGAGAATATTTAGGGTTTCATCAATCGTTTGAACAGCCTCAATGATAAGCCAAGAGGGTGGATTGGCGATCCATTGCTGAAGAATGGCCGGTGCATCTGCATCAAGCATTTCACCGCGAACCACATCGGGAATGATAATCTGTCCAAATAAGCGGGGGAATAGGTCGATCTGGTCAATGAGCAGTAAATAGTTGATAGGTGAGGTATCAGAAACGACGATCATAAAAGACTATGATCGTGTTTGTTGCGAAGTTGCTGAAGGGTTTTGCGATCGCTGTCTAGATCGACTTCATCGTAATGTAAATCGGCATCGTGGTTTTTCAAAAAAGCATCCACCACCCAACGAGAAGATAGACCTAAAATACTTCCGACCTCGGCACTGGTGATTTTTTCCGCTCGGTAGGCCTGCACCACCAAAGCCTCTAAAATTTCACGGGTAAGATTATTGTAGTTGTAATGTTGAAGCAATTCATCGGGAATATCGATAGTAATTTTCATGATTTAGCTTCCTTTTTTTTGGGTTTACCGATAATTTTTATAGAACATAGGTTGAGTTAAAGCATGAAACCCAACGCCTATTCTACACCTTCTCAACAGGATTTAGTATAACTTTTGGATATGGATAAAGCTGGCATTCCTATTACTTCGCTTCAAATAATTTCCGAATCTCGTTAATAGAAATATAGATACCGACAACAGCACCTAGCAAAAGAGGGATTTGACTATCCGAACCAAGGCATTTCTGAAAATTTTCATCGGTTAACACTTTATAGACCACCTTAAATAGGGTAAATGCAGTCCACAAAGTTAACCCAGAAACGAAAAGAATTTCTAGATAAGATTTATTGTTTCCCCGTCGCTGCCGTCTTCTTGTAACCACTGCCACGCTTGCGGTAATAAGCACGGTTCCGATTAACAAAAGAACGTTTTCAATGTTAACAATCTTCATCAAAAATTTATGCTGATTTTGCTTTTCTAAAGGTAATATACCATCCGCAGCCTGCCGCTAATATCGCACCAATAACCGCGCCATAAACTCCCGCAATCGATCCCCCTAGGGCCGCACCTCCCACCGTTACCACCATCAGGCGATCGGCTTTATCCCAAAATCGAGGGGAATCAGCACCCTCGTGATCAAGGGGGGATCGGGCTAATTTTTGGGCAGTTTTTACCCAATCTTGGCTAGGAATAACATCATTAATAAATAGGGACTCGAAATCTAAACTATCGGGAAAAATGACGCTTAAACTTTTGGCGCATTCTTGGTTAGCATAGGCGGCGTCTAACTCTTCGATCGCTTTTTTATAAGCTTTTTCTAGGGGGGGAAAATCCTTGACAAGTTGCCGCAATTGTGTTGCTGCCTGGGGTTGTTCTTCCCTTAATAATCGTTCAATTTCTTTGAGCGATCGCTGTAGATATTCTGGCAAGGGTTCAGTCTGCTGTGCGAGGGCGATTAGCAGCGCTTCAAGATCGATAATTGTTTTGGGAATTTCCATAAGTTAGTCCTGTCCAGTCAGGGTATAGGCCGCCCAATGGTAAGGATCACTATATTCTGTTAGTTGATCTAGCCCTATTGTACTGCCTTCCTTTAAAATATTCGCCGCCCTCACCTCCAGTCGATCGACCCCTTCCCTTAGGTCGGGAAGTTGTCCAAGTTGCTCGATCCAGTTAGCTAGTTGCTGCCAAGTGATATTTTTTAACCAATTTTGTGTATTTTTCAGAGCTAGGGCCGGGGATTCACCCGCTAATAATCTTTGATAGAAGTTAATCATAAACCAAGCACTAGAAATCTCCTTCACCGGCCAGAGGGTACTGACCACATTAGTCGCACCCGCTGCCAAGAAAGCACTGACGAGGCCGACGTATTCGGTAGTAATGCCATCCTTGCCGGTGAGAGCGGTTTCACAGGCAGCCAGACAGACGAGACGGTAACTAGAGAGGTTGAGCTTGTTGATATCCCGGACAGTTAATAAACCATCGCTAAGGGCGATCGCAGACTCCTGGGGACGAAAAGAGTCATAAAAGCCGTGACCAGTGAAATGAAAGGTTTTATGGGCATTTTCGAGGGCTTTGCGGACGTTTTCGCGTGATGCATTTTTCGGGCTAATTCTCTGGCTCGGTTGCAGGATATGGCTAATAATCGCTGATTCCAGTTGGGCGAAATCCATGGGTTTTTGTTCCGTTTTGGGGTCTTCGACGCTGAGGAGGGGAGAATAGGAGAAATCGCCGGACTGGGGACGCAAACCGACCTGAGCAGAGGGGAGATAGGTGGCGGTGTATTTTTCGGGGAAGAGGGTATGTAGGGGGAAGCGGTGCAGATCCCGGTGGGGGATGAGAATCAGGGAATCAACGGAAACCGGCAAAGGTTCGAGAATTTTATCGATCTGTAAAATCCGCTTTAATTCGGCAAAACGGCTGTTAAGTGACAATCTCCAGGGGTGATTTTGTTTATTCTCGGTTTCTTTTTTACTGGCATAGTCAAGGTATTGTTTATCCCATTCGGTTAACCAAGTCCGAAACTGTCGCGCTGGTTGACGGCGTTGTTCTGGCTCGACAATGACGGGATCAGCCTCTGGGGTGATAATAAAGGTGGTGAGATTGTCCTCGCTGAGATACCAGTAGATAATCGCCTTATTCGGACCTGTCAGGCTTTGGATAGTGGCATAATCGGGACTGGTGGGGTTTTCTTGCCAACTATCGAGAATCCAAGTCAAACAACGATTTTTATAAAATTCTGCCTGTTCAATTGCGTCTAGGGGATGATTTTCCTCGATCAGTAAATCGATTTCTAGGTGACTAAAACTGCTGAATTTTGCCTCAAAAGCCGGTTTATCGCGTTTCTGGGCGCGTAGTCGGGTGAAAAGGTGGCGCCCCTGTTGTTGATAGAATCGCGCTTCAGGGATTTCCTGTAGGGAAAGATGAGCGCGGATCAATCCTTGCAGAATTTCTAAATGATCTTCGGGGAAGTCTTTTTCGGTGAGAATCGGTAAAGCGATTTGATAATGTCGGATTGCTTCGCGCCAATAGGGACTAGCTTTCTCTTTATACTGGGAATGTTCCAGATAAGCTTCCCCTAGATAGCGATAAATTTGCCCCCACGGAGGCGATCCTTGAATGAGGTGGGGAAGTGCCTCCCGGAGGGCGAAAATATGGGGTTCTCGGTCATTAAGGGCTACTATCGGTTTACGGTAAATGAGAGCTTCTAGACTAGGAGTAGAAATACGATTTTTACTCAGAGAACAAACGGCCGACCCTCGGTTGTTCCAAGCTAGATGGTAATCAGGTTTAATTTCTAAAGCTCGATCATAAGATGCGATCGCTTGTTCAAATCTGCCTAAATTACCTAACGCAACCCCTCGGTTGTTCCAAGCTTCATGCAAATCGGGTTTAAATTCTAAAGCTTGATCGTAGGATGCGATCGCTTGTTCCAATCTGCCTAAATTACCTAACGCAATCCCTCGGTTGTTCCAAGCTTCATGGTCATCGGGTTTAAATTCTAAAGCTTTGTCGTAAGATGCGATCGCTTCTTCAAATCTGCCTAAATTAGCTAACGCAATCCCTCGGTAGTTCCAAGCATCATGGTAATCGGGTTTAAATTCTAAAGCTCGATCCCAGGATGCGATCGCTTCTTCAAATCTGCCTAAATTACCTAACGCAACCCCTCGGTTGTTCCAAGCTTCATGCTTATCGGGTTTAATTTCTAAAGCTCGATCGTAGGATGCGATCTCTTCTTCAAATCTGCCTAAATTACCTAACGCAATCCCTCGGTTGTACCAAGCTTCATGGTACTCGGGTTTAATTTCTAAAGCTTGATCGTAGGATGCGATCGCGTCTTCAAATCTGCCTAAATTCCTTAACGCATTCCCTCGGTTGTTCCAAGCTTCATAGTAATCGGGTTTAATTTCTAAAGCTTGATCGTAGGATGCGATCGCGTCTTCAAATCTGCCTAAATTAGCTAACGCAATCCCTCGGTTGTTCCAA
>SFCA01000240.1:0-16327 GCA_007095475.1 Microcystis aeruginosa Ma_QC_C_20070703_M131 | reverse complement strand
CGGAACTCGCCTTTTCTTTGATCCGCCTCAAGCCAGGAAAACACCCCGATTTTTCTAGGGGTCTAACGGCTATGCGCCTTATCCAGCAAGCCTTTTAGTCGCCTTGTCACCCCTTGAACAACAAATCACAGAAACGTTCTACCGATGGATTAATCAGCTACTCAAAATTATCTTTAGAGAATGCTAGACGTATTGAACAGTTAAAAACGGATAAAACAGCGATTGGGATGGCTTTTGAAGTACGTTCTTGCTATCAGATTGGTGACTCAAAACGCATACAGGCTGACCGAGACATGGCTCTAGCACTAAATAATAAAAAAATAGAACCAGTCATGATTATTTTTTGCTCATCTTCTTTGACCAGTCCTGTAAGGCGTCTAAGAGAATATTGGAAAGTCTACGAGGGGGACAATGCTTTTGAGTTTGTCAAACTGCTGACAGGGTTTGATTTACTCAGCTACTTCAAACAGGAAGATAAGTTAATACGAGAAATTATGGACAAGATTTTTGACATGATGTAGTCTTAAGCTTTTTTTACACAAATTGCTGTTTCATAGAGTTTCTTCTTACCTCCACGTTTCCGCAAAACAAGAATTTGCTCAACAGCAAAACCATTCTTTTCAAAAATTTTACCCAATAATATGTCAGTAAAAATATCAACGCCAGATAGTCTAGAATTGCCAACTATATATGCCCCTCTAAACTTTTTACTGGTAACTTTGGCAAGTTGAGCTATATGGTTATCCATCATATTAAAATATTTTATGGCGTAGTTACACATCAAGTTATTTTGTGGACGTAACTGGTTAACCATCGGCAAAAGTATATCAAAAATATGATCATTTGGGGCTACTTCAATCTCATAAAGCATTGACGTAGCCTTACCCCATGTGCCACCAATTGAGGCACAATCTAGATCGGCAGATTCAGAAGCCTGTGAGAAAACTTCCATAAAGAAAAGTTGTGGACGAGTAGTATGGACATAACTAAATCTATTAGGATAAGGAGGAGAAGTAATCACTCTATCTATTGTTTCTTCGACAAAACTAGATAATTGGGTACTATCACCTAGGTAAACTTTTATAGTTCCCCACTTGTCTCTTGTAGATAAATGTTTTAGATCAGTGATAATAGCTTCAAAGTTGTCACGGAAGTCTTTCCAAACCTTAATTTCACGGTTATGTTTATCATCAAAACTAATAGTAGGGTGATTTCGATGAATATTAGCGCAATCTAGAACCGAAGAACACAAAGCTAACCAATAAAGATGTTTATAGTTCTCATTCTCTATTTTCCAAACAGCCCGACGAATTAGAAGTAACTCTTTTAAAACTTCTTTTCTCCACCATCTAAATACATTGTGAATTGGTGGGATAGTTAATTGATATTTTTCCTCGGCAGTTTCTAAAGACAAATTCTTCGCTTCATCTAAAGTATCAAGAAGATAATTTTCAAAAGATTGAAAATGTTGAGTTAATTGTTCAAGATCAACTGCCCAAGTCAAGGCATATTCAGATGCAAGTTTTAGTAATGGATTCAACTCTATGCCTATAGCAAATAGTCCAAGTTTCTTAGCTTCTATTATCGTCGTACCTTTTCCTAAAAAGGGATCGCACAATACAGTTTTTGATGAACATTCTAAATATTCACATAGAAATCTAACTAATTCAGGAGCATAACTTGGCGTTAGTCTAAACCAACGATGAACAGGTTCATTAAGACCATTCAAGAAAGTAACATCCCCAAGTTTGGGTGTCAAAAAATTAAACCCTTCTTGAATGTATTGATCTGTGTAACTTGGTTCAAATAATTCAAGTTGGATCATCTGATTCTCCCTTGTGTTGATGGTTAGATTCTGTGTGATACTCGGCAAATCTTTCACAAACTAAATTGATTACTCTATCAGCATGAGTATAGGTTGCATATTAACTCATAATTTTGTCAGCATATAAAATGGTTTTAAGTTCATCGAGTGAGACTTGATAATATTTGGCAATTTTTTCAAGTAAAGTGGTATTTAGAAACAAAAGTCCATTCTCTAATTTACTTAAGACAGACTGATCCATATCTAAATCGGCCGCAACCTTCCTAACTAATTTAGCTTTAGACTCCCGAAGTTCTTTGATTCGTTTGCCAAAGGAACGATAGCCATCGCTTTTTGACATATTTTTTTCTTGATTAATTTTATTCAAGATATTACTGTATCATACTGTGTTCGCTTCAGTCCACAGTTGCTGGAAGTTTTGCCTGAGTGCGATGTCGAAGGCACTACCTAGCAGTACGCCGATTTTGTCGGGTGCGTTTCTTGCTGCGACGACAGGGAACGCATCTTACCGATTATGATACAATTGCGGCATATACTTCTCGCTTGCGACAACCGCGATGAATGTTTTCTGGCGCTATTTCCCCTTGGCATTTGTTGTTATGCTTTCTAATGGTTTCACCCCACAACAAGGGCGAACGGAATCACCCAAAGTTACCTGTCAAATAGAAAGCTATCCCTCCACAAAGCAAAAAGTTCCCACGACAATGATCCAGAACGGAACGGCGAATTTAGTACCATTTATTTATTGGGTGGAGGAAGTTGCGGGGGAAAAGCCACTAGAGCGGTGCAAGGAAGTTTCTGAGATTATTCAAGCAAGATATGACGATAAAACCTGGAGTCGTTCTTTTTTACGGACGGGAAAATCGAGTGATAATTATCCGATCATTTGTTTTGTCAAGGAACCCAAAGATAAAGCTTGCGATACCGAAAGAGAACTCATCGTTAAATTAAAGCGAGGGGAAAACGCGGAAAGAGTTTTAGATAAGATGTTAGCCCTTCGCTATCGGACGGATTTAAAATTAACGGGAGAGTTTCGTTTTTATTATGGGGAGACTCACCGAGAAGTTTATATTCATGTCAAGAAGTTTCTCGAAGAAGTGGAGCGATCGAGGACTGAAAGACAATGATAAAAAGATGGTTCGCTTGGTTGGGTATTGTCTCGATATTGATACCTTTTCCTGTGGCGATCGCTCAGTTGGATCAATCACAATTAAAGGAGATTACCGTCAGAATTGATGTAGAAGGAAGCTATAAAGAGGATGGGGGTTCTGGGGTAATCGTTCGCCAGCAAGGACAATTCTACACGATTCTAACAGCATATCATGTGGTGCAAGAAAAGAGAAACTATAAAGTTTTAATTTTTAATCCTTCTAATCGGCAAATAATCGGTAGCCACATCATTAATGAGAAAAATATTAAGCAAATTGACGATTACGATCTAGCGGAGATTACCATACAAAGTTCTGCTAAATATCGAACGGCGAATATAGGAGATAGCCAGCAATTACAACCCACCGATGATTTAACCGTTTCTGGCTATCCGCTTCCTTCCTCTAAGATTACAAAAAGACTATCTACTCCTACCCTTAACCTGGGTAAATTTAATGATAAATTACCTCCTGATGCGCTACTAAAAGGGAAAAAGGGGGCAACGCTGAAGATGGATGTAACAACGGAAGTCGGAATGAGTGGCGGCGCGGTTGTTAATAAAAATGGTGAATTAGTCGGAATATTAGTCGAAGCAGATAAAGACGCTTCTGGGAATAAATCTTCATCTTTAGCAATTCCTATTGATTTATATCCTCAGTGGCAAGCGATTCGGAATTCTCAAAGATTATCTTCCCCTCTTCCCTCTCCCAATCAAACTTTGGAGCAATTACTAGCAGCTAAAAAATGGGGACAAGCGAATGATAAAACTTGGGAGATTTTACTAAAAGAAGGTGATGCGGATCAGTCAGGTGATTTAGATAGTTTTGAGGTGAAGAATTTAGAATGTTCCACATTAAAATATCTAGATGTAAAGTGGCAACAAGCCTCTGGTGGAGAATACGGTTTCAAAGTACAAAGAGGCATTTACAGCGCGTATCACAGTGAATATAATAGAGACAACCCGGAGTCGAACATCGATAAATATACAGCATTTGCTCAGAAGGTAGGATGGTTTAACAATATCCAAGAAATATCAAAAGATCTTTCTCCCAATAGCCTATACTCTCGAAAAAAAACTAATCGAGGTTTTTATCCGATTTGGTTTGTATATGGCGAGAAAATAGAAAAAATTCCTTTCGGTTTGCCCGTACCCATCTATAATAATTATAATGAGTTAGATGACTTATATAAATATCGAGAGCCTTGGCAAAGCGAGGGAACTAGCTTGTATGGTCGGTTATTGGATTGTTTATAATAATTGTTAAAGATAAACTTTTAACACCTAACTCCAAAGCTTCAGCAATTTAAGGCGTTAATCAAAAGATAACTCTCTTTGATTGGTTATACAATCTTGAAGATATAAATCGATTAACTCTTGATAAGAAATACCCTTTTCCTTGGCTTTCTTCTCAAAATATTCAATCACTTCAATTCCCAAAGGTAAGGTAACTTGTTGTTTTAATTTTTGAGAAAAAGGATTAGGACGATTTTTCATGTTAGCAAGGTCATATTCACGTTTCATCATGATTATCCTCTATATTGTTGACTTTCGTTTTTAGTGGCTTTTCGGGCTGAAATAATTCTAATTACTGATTCTTCTTCTCGGTAACAATGAACAATGAGCAATATCCTCATTTTATAACTTTTTCCCAGAAGTAAGAATCGGTCTTCTTGTTCTGAATGGTCATCATCCCAAAATTGAATTGCCTTATCATCATAAAAAACAGACTTAGCCTCCTCAAAAGAAACACCGTGTTTTTTTTGATTAACTCGGTTCTTTTCTATGTCCCATTCAAAAGTTAAGCGTTGCATTACGGAATAGAGACAGATTAACGATTTTGAAGTTTGATCATAAGCTGAATCCTCGCGATTACAGGCGTTTATCTAGGTAATTTAATATTCTTGAATTTTAGAAATGAATCGCGATAATACTCAAAACTAATCTCAAGCGTATCAAACTCGTTTACCTGAGAAGAAACATTATTGAACGTTAGCGTTACTTTAACGGGTGTTCCTTGAGGAAATTTCAATCTTAAGTCACTTTGAGCTTCTTGATTACCAATTTTTATTTTAGCGCAGGGATAAACATTACCAGATGTATCAAATAATCTAGTAAGATTTTCTGCCTGGCATCGTACACTAGCATAATGATCTGCTTTTCCTCTAACCGCCACCGCACATTGCACGCTTGGACCGGTGCGTTTACAACCTTGAAGAGTTCCCTCAAAC
Source organism: Microcystis aeruginosa Ma_QC_C_20070703_M131 (assembly GCA_007095475.1). GTDB lineage: Bacteria > Cyanobacteriota > Cyanobacteriia > Cyanobacteriales > Microcystaceae > Microcystis > Microcystis aeruginosa_I. The sequence goes on along the minus strand of SFCA01000240.1, from coordinate 11,124 downwards.
CATTGATCCTCATTAACATTGGCTTGTGCCAGTAGTTGTGTGTCCCTACGGCCATTAATTCCCTCGTTGAATTGGCTTTCCCTTACCCCTGTCATTCTCTGAGATGCCGACACGCTAACCCCCGAAACCAATAAAGCCAAAGCGAGTAAACCAAAAGCCGATGTTCTGTAAACCATATCAGGTGACTCCTCACACAATAAAGAAAACCGAATGATGCTATTATAGCCGAGATCGTAGCACAGATCATTATATTTGAAGCATTGCCCAGTAAATCCTATTATTTTGATGAGAATTTAATCAATTTATAGAAAAGAAATAGATTGATAGGGAATGATTTCTTCTAGCCTATTGCCTAGATTTTCTCTGGCTACATCCAATTCATAAGCCTTTTGTAAATTCATCCACAATTCTGCACCAGTATTAAAGAGACCTCCTAATTTTAAAGCAATATCTCCCGTGAGATTCGCGTCTCCTTGTAGGATGTGATAGAGAGTTTCTTGCGAAACATAAATTTTTTGGGCAAGCTGAGAGATAGTAAGATCAATTTCTTCTAATTCATCCGCGAGAATTTCACCGGGGTGAATGGAGCTTTTCCAATTATTCATCATCAACCTCCTTTAATGATAATCAACAATTTCAACTTGACAGGGTTTCTGTGTCTTGACAGCGAAAACTTTTAATCATAGACTATTTAGCTTCTTTAACCGAATCTAACTCTAAAGAGTTGATTATCTCTTTCGCTTCCTTTTCATACTTGTCAAAGTCTTGGGTACTGGCTTCATAACGAATCGTATATTGTTTTTTACTGTATAAAAAACCAATATCTTTTCGTTTAATATTGTCTGCATCATAAACTAATTCGTAGGCTGAATTACCCTTGAATTAAAATTTTTCATTACCTCTAAAATAAGTATTTTTCTTGTTATCTATAAATAATTTTGCTTGTTCTTTTTCTTTTTGGTAAAATTTTTGCAAAGTAATATCGTTTTCATAAAGCTCTTCGACAATCAAGCGTATTTTAGGAGAATTGCTTTCATTACTAACAAAAGACTTGGGGATGATTGTAGCATCAGGAACATTAGGAATTGCAACAGATTGACATCCAAGTTGTTGCCAATGTTGTTGCCAATTCTGCGGGATTTGAACAGTGATACCCTCGCAAGAGAAGGAAACAGGTTTTGGGAATAAAATAGTTAGCCAGAGTTGAACTTTATCGGGATTAGTGATAAAAGTAACCATAACCGGACCCGATGCAGTCACGATCGCTCCCGATGCAGTCAAGATCGCTGTCTTTATCAGTAAACTTTTTTGCCCGAATTCCATTAGCCATGAAAGGATCGTGTTTTTTTTCTCTGGTTTGCTAGAATTTACAGAGGGCTGTTCGGATTGATGACTTTTTGTCTGATTGTTTGTCCAGAAAGGTAATAGTTGACCGATCCTTGTAATGATCGATTGTTTTGATTTTGTCTCTGGTTTGGTAGAATTTACAGAGGGCTGTTCGGATGGATGACTTTTTTGCTGATTGTTTTTCCTAGAAAAGGGTAGTTTAGGGATCATTGGTTGAGGATGGTTGTTGATGGCATACAGCAGTTACCTTATTTCTCTGGTACAGCCAATTCCTTATTGGGTAAGCTTTTCAGGGTGGAGAATTTACCAGAACAAACATGAATCCGCCGTAACAATATTATAACTACAGTGTAATCATTGATCTTATCGGATAAATTAGCCGTCAAGGAGAATAATAACGTTAGTGCGATATCGATAATAATTATAATGAGATTTTGTCGGGTGCGTTCCCTGCTGCAACGAGGGGGAACGCACCCTATGCCATTTTTCTTTATTCGTGGCAGACATTCTACTGCTTTCTCCCTTTTTGGGAGAAGGGTTGGGGGTGAGGGAAATTAACCATCTCTGCCATTACTTTAGAAAAATGGTATTAGCAAGATCCTATTCACGTTTCATCAGGATTATCTTCTATATTGTTGACTTTCGTTAATTGTGGAAAAATATCTCGTACTGCCTTTTCAAATTTTTTGTAGGAAGACAAGGATTCTAATTTCGACAATTCGATTTTTGTACCAAGCGGTGAATATAAATCGTCAATTTTTAGTTTATTTCGATACCGTTTAGTAATACCTTCTCTGGCTTTATTGATGGCATTTTTAATTGTTTCTTTCGGATTGCTAAAAGATTCGGGATCTTTATCGATTGCTAACTCACTATCACTTTTATTTGTACACAATTCTTTTTTTAGTAATTCTTTGTCTGCTAATATCCAGGCTTCAGTCATTTGTATTGGAACGATAGCAACTAAATTTTTGCATAAGTCTCGCTCGTCTGATTTAATAGCATCAAAAGCCGGATTAATTCTTTCCTTAAATGCGTTTTTATCTGTTTTATCATCTGCGTCTGCATGGAAGCACAAAACCATTGCTCCCTTCTCCGCCGCTTGAATTGCGTATTGTTTAGCTTTTTCTCGGATATTTTCGCGATAGATTCTTGGAAGAAAAATTGGGTCAAAAATTTCTATTTCTTGTTGACCGTCAAGAGCAACTCTCTCGAAAGTGCGCTGAATAATATTCGTTAAAAATCTATGATCGGAACTGCCTTCTGTAGCTAAGGCAATAATTATTTGTTTGATTTTTTTTGCCATCTTAATTGATTTACATTAATTAGTTTTGTTGATTTTTAATATTTTTAATCGCACTTTCAGCATCAGCAGTTTTTAGATATTCGACAACTTCCGAGAGAGTTAGCTTGGCCTCATTTTCGGAGAAAAATAAGGTTAATTGCTTTTTATTCTCTTTGATAACAGGGTGAAAATTACTGCTTTTCATCTTAATTCGCTTCCCTTCAATAGTGGATATTATAGTGGTAAGTTGAGAAAGCCAAATGCTGACATTTTTATCATCTTGCCAATTAATTAATTGACTCACCAGAACTGGAGAATGAGTGTTCACTATTACTTGGCGTAAAGGCATTTCAGTATCTTTAAAATCGACAGTTAGCTCTTTTAATAATCTTGCCATTGCTTCAATACGAAAAGGATGAATGCCATTTTCTGGCTCTTCAAAACACAGTAATCCTGTGTGTTGTCGGTCGTATTGCAGGACACATAATGTTAATAAACGTAGGGTTCCTTCGGAAAGCACTCTCGAAGAAAACTCCCGACCATCATCACCTTTTACCTTGATAATAAATTGTCGATTTGCTTTGTCGTCATAAACATTAACTTCTGTAAGATTCGGTAGCAGATTATTGAGATCACGGGAAATTGCTGTGAGGGTATATTCATCATCTTGTTTGATGCGAAATAAAGCAGCGGCTAAATTCTTTCCGCTTGCTGTTATTGTATCTCTGATGCCCATATCTTGACGCGTAGGTTCTCGCAGATCTTCGGGATTAAGCTGCATAAACTTCCAACTCAGCATTTCTTGTTTGGCGGCTAATATATGTTGAAAATCTATAGTATTAATGCTGCTTAAAACAGTTTGTGATGCGCTTTTTGCCAGAAATACTTTTTTATTTCCCTGTTTACGATCTTGATGTACAACAATGGTAGCAATACCACTCTTATCTTCAGTATTAATATAAGGAATGGCTCTCCTACCCGTTACTTTTGGTCGCCAAGTTTCCAATACTGTCTTAGGAATATAATTTTTTACCCAATTATCTTCATTGTGCTTTAAATTTTCTAAACGTTCATCAACAATATACAAGTTTTCAAATCCACTTGTATTAGACTCTCGTTTAATTTTTAATTGATAGCGTAATCTTGTATATTTAAGATCGACTTCCCCACCCCAATTATCTTTTACCTTGCGATTGACTAACATTTCAACTATAAATTCCATTTCCGTGGCGTAGTCGTCCTCATCATACTGGGTAAAAAGTTCGCTAGGATGTCCTCGTTGCTCGCTAAAAGCCGTCTTCAGATCCACTTCTGCCAGCCGCGCCAACAATTGCAAAGCATCAAATAAATTACTCTTACCAGAAGCATTAACCCCATTAACCATACTGGACAATCTTATTAACTTTCGGCTGATACCGTCCTACTATAATCTAGACATTGGTTTACAGAGGTAGTGCGATTACGCTGATTTTGTCGGGTGCGTTCCCTGCTGCAAATCCGACTAAGCAACTAATCGATGAGGGGGAACGCACCTGATACCATTTTTCTTTATTCGTGGCAGACATCCTACTCCCAATTATGGCGATTAGAACCATAACCTAGATTCTCGATCGCTGCTCCCATGAGGTCGGCTCACTTTCAGGGATTTTTCATAGAAGACGATATAATTGTCTTAACTTCTTTCGATACCTTTTGTTTTTGAAAGTCTTAAAGCTTCAAAAACAGGGATTTTAGCTGATAAAATTCTTGATTATTTCTCTTGACTCTCTAACCAGACAACAATTTTTCAATTCTGCCCAAAGGTCTATGGATAGCTTACCGCCCCGCGACCCTCCCAACCTAGCCAACGAACTGGCAAGAGAACGTAGTCGCGCCGCCGCCGAACGTACCCTGATGGCCTGGATCCGCACCAGTCTATCGCTGATCAGTTTCGGGGTCGGCATTCATGGCATTATCAACGCCATTCACGAAGGCCTCGGCGGGAAAAACGCCCCGCCCATCGGGATTACGCGGCTGACGGGGATTGCCTTCGTCGCCTTAGGAACCATCGCCATCGTTACCGCAACCCTGGAACACCCGAAAGAATTACGCCGGATTCAACGGGGAGACTTTTATCGACCTCGAAATCTCTCCTTAGGAATGATCGTTGCCGGTTCTCTGTGCGCTATCGGTCTATTCGCCTTAATCGGACTCGTGATCCAGGTTTATCTTGTTAAATAAACTTCTTGAATCTTGACAATCTGTGCTGTCTAGGTTAGCATATAAGTAGTTGTTTGAGGTCGATAAACAATGATTGTCTTAGGAATGAAAGCCGTGGTCAAACCAAGTCAGTGTTCTGCCATTGATGAAGCTATCCGTACAGTACAATTCATCCGTAATAAGGCTTTGGATGGATGCCAAGAGAGAAGACAAAATCGATAAATATTCTCTCAATAAATATTGTGCAGTTCTCGCCTAACAGTTCAAGTTTGTCGATACTCTAAATTCTACGGCTAAACAAGCATCGGCCGAACTAGCCTGGTCGTCTATTGCTCGTTTCTATGACAATTGCCAGAAAAAGGTTAAAGGTAAAAAAGGTTATCCTAAGTTTCAGAAAAATAATCGTTCTGTGGAATCTAAAAACTCCGGAGGTCAACTATCGGAGGATAGAAAGAAAATAACTTTTACAGATAAGAAAAATATTGGCACGGTTAAACTAAAAGGAACTAGAGACCTAAACTTTTACCCTATTGACCAAATTAAACGAGTTAGGATTGTTAAACGAGCAGACGACCTCAATCAAACAACTACCAAAAGGCTAGAAAGAGGTATGCTAGAAAGCATTGAAGAGTAAGTAGGCAAGGTAGAGGCAATGCCCTCAAAAGAGGCATTGCGCGTCATTAAATCTAACGATTTCATCCCTGAGGTCAACTTAAATATTCAAGGCATAATAATGGGGGATGGAACACTTAGGATTTCTCGATATTGTCTTGACCCACGCGGTAGCGGTCGCTAAATTCTGTTTAGAGAGTCTTTCCGTCGCTTGTGTGATTGCGGGACTTTTCAAAACTGTGCAACTTGCTTGGCAGTTAAATAGTCGTCGCCACAGTCGTGCCTTTCCCTTTAACGCCATCCGAATTCGCTTCGGAACCTGGTTATCTTTGGCTCTGGAGTTTCAATTAGGGGCGGATATAGTGGCCACTACCGTCGCACCGAGTCTCGAGGAACTGGGAAAACTCGCTCTCATCGCCTTTATCCGTACTTTCCTTAATTATTTTCTTGGTAAAGAATTAGAAACGGAATTGGCTCTGGAAAAAGAACGCACTCAATTGATTGATGATAGCGGAGAGTAGCGGCGATTTCTAGGGCTTTTTCCGCTCCAGAGTGCCTAGGCCGCTCTTCTCCAAAATGCAAGCCATGATTAACCACGATTTATCCTAAGTTTTCATGATCTTTTTTCTCACCCTTGGGCCAGTCAAAACGATTCCCGCTTTCTTTCGTCTGACCAGGGAGGCTACCCCTACAGCAAGCGTTAACCATACTGGACAATCTTATTAACTTTCGGCTGATACCGTCCTACTATAATCTAGACATTGGTTTACAGAGGTAGTGCGATTACGCTGATTTTGTCGGGTGCGTTCCCTGCTGCAACGAGGGAGAACGCACCTTACCGATCGATTCCTGAGAGTATGGTAACTTGGGTCTAACAAGGCCCATAGACAACAGCTTATCTGGCTGACGGCCGGCGGCTGACGACCGGCGGCTAAAAATTAACATTGCAAGAAAACTTAACAATTGGCCAAGAAACTCGATCGAGTAGGTAGAATAACAAGTAAATCATTTTGTAAACTCCACCCGATTAACTAACTAGAATAGAGATAACCCAGAACGCCTGTGATAGATAAAAGACGCACTACTCGCGATCTCCCCCAAATTAACGAAAGAATCCGCTTTCCTGAAATCCGCGTTATCGATAGCGACGGCTCTCAGCTAGGCATTATTACTCCTGCCGAAGCTTTGCGCGTGGCCGAAGAAAAGGAACTTGATCTCGTCCTCGTCAGTGAAACGGCAAGTCCTCCCGTTTGCCGGATTATGGACTATGGTAAGTACAAGTTTGAACAGGAGAAAAAAGCCCGCGAAGCCAAGAAAAAACAGCATACAGCCGATATAAAAGAAGTTAAAATGCGCTATAAAATCGATGAGCATGACTACAACGTGCGAGTCAACCAAGCGCAACGTTTTTTAAAAGCGGGAGATAAGGTAAAAGCGACGATTACCTTCCGAGGTCGGGAAATTCAACACTCTAACCTAGCGGAAGAATTACTGGCGCGCATGGCCAAGGATTTAGAGGATGTGGCTGAGGTACAGCAAGCACCAAAAAAAGAAGGTCGTAACATGATGATGATGTTATCGCCGAAAAAATAACTAACTAATCCGGAAAAAGGGGCTAAGACCCCTTTTTTTGTTCTTCTGATCCGTAGGCGCACCATCAGTAATTAAAAATACCCAGGGGCGATAATATTGGATACCATAATTTTTATAAATCGCTTTACGATCTGCGATTAAATCTAAAGCCAATTCAATCGCTTTTCCCATGGGGGTTAAGTCTCCTGCGGTTAAAGTAGGTGGCGTAAATTGGTCAATCCCGACAAAATCTTGCACGGTTTTAACCCCTCCATTACCGAAGGTAACAATGGCAGTTTCTACGCTCAACGTCGCTTGGGTATCCCGCATCACATCCTCCTGAAAGGTTTTGATCCCATCATTGAGAGCCTTAATCGGTTCCCCTTGCATTGAACTGGAGGTATCTAGTAGTAGTACCACAGGACAGCGATTTTCCTGGTTTTCGACAAATTCAGCCACACCAATCGGCATTTTTCTCAAGCCTCCTAAATTTTTGAACTGGGGGAACTATGGGAGTTTTAGCAATTGGGATTATCTACTTTTTGTCCTATTATATTATCTCTGCCAGTCGCATCAGAAAAGGTATCTTTCCCTTAAGCTGAACGCAGGATTTGACTTTTGACTATTAGTTGCAGGGTTTCTTGCAATTCCTCGCGACTGTGAATTTCCTCCAGACGGTGAACCGGAACACCTTGATCGAAGAGAATTAAAGTAGGCAGACTACGCAGACGAAAACTATTAGCTAATTTAAAATTATTATCGGCATTGACACCGACTAATTGAATCGCATCTTGACAGTCATTTTGCCAAGAAAAGAGGGTGGGTTGGATCAAACGACATAAACCACACCAAGGAGCCCAAAAATACACGAGAACCGGACGAGAAGAATCTAAAACTAGCTTAGGGAAGCTTTTTTCGTTGACAGATAGCATCATGTCTAAACCGATTTTATGAAAACTTAATTTTGATATAGAGACCATCCTACACCAATCGGGATCAATAAGAAAGGGGTTGGGAGCAAAATCACCAATAAATTTTACTTGTTGCTTGTATTAGCCAAGGATGACCCCACCAGAGGAGTAGAATAAACCCTGTTACTCCTAGATAGGCAGGACGAAGGAATTCTTGCCATTTTAGGCTTTGCCGACCATCGATAATCGCTAAAAAGGGGATCACCGAGGTGCGTTCTTTGATCTTTAAAAATGCCTCTCCATAACGGTCTTCTAAACGGCGATCGCCATGCCAGACAGCAAAAAGATGATGGGCAATTAAACCCAGGGAAGTTAATAGGGTAAAGCTTGTCCCTAACCAGAGGGTATGGGCAATACACCAGATCACCTGTCCTACCATCTGGGGATGACGGGTAACGCGCAGGATGCCGGTTTCGTAGAGATGAACCTGGGGTTTTTGGATAGCGGCGATCTCCAGCAGGTTAAAGGTGGCAGGATAGAGAAAGAAAAAAGAAATGGCCGAAAGTATCCAAACTAGGGTTTTAACTCCAGTTACTCCCTGCACTTGCCAGAGAAGCAAACCATCATAACGATGATTGAAGAAATAAACTACTAAAATTACTGCTAGAGGTACACTAACGAGGGCAAATAATACCCGATACAGTCGCGCACCGATGATAGCTTCTCCCCGCATTCGTAAACCGGCTAATCCGCTATGGGCGACAGCAAAACCCAGTAATAAACCTAACATGACCCAATGACTAGCGAATGCCACTTTTACCCTCTTGATTGACTAAATTTTTCTCTGAACTCTATTTTAAAGATCGATGGTTAATTTTTCGCCCCCTTTTTTTATATTGCCAGTATCGGGGATTCGGTGCAAAATAAAACTATGCTTCCCCAAAGCGACCCCCAAGAATATACCCAGGGAACTATCTAATTTTGCAACTTTTTAGGTAATATGTCTTATCCCCAAAAGCGATTTGTGATGGTCTGTCAGCATTCTTCCTGTTTGGTGCAGGGTGCGTCCGAGCTTCTTTTAGCATGGCAAATGGCAGCTCTCCCAGAAGATGTCATCGTTATGACCAGTAGTTGTCAAGGACAGTGTAGCACTAGCCCGACGGTGAGGATTATTCCTGAAGAAACTTGGTACTGTCGTGTTAAACCAGAGGATGTCAATCAGATTGTCGAAGAACATTTAAAAAACGGTCAACCAGTTGAGCGTTTACTCCATCCACGCATTCACGCTCAATGGCAGTAAACTTGATCGATCATCAAGTTTTAAGTGATGCTCCACAATAGTCTTTTTGCTCCTAAGTTAACCCATTTCATCGCCTGTGATACTAAATCCTGTTTGGAAAAGACCTCGACCTAATATTATCTCAAGACCAAAAGTCTTTCTAGTTAGGGTTTGTCGTCGCCGGCAACTTGTCGAGATGCGGACTGCCGAAAAGAACCGACGGGAATGCTCTCGCGGTAAAGCTTTGGCCGCTATCGAAGCCCATCTTGAGGATCTCGATAACTGCCTTGAAAAACTCAATCAAGAAATTGAGAAATTGACCCAAGCTAACCAACAATGGATTGTTCGGTTCGCTAATGTCGCACGCACTCAAATCCATCTACTACAGCACTTTTAGGCAAATCAATGAAAAAAATACAACAACGCTGCTTTGTCTCTGGAGTTGCCCTGGCGACTCTGGCAACGGCTAGTGCGGCACAGGCTGCTTTGGTGGTCGTCCCTGCTGACTTGGCTCCTGGCGCTCAGTATCGTTTGGTCTTTGTCACTGACGGCGCACGGAATGCCACAAACCTTCGGCATCAACGCCTACAATACCTTTGTCACCACTGAAGCCAGAGGGGGAACCCTCGCGATTGATACGGCTCTTGATCTGGCTTTAAATGCGGCGGGATTTAACCCGAATACGATCCCTTGCAATGCGATCGCTTTTACGCAAACAGGCATTGTTTCTACCGGAGTCGATGCTCGTGATAATACAGGGACTAATCCATCGAGTACGGGTGTTCTCATCTACCTCATAGATGGCAACCGAGTCGCCAACGATAATGCCGATCTCTGGCTTCCCCCTATAATACGCCCGATTAACGTAACTCAGGCTGGTTCGACGCTAGGTACTGAAGTTGTCTGGACTGGAACGAATAGCAGTGGAGTGGTGGGTGGTTCCAATGGTCTTGGCGGCAGTTTTGCCATTACTGGTGTTACCAATCTATCAACTGCCAATTGGATTCAAAACTCGATAACCCTTAGAACATCATTACGTCGTCTCTATGGAATGTCTTCGGTGTTGACCAAGCCGACCCCGCCTGTGTTAAAAGTCCCCGAACCCTCTAGCCTTCTTGGTTTTATCACCCTGGGCGGTTTAATGCTAGGGGGTGCTGTCCGCAAAGGCAGAAAATAATGACCTAGGGAGAGGAGGCGCAGGTTTCCTCTCTCTTTTTTTGGGGGGTTTTGATACCTTGGAGAAGTCAGATACTACATTTCATCGGGGTTAATTCCAAGCAATCTGAGCCTTTCAGCCAGCCGGATGGCTTTTTGTTCAGCCTCTTGTTTCGCCAAGCGTTCTTGAGCAGCGATCGCTTCAGCCTCTTGTTTCGCCAAGCGTTCTTGAGCAGCGATCGCCTCAGCCTGGTTCGCTCTTTCCTCAGCCGTTAGATAGCGATTTCCTGACTGGTCATACCAGTATAACCATTCCCGATACCAAGCAATATGTTCTCCTTTCTCGTAACCTAGTGCCAAGCCAATTTCAGGCAACCAAACTCGATTATTCTCACTCTCTAGAAGTTGATATTTCCCTGAGACTAATTTATATACTTCTAAGCGTTGTCGCTTTTTAAATCTTCCCCTTCTGCCACTGAAAGGATTGTAAATTACATAATACAGAATCCCTAGGCTTTGGTAATTTAAGAATTTCTCCTCATACTCACTGTTATATTTCTCGGAAATTACCTCTAAAAACAAAATCGGCAAGATATATTTTTCCCCCCACAAAATATAGCTTAACCGACCTCTTTCTCCCGTATTATGGTTGACTCCAACTGCTAAGAAACCATCGGGGACAAAAGCTGATTCGTCTGGATTATAATAAACAGCCATATCTACCCCAAAATACCAATCATCTCGACCAGACCAAATTAAAGCTA